>NZ_JBLFJW010000008.1:0-174515 GCF_047713085.1 Pantoea sp. sgz302252
GCATCGGAACAGTCGTGCTGCCCGTCCAGGTGGCGTGACTTATCTGGTCATTCGCCGTCAGACTGTTGAACATGGAGCCGCGCAGCGAGTCAGCGATTGCTGTCAGGTTATACGCCTTGTCGTACAGCCACTGGCGCTGGAGGTTTTTGTGGCGGGTGTCCGGTTCGCTCTGGCTGCCTGCTCGTTGCTGCGTCAGCATCCCGACGGGTGTGTAGCCCAGAGTCTGATAAAAACCGGTCTCGCTGCGGCGCGAGGTTTCCTGGCCGCGCAGGTCGTGCTCAAACGTAAGCGGGTCATGGTCGTTAAGCTGCCAGACTTTCAGCTCTCCCATCAGACCACGGGTGAAGCGCTCGCTAAGTCCGCCAGTGGTGCGCTGCGTGATGAAATCACGTTGTTCATCGTAACCATATTCCGTGCGCCTGCCATTCAGGGTCTCGGCGATGATTTTTCCGCTGTCGTCGTACTCATACGTGACGGTGGCATCGTCATTTTTCGCCTCCACCAGGCGGCACAGGGTGTCGTAGCGGAAAGTGGTGGCGCTGATAACGCGGTCGCTGTCGCCCTGTGTCACCTCTTCATCGGTGAGCTGGTCGGTCACGTTGTAGCGACGGTTGAGGTGCGTGCCGTCCGGGAAGGTGGTGCAGATACAGCGGCCTGCCACATCGTATTGATAGCGCAGCGTGCGGCCGGTGAAATCCGTCTCGGCGATAAGTTGCCCGGCCTTATCGTACTCCAGCCGGTAGTGTTCGCCAGCAGCATTGGTGATGTTGGTTAAGCGGGTGAGCTTGTCGTAGAGACATTCCAGCCGTTCGCCATCCGGACGGATGACGGCGGTTAGTAGATCAAAGGCACCATATTCATAACGCGTGGTTTTCCCTTCACCATCGGTGAAACTTTCCTGTAGCTTCTCGCTGTTCTGGCGCAGCAGTTCGCGCACGCCGTCCGGACGATTTATTTCCTCGACGCTGCCCTGTGGTCCGGCATGGCCCTTGCTGTTGCGGAACTGAGTGGTAAAGCCCAGCGGGTCTTTGACACTTAGCAGGCGGCCGAGGAAATCGGTCTCGGTGTACGTGACGCCGCCATCGGGTGCAACAGTTTTCTGAACCTGATGCAGGGCGTCATGACTCCAGCTCCAGGTGGCACCACCGGGCAGGATGTGGGCCAATAAATCGCCCTGTTCGTTGTGGCTGAACTGCTGTTTCCGACCCTGCGGGTCGGTGAGAGTGACGATGCTGCCGTTATCGTCGTAGTCCCATTGCCACACCTTGTTGCCGGGCAGGGTCAGGCTGACTAACTGACCGTTTTCGTTGTAGTCGTAATACAGACTGTAGCCGCCTGGCAGGGAGACATGGCTGATATCTCCCTCATCGTTGTAATGGTATTTGGTGGTACGACCCAGAGCGTCGGTGCGGGACAAGAGTTTCGTTCCTTCCCATTCCGAGACTTCTTCTCGCTTCAGTGGGTCGGTGATGCTGGTAACAAGATAGTCTTCATTGTATCGGTAATGAGTTTCTCCGCCTTCTGCGTCAAGGTAGATGGTGCAGCGAGCTTCATCGTCATAGATAAAATGGTCATTGTAATACCCTTCTGGAGTGGAGACGTCAGTAACTCTTCCCGCCCCATCATAGCGGTAACTGACCTGTGTTTTGTCAGTGTCCCGCCAGCGGGTCATCAATCCTTCCGGCGTGTATTCATGCCACAAATGGGTAAACTGGAAAGTGTCGCACTCTGCCAGATAACCCTTGTCATCATACTGACAGGTAACAAGGCGCTGGCGCTGCGGGGTCACCAGGTCAATGCCCATCAGTTGAGACTGCTGCCAGTCAAGCGCGATCGTGTAGCCATCACTGTGGTTAATTTCTGTCAGCAGGCCATCGGTGCGGATGAATTCAATCCGGTTGCCATAATTGTCATGCAGGGCGGACAGCAGCCAGACACCCGTACTGGCAGGAGAAAATATTCGGGTCTGCTGAGTGCGTCGGTCGAAAACGGCCAGCTCTCCGGCCATATCACCTGTAAGGCGGTAGTGGCTGACACGGAAGTTGGCTGCATTGTGGAAAATACCGTTCTGCGGGACTGGGAAGTAAAGCACCACGCCATCGTAGTCAGTGAAGTGCAGATTGCCGTCATCGTGTACGACCAGTGAACAGGCCCACTCATCCATCCATTTGGGGCCAAATATTCCGGTTTCTTTTGCCCGGGAACGGTAAAAACGTGAAAGTGTCAGCGGCAAAGAACCGGGCAGACTCAGGACACTGAGTTGCTGAATAAGAGAGCCGGTAACCACATCCACCGGGTCACTGGCGCAGAACAGCTCTTTCAGTTTCTCGCCGAGATCCTGTTTTAAATCTTTCCATCCTTTAACAATTCCACCCTTGAGTTTTGCGGCGGCTTCTCTTGCCGCTTTCGCTGCGGCTCTGGCCGCAGCCCTGGCTGCTTTTGCCGCTTTGGCGGCGGCTTTTGCCGCTGCCTTTGCTGCATCTTTCGCCGCCATCTTACCGACGGCTTTGGCCCCTTTAACGGCCATCTTTGCTGCTGCTGCCGCATCGCCTATCCCCGGTACCGCGGCAAGCAGTGACATTGCTGCTTCAGCATAGTTTCCGCGCCCGGCGCTGATAGCCACATTCGCGAGATCTGCCAGTGCGCCAAAGACAGGAATAAATCCCGCCACGTCCAGCCCCGACTGTACCCAGTCCAGCCAGCCGCCTTCTTCTTTTTCCTCTTCTTCGGTTTCCGGTTCATCCGGCGGGTCAGCATCCTCTGCTGATACACCTGCTGGTGGGGGCTGACCAACAATAATTCCAATGGTGTTCCGGTTGTTCATCCAGAACTCATCGTTGTGTCGCAGTATGGGTTTTTGACCAAAGAACACTGTTTCACTATGGCCCAGCGGTTCGCAGACCCCCTCCACCGTACCGCTGCTGGTGCCTTTTGCCTGCCCAGCTTTGTCACCGATTGTTTTCGGAATAGCGCTCTGGGCGAGCACGACGGCCGGGAAGCCGTTCAATATTACTGTCGGAACCACCCCCACGGCCGTCGCCATATTGGCTGTCACCGGATAGGGGATCGGCGGTGTGGAAGAGCCTTTAGGGGTTTTACACACATCCGGTTTGGTGCTGACGACGGTCCATGCTCCGCTCTGGCGGGCAGTATAGTTATCGGCCATATTTATGCGCTCCGTGTTCTGTATCGTGCTTCCAGCACCCGCACCGGTGGCGTGTTGTTTGGCAGCAGAAAGCGCCAGGTCAGCGCCACGGTCAGTGTGTCAGTATTGATTTCCACGGTGTCCAGCAGCATAGGCAGCGGCATGCGGTGCCCGCTCATGGCCCGCAGCAACAGGCGCCCCTGGTGTGCTGGAAGGGTGAAATGGATATCACCATTCGGACGAAAACCCGTCAGTACAAACTCCGGTCCCGGTAATGGAAAAGGGATACGTTGGTCATCCGGGGCGCAGTTCCAGTAATTAAAATCAAAATCATCCGGCAGCTCAGGATGCTGTGTTTCCAGCCACTCCTGGTCATAAGTACCTGCCAGCAGCAGGCGCGGCCACCATGTACGACCCACAACACCAAAACCCGCAGGCTGAAATTCAGGCGCAAACCAGTCAGCCTTTCCGTCAAGACAGGCCATAAACTGTTTCAGGGTGAACGGGCTGTCGGTGGCGATAATGCGTGGCGCTTCGACCTGGTGAATGCCACAGGCTTGCAGATGCCACGGCTGTGCGTAACCCAGCCCCAGTGGATTGACCGGGCAGGCCATATGCGCCAGGGGTGGGTTATCCGGGTCAGGATGTTCACGGCGCTGGGCATCGGTCAGACGATATTCTTCAGGAATACGCCCGGCATACTCACTATCAGCCTCAATGCGGCATTCGCCGCCAAAGGCATAACGGTAATCCAGTGGCAATGAAGTGAACGGCTCGGGTTCAGTTTCGTACCATTGCCCGGTTAAGGCATGACGCTGGTAAAAGCGTTTTCCCGTCACCTGTAGTTTTTTATCCAGAATGACGTCACCTGAGGGTGAACGCATCAGCACGCCCGCCGTCATTTCCGGCGCGGCGACGCCACCCGGCGTGTAAGCTGTTCCATTGACGATGATGTCACAGGCGGGTTTCAGGGGCGCAAGGTCACTTTCACGCAGTACCGGCGAAACATTCATTTCTCCGGAATACTCATCTTCCACACAGAGTGGCAGCGGCGGGTTTTCCATCAGTTGCGTCCGCCATCGACCCTTTTCATCCTGTATCAGCCGAAAGCCGGTTTTCATGACAACGACGCGATGGCGCTCGTTATGCTTGTCGTCCATCGCATATTCCATCACTGAAAACGGCGTCAGATTGCGAAATTCCATTTTCCTGCCTCAGTTGATGAATACGTCTTTGCCTTTGATATTGGCCGGGCCGCTGGCCGTAAATTCGAATTCCGTTCCGCTGATGGTGACCTTTCCTCCAGACTCCAGCGTGATGGAGCTGGCACCACACGTCAGCTCAATTTTGTCGCCAGATTGAATGGTGGCGGTATTGGTGACATCAAGCTTGTAGGTTTTATTTACCGTGATGGTCTGTGCCTGTTTTACGGTTTCGGTATCATTACCCGTGATGGTTGTTTCCTGGTCGCCGCCAACATCTTTCGTGCGCTTCTCTTTGACATCCAGCTTCTGGTTATTCTGGACGGTGATAGTCTGGTCATGGGCGACAGTGACTTTCTGATCGTGCCCGCCTTCCTTTTTGCTGCCGACATTCACCGTCTGGCCGACGCCGACCGTGACAGTCTGGTTATTGGTGATGGTTTCGGTGTGATCGTGTTTTACCGTGGTCGTCCGGTCATGCAGCACCTCGGTCACCATGTCTTTCTGGGCGTGCATATAGAGCTGTTCTTTGCTGGTCGCATCCTCAAAGCGCAGTTCGTTAAAGCCACTGCCTTTGTAGGTCTTTGAACGGATGGTCATCTGGGTTTTGGTGCCGGGCAGGCCACCTGGTGAGCGGTTATCCTGGTGATAGGTACGCCCCATAATGATGGGCTGGTCAGGGTCGCCATTAAGGAAGTCCACTATTACTTCCTGGTTTATACGCGGAATAGCCAGGTTACCGAATCCGGTGCCTGCCCATGCCTGCGAGACACGTACCCAGCAGGAGCTGGTTTCATCCTTAGGGTTATACCGATCCCAGTGAAACTGCACGCGCACGCGACCATGCTCGTCGCAGAAAATTTCCTCACCCGCCGGGCCGGTGACGATGGCGCTTTGCGGGCCATCCACTTTGGGTTTGGAATGAAGACGTGGACGCCAGGTGCGGTCGGCCGGAATGACCGTGAACCGGTTTTCCAGGGTGGTTCCACGCCCCTGGCTGCCATGCAGCGCCTGCGGCTGCGAGCCAGTCAGGGTGCTGCTGATCACCTGCCATTCCTGGTTAAGCGTTTCCTGCGGATGGTTTTTCAGCGTAAAACGCGTTCCTGGCCAGAGTTTCGGCGAGTTGCTGATACCACTGGCGGTTTCCGCGTTATTGCGTAATGCCTCTATCTGATAGCGGGTAAAATCCTGCCCGTGGCCCTCGTCCTTGAAACGCCCCGGATAGTCATAGATTTCGTATTGTGAGTACTGGCCGTTCAGGTTTTCGCCCTGTTCACTATATTTTCCCTCCCAGCCGGGAGTCTTGAAGGTGTAATCCTTGCTCAGCACCGAGGAAGGACGAACGCTCGCCTCATAATGGAATGTGTTGATACATTCACTGGTGACTTCTGGAGTAGTGTTCGGGTTGAAGGTAATGGCCTCATTCATTGGGGTCAGACCCGCCACATCATCACACAACGTCAGCTTCTGATCCGGACCGTTCGGCGCGAGTTTGTTATAATAGAAAATGCCTTCCTCTGCCCACAGGCGAGATAAAAACGCCAGATCGCTTTCGCCATACTGCACGCAAAATTCACGGGCAGGGTGGTCGGCATTAAAGGAGGGGACCCAGTCAGTAACACCATTCTCATCCAGCAGGGTGGCTGAGATAGTCTGGATATCCTGCTGTTGGAAAATGCGGAAATTCTGGCGAAATTTGCAGCGCCAAAAAGGAGGGTAGATACTAATTCGATAGCGCATCTGCCAGCGATTGTTCTCTTTTATCGCAAACTTGGCTACCACTCCGGTGACATAGCGCAATGGCGTTGGCCCTTGCCAGATGATCAGAGTGGCATTTTTTTCAAGTAAATTGCTAGCAGCTAAACTAAATACTTCACTAGCAACATCTACGTTTAATACAAATGGGACAGAAAAGCATTGGCTTAATTGGAAATTTACAACGGCGAAAGTATCCGGATTTTGGCCGTCCACTTCCAGAGTAAAACGTAGTCCTTTTAACGACATATCTATTCATCCTTATGTTAGATTTTTATTTGAAAATTGAAGGGGCAAATCACAAACATCAGATATGGGGGGTATTAAGAGAGTTCTGAGTTTGAGAGAACGCTAGCTACTTTTTAAAACAAAGCCCCTGCTTAATAATTTAGATGATTTCAAACTCTGTGTACTGCTTATCTGTTATTATCTATATGGTCGGCGTGCGGCAATATAAGGTAATAAGCTAATGAAGCTCAATCCAAATGATATGTAGTACAAAGGGATGTTGTCACTGATATCAATATTAAAAAAAGGTATAGTGCCAAAGTTAAATACATATAAGTGAAATACAGGAAATATCATCGATGTAACTATTGCATAAATATGGTGTATTGGGCTTTCTGTGTTTAAGAGTTTTTTTAGGCTATTAAAATTAACATACATACCAAGCAGAGAGAGAAATACGTAGATAAAATTGGTTTTATCAGTAAATATTGTCATAATAATGTTTATTAATCTGAATTCCATCCTCAGTAAGATTGTCTCTGTCACTCCATGTGTTTCTATGTATACAGTCGCCTTGCGACTATGTAAGGTAATGCACTGAACCATGCGAGCCCAAAGGAAGTGTAATATAGTGGGATGTTATCATTCAATTCGATATCAAGAAAAGGTATCCTTCCAAAATTGAAAACACAAAAAATGAAAAATAGGGGCAATCAATGACACTAATAATGCATAGAAATTTTTTGTTGACTCTTCTTGGGTTAGCAATCTCTTTAAGATATTAAAGTTAATGTATAGCCAGAATAAAGATAAAATCACACGCAAGAAATTTGTTTTATTCGTCAAGGATGAGAGAGGGATGGAGGCATCCATTCATTATCCATCCATGTATTTACTAAATCATTTGTGCTGATTAATATGTTCATCATTCGATCTTCTGGGTCCATTACTTTAATTTCCATTGTTGTCATATCCCAAAATAAATATATGCTTATATACTGATAAAGAATTGGTTGTCTCCTGTGGGCTAATATCTAAATATGTTTGTGTAAAAATATTGTTATTTTACAAGTTGGACCTATTTTTATAATTTTCACCTTGACTTGAACCTAATTGGATGTAAATTAGTTATGGTCTTTTTTATTTATTTCTTTTATGACTTTTCTGGCCTTGTATCCTTGTGACAATGGTGCGAAAAGGTCAAGTATTAAATAAATTATACATAATATACCGATGGAGAGTAAAATTCGCCCAATAGTGTGTCCATGCTTTTCGCTGAGTTGGATATATGAGTGAAAGATCAAAAAAAATGTTAAGACGTGTATAAGTAAGGAACGAGGGAAACGTCGAGAAAGTTCAAAAATAGTGTCATAAAGTGGGGTTGCATATTTTTCTGATATTTTTTTTAAATTTTTTATTTGTTTCTTTGAGAACTTTTTATTAAGCATTGTTTTTATCAATTCATCTTCATTCATTTAAGCACCCTAAAAATTTAAAGTGATGATTTTACTGAGGTCATGATAGTGCATGATGCAATGATGTTGCAACTAATAGTCATTAGGTGATGCCTCTAATTAGTTGAATTGATGTATAATGCTCACTTTGAGGTTCCCTCATGGCCACCGCTGTTGTTCATTGTCCCCGTTGTCAGTCTGCTCAGGTTTATCGCCATGGTCAAAACCCTAAAGGCCGTGACCGATTTCGCTGCCGTGACTGCCACCGTGTTTTTCTCCTCACTTACACCTATGAAGCCCGTAAACCCGGTGTCAAAGAGCAGATAACCGAAATGGCTTTCAACGGGGCTGGTATCCGTGATACCGCCAGGACGCTCAAAATCGGCATTAACACCGTCATCCGCACTTTAAAAAACTCGCGCCAAAGCGAATAACCTCCTCTCCGGTCGCCCATGCCGATGTGGCGCTTATTTGCGAACTCGATGAGCAATGGAGCTTTGTCGGCAGTAAAGCCCGTCAGCACTGGCTTTGGTATGCATACAACACCAAAACAGGCGGCATTCTGGCTTATACATTTGGGCCACGGACGGATGAAACCTGCCGTGAACTGCTGGCCCTGCTCACACCGTTTAATATCGGGATGATAACCAGCGATGACTGGGGCAGTTATGCCCGGGAAGTGCCGAAAGAGAAGCATCTGACCGGTAAAATTGAGCGTAACAATCTGACGCTAAGAACCCGCATCAAGCGCCTGGTCCGAAAAACAATCTGCTTCTCACGCTCTGTCGAGCTGCATGAAAAGGTCATCGGGGCCTTCATTGAAAAATACATGTTCTACTAATTGGACGCATCACCAGTCATTAAATGGAATAAGTGGGCGAGATGGTTTTTCAGGCTCCGGTTCAGGCAAGGAAAAATAGGTTTGAGTACCAGCGTACAGTGTGGCTGCATCAGGAAAAAGTTCTGCAGATAATTCCAAAGTACTCATCGTTTTAAATCCTATCGCATAATCTGTTGGGATATAACGAAAGAGTCTCCAGGCGTCAGGTAATAACTTAGCGCCTAATAGCGTCGTCGCGGATAACACCAGATCGATTCCGGCAAATGCCATTTTGCCATAACCTCTGTCAAAGTCTAATAAATTGGCTACTTCACCATAAATAAATGTAGCTGGGCCTATTGCGTCATCATCTCCAAAAAATAAACTGTTACTGCTCTCCCAAAGGTTGGTTGTTCCATGTAAGATGAGCATGGCACCAATGGCTGAACCGACGACTGTTGGTGAACCAGCCAAAAGAAGAAATCCACCAACTGCTATTTGAAGCACACCACCGATTAGTCCAATACTTTTTACAATATAGGATAATACACCGCTTACAATTCTAACTTCAATCGACGCAGCTGGTTTTATCTGTTTTGATTGCAACCAAGATATTTGTTTTTCAAGATATTCTTGTTCCTGTTGTAAATAATTCAGAGCCAGATTTTTTTCTCCCTGAAAGCGATTCCCTTTAATACATTCGAGTTGGTATTTTGTGAATGTGTCAATGTTAATAACAAAATCATATCGTACTTTGTCATTATTGATAAAACCAGAAGCTTTGAAAGCCAGTTGTTTTAAAGCTTTAGCCTCAAGCTCGCCTTGAGATCTGATGAATCCATCTATAGTACCATCGTTACCAATTCCGCCTTGAATAAATCCCCTCATATAATTCTCTCTTTAACCTCATATCCATGAAAGTTCAAACTAAAATGTGTAGTGTCTGGTGATTTTCGTCCACAGAAGCGTTCTAACTATTGTCTTAACCCGGCTTTAGAAGCCTTATGATTTGCCAAAACATAATTAGGTGAACTTGAACAGAGTGCATGCTCCATCGGAATGCAGTAGCGGACCATAGTTCAACGTAGCTTGAAAACAGATGATTAATTTAGCTCAAGTGGTTAAGGGCACCTTAGCTGGGATACCTTCAGGCACGCTACCGCCGAAGTTTCCGGCTTTCGCCATCTCCCATGAAAACGTCACGCCTTACTGACTGCCTTCAGATTTACTTTTGTTGTGATGCAAAACAGCACCCAGCCCGTGAGGGCAGGATGCTGTTGGTTAACTTATGCTTCCAGCGGTGCGCGCCAGTCGTCGGCACCAGAAGTGCCAGACTTAACGTGCTCCCACTCAATTTTGCGGTAAGCCAGTTTCACGGCCAGCAATTGAGTAAATTCACGCTGAGACGGGTCCTGGCAGTGCGGCATATGAAGATTGATATCGACGATAGTCGAGTCAGTGAGGCGAGTGGTGAAATAATGCTCCTGCTTACCTTCGATAGAAGTACGCCACCATTTAAGTTCCGTTGTTGGAAGCATTTCACCTGAGGCGAGTGCGTTGTACAACAGCGGTACGGCTTTATTTAGCGCCACCGTGAAGATAAATGGTTTGTGGGCTCGCTGGCCTGAGGGCTGACCAGATTGTGGGTCGGTTGGCACTGTCACATTATGCAGGAACTCCTGCACCAGCATTTCGTCTTCGTGGCCCTGCACGTAGATGTTGCCGACTGAATCAGCGGTGAAAGCGCCTGCGGTGATATTTCCCTGGGTCTGTCCTGTAATGGATATGTAACACGGTGTAGGCATTTATAAACTCCTTGTGAATATTATCAACAACGACTTACGATAACCTGTCGTTAATCCTCGACAGGCAGATACTGATACGGCTCACATCGGGAACCGTGTCATTTTCTGTATTCGGTTTACGGCGAAACCGAAATGAATGGCAGCCACAAGAATCTAGTACATTGATGATGTGAATGCTTTTAAATTAGGGTTAATATATATCAATGCATGCATTAGTGTATTTAAATTGTCCGTTTTAATACTTGTGTAAATAAGCATGTCGTGCTCCTGGTGAGTATTATAGCCATTGTTTTTTGACGTTTTCCTTGATGGCTTATCAGATGTTTCTTGAGTATTGTTATTCTCCAGCCATGAATCTAATAAAACAGCATGTAGTTTATAAGTTTTTTATAAGCTTTATATTGTGAAAATTATTTAAGTCATTGTAAATCAATGAGTTACATGATTTTTATGAAGTGGTCTTCATTTTTTTTCACCGCTATGAGTTCGCGATATCTTATGTCTGGTCTATTTGTTCATTGAAGGATACCCCTCTTTTATTCGAAGAAAAAGTGCTTTCCAAATATTTTTCTGCGCGTAGAATGCAAATTGCTTAAGGTGTGAAAAATTGTTTTTACTGCCACTGGAACGGCATTTCCGGTATTTTTTTTGGTGCGGTTTATGCTGTATTCATGGTCTGGGAGATAACCTGACGGAGTATTTTTATGGGCGTCAAAAATGACGGTGGCAGTATTGCGCCACGTGAACGTGTAAATATTAGATTTCAACCAGCGGTAGGAAATCAGACCGCAGAAGTGGAATTACCACTTAATCTGCTGGTCACAGGCAACCTGACCGGTGGCACTGATGACACACCGCTGGATGAGCGTCAACCGGTTGCCATCGATCGTAATAATTTTAATGCGGTACTGGAACAGTCGGGTATTGAACGCGAGTTCACGGTACCTTCTGCGCTCAGTGAAACACCTGATGCACGTATGGGTATCAACCTGAAAGTCAGAGCACTGAGTGATCTCTCACCGGACACCATTGCCGCCCAGGTGCCGGAAATGCGAAAAATGCTGGAGTTACGTGAAGCGCTGGTAGCACTTCGCGGGCCAATGGGCAATATCCCGGCTTTCCGTGCACAACTTCAGGCATTGCTTGATGACGAAAAGAGCCGTGAACAGCTGATTGCGGAGTTGGGTCTCGCAGGTCGGAATTAACTTGTACAAGGACTTCAGTATGTCAGAGATCACTTTACCGGAAGCGTCTGCTTCCAACACACCAGTTGCAGCGCCCAATCTGCTGGATGAAATCATGGCGCAGACCCGTTTTAAACCGGAGTCAGAAAGTTACGGCATTGCCCGGCAGGGCGTGACGGCGTTCATTACCGCGCTGTTGCAGAGTGACAACGAAGCGGAGCCTGTCGATATCCTGGCGGTCAACGGCATGATTGCCGATATTGATGAGCGTATGGGCCGCCAGATGGATTTGATTCTTCATGCCCCGGAGTTCCAGGAACTGGAGTCGTTCCTGTGCTCACTCAAGCTACTGGTCGATCACGCAGATCCTCGGGAAAACATCAAAATCCACCTTCTGCACGCCACCAAAGAAGAGCTTCTGGACGATTTCTCATTTGCACCGGAAATCACGCAGTCTGGCTTTTACCGACAGGTTTACGCCACGGGTTTTGGTCAGTTTGGCGGTGAACCTGTCGCTGCCGTGATTGGTAATTACGCTTTCAACAACACTGCCGCAGATATGAAGCTGCTGCAATACATCAGCTCAGTTTCCGCAATGGCCCATGCGCCGTTCTTATCCTCGGTTTCTCCGGAGTTTTTTGGCCTGGATTCTTTTACCGAACTCCCTGGTATCAGGGATGTTGCCGCCATTTTTGAAGGCCCGGCGTACACTAAATGGCGTTCTCTGCGTGAATCGGAAGACGCCCGCAATCTCGGTCTTACGGCACCGCGTTTCCTGCTGCGCCACCCTTATGCACCTGACGAAAACCCGGTGAAAAGTTTTAATTATCGTGAAGATGTCAGCAAAAACCACGAGCATTATTTGTGGGGGAATACGGCGTTTCTTCTGGCGGCAAACATGGCTGAAAGTTTTATGTCAACCCGCTGGTGCCCGAATATCGTTGGTCCGCAAAGCGGTGGCGCAGTGAAAGATTTACCGGTGCATCTGTATGAGGCAATGGGTCAGCTCCAGGCCAAAGTACCGACCGAAATTCTCATTACCGACAGGCGGGAATATGAGTTGGCAGAGCAGGGTTTTATCACCCTGACGATGCGTAAAGGATCTGATAACGCTGCATTTTTCTCCGCCAACTCGGTGCAGAAACCGAAAGTGTTCCCCAATACAGCGGAAGGTAAGGAGGCCGAGACTAACTACAAACTCGGTACTCAACTGCCTTACCTTTTCGTTATCAACCGACTGGCGCATTACATCAAAGTACTGCAGCGCGAACAGCTTGGCTCATGGAAAGAAAGAAGTGATCTGGAGCGCGAGCTGAATACCTGGATTCGCCAGTATGTGGCCGACCAGGAAAACCCGCCTTCTGACGTCCGTAGCCGCAAACCGCTGCGTCAGGCGAAGATTGAGGTTTCTGAGGTGGAAGGTGAACCCGGCTGGTATCAGGTCGCGCTCAGCGTCCGCCCGCACTTTAAATACATGGGGGCATCGTTTGAACTGTCTCTGGTTGGACGGTTAGACAGGGAATAAACACCATGATAACGGAACGGGAGTCCGGAGGCAGTTTATTTGAACGTATTAGGGAGTCGGCGAAGCCACCTTCACGCCAGCGAGCAAAGGCGATATTGCTGCATTCCGTGCGTAATAATCTGCGCAATGTACTCAATACCCGTTCCGGTAGTTGTCACGGCTCGCCGGAACTGGGGATTGCTGATTTCAATGATGAATCCCCTGATTCTGTGGGCATCCGGGGCTGGATGGTTGAGTCTATAAAGACTTGCATTCTGCGCTATGAGCCTCGGATTTCGGATGTGGTGGTGACAGGTCGCGCAGAGGATAGCCATGCGCCGCTGGATCTGTGTTTTCACATTGTGGCATACCTGGATTTCAGCGACAGGCAGGATGTTCTGGAGTTTGACATTCTGCTGGATAACCACCAGCACTGGTGTGTGGAGTAAACCGGATGGCTTTCGAAGAACGTTATTATCGTGAGGAACTGGACTACCTGCGCCAACTCGGCAAGCTGCTGGCACAGGAAAAACCTTATCTGGCCCGGTTTCTGGCCGAGAAGGAGGGCGATCCGGATGTGGAGCGCCTGCTGGAAGCTTTTGCTTTCCTTTCCGGTGGCCTGCGACAAAAGCTGGAAGATGAGTTCCCGGAGTTTACGCATGGGCTAATCAATATGCTGTGGCCCAATTATCTGCGCCCGGTTCCGGCAATGGCGGTGATTGAATACCAGCCCAGTAAGGAACTGAAATCCTCTGTTCAGGTCTGCCGGGATGAACTGATAAAAACCCTGGCAGAAAGCAGTAGGCAGACCTTTGCTCAGGGCGTATTGACCGGTGAGGATAATAAAGCCGCTCAGCCAGCCTGCCATTTTACTCTGGCGCGTGATATCTGGCTGCAACCCCTGCTGGTTCGGGATGTGCGTAATACCAGTACCCTGAAAGAAGGCCTCATTGAGGTTGATTTTTTCACGGAGGGTAACGTTTCTCCCGGCGAACTGGATCTTAACAAACTCACCTTCTGGCTGGGCAATGAGGACGACTATACCCGTCATCAGCTTTATTTGTGGTTTAGTGAGCGGTTGATGGATGCGGAACTGGTAAGCGGGGAACACCGCGTATCATTGCCTGATCTGTGGCTGAATGCCGCCGGGTTTGAGCGGGAAGATGCGCTGTTGCCGTGGCCGAAAAATGTCCATAGCGGCTATCGGGTACTCCAGGAGTATTTCTGCTACCCGGAGAGCTTTTTCTTCTTTCATCTGCGGGATGCCGCACGGTTACCAGAGACCTTTCCGGTCAGCAACTTTACGCTGCGCCTGCATTTTAACCTGCCACTGCCTGCGGATATCAAACTGCGTAGGGATTCACTGCGCCCGTATTGCACACCTGCGGTGAACTTGTTTGTGCATCATTCTGAACCTGTCAGGCCAGATGGTAACGCGCCACAGTACCCGTTGTGTGCCAGTCAGCAGTATCCGGAGTCCTGTGACATCTTTCGGGTACAGTCGGTTTCCAGTAAAGCAAGCGAATCTAAACATGGTGAGAAGTTCCGGCTCTGGCCTGAGTTCGAGGGGTTTCAGCACCAGATCGAGTACAGCCGCCAGCGTGAAGTTGTCTACTGGCATCACCGTACAAAAACGTCCCTGTTTCACCGCGGCCTGGATCATTCCATTGCTTTTGTCCGCGCCGATGGCAGCTTGCCAGACGATCCCCGCCTGAATGGTGAGGTGTTTACCGCCTCGCTGGTCTGTACCAACCGGATGTTGCCTGCTTCGCTGCATGCTGGTGATATCTGCGAGGCTGTTAACAAAAATCCGGCAGTGGCTTCTTTTAGTAACGTCACACGCCCGACTCGCCCGCTATATCCGGTGATGGATGGCGACATGCACTGGTCGCTGATTTCCTGCATGAACCTGAACTATCTCTCTCTGCTGGACAGGGACGTGCTGATCCAGATACTGCGCACGTTTGATTTACCCGGTATCCATCATCCGCAACAGGCCCGCCTTTCTACCCAGAAACTGGACGCGATTGAGAGGATGGAGTCCCGTCCGATAGACCGCTTGTTTAAAGGCGTACCGGTGCGGGGGCTGTCCACCACGCTGTGGATCAATCCCGATCCCTTTGTGTGTGAAGGTGAGATCTACCTGTTGGGAAGCGTGTTGTCGTATTTCTTCGCTCTGTACGCCAGCATAAATTCATTTCACTGCCTCAAAATCATTAACACGGAAAGTCAGGAGTCCTGGGAATGGCAACATACAGGCCAGCACGCCCTGATGTAAGGGATATGGCATTACAGCAGGATGTGCGTGGGATGAATTTTTATGTGCTGATGGAGTCGTTGTACCGTCAGTATGGTGATCCGAATCATGAACCGTCCCTGCGTACAGAGCCGGGGCAGGAAGTGGCGTTGTTCAAATCTGATGCCAGTATTGCTTTTCCGGGCAGCGATCTGAGTACGCTTGAGCGCAGCGATACCGGGCAGTTTATCCTGACCACAAAATTTCTCGGTTTCTCCGGCAGCCAGTCGCCCTTACCCGGTTACTACCTGGACAGGATGGCGCGGGAGTCCGCACAGAATGAAGAGGGGTTGAAAGCGTTCCTCGACCTGTTCAGCCACCGCTGGACGCAGTTTGCCTATCACGCCTGGCGCAAGTACCGCTACTACATCTGTTTTCGCAATGGCGGGACAGATGCCTTTTCACAGCGGATATATTCGCTGGTTGGGCTGGGTAACCAGAGCGTGCGCGACAGACTTGCCATTAACCACAGTAAAATGCTGGCTTATGCCGGGATACTGGCGACGCCGGGGCGTTCACCGGATGTGGTATGCAATCTTGTCAGCCATTGTTTCGATTTACCGAATGTCAGCATTGAGAGCTGGCAGCTACGTAAGGTGCCGGTTGATCCCGCACAACAGAACCGGCTGGGCGTGCGCAATCCGAAGCGGAAAACCGCCGGATATGTGCCGGGGCGCTCGGTTATTGGCGTTAATTTTACCCTCGGCGCCAGGGTGCCTGACCGTAGCGGCAAATTCCTGCTGCGGCTGGGCAATCTGTCAATGGCGCGTTACCTCTCGTTTTTACCGGACGGCGAGAATCACCAGGCGCTGACCCTGTTTATTTCCTTTCTGTTACGTGACCAGCTCGCCTGGGATTTACGGCTGGACCTGGCACCGGAACAGGCAAAGGGAATGCGGTTGGGTGACCGTTCCCGCTCCTGCATCGGGCGCACGGCGTTTATTGGTCAGCCGAAAGCACCGCCATCCGTCACCCTCCACATCAGGGATTAATTTTATGGAATCGCATATGGCTGAGGAAAAAACGCAGTCTTCCGTACTTTCACTGACATTGCAGGTGATGAACGGCAACGAACTGGAAAGCGGGCGCGCGGCAAAATGTCTCTTTACTGCTGAAGGTGGGGATATTGGCAGCGTTCCCGAGTGCCACTGGCCGGTACAGGACAGGGCGGGTTCCGTGGCCGGCCGCGCCTGCCGGGTGGTTTTGCATGATGGCGCATTTTGCCTGAGGAGCCTGATGCCGGGGCTGATGATTAACCAGGCACCGGTCACTCCGGATGCCGGGGTGGTACGCCTGCGGCAGGGTGATGAAATCGCGCTGGGCGCGCTGGCACTGAAAGCCTTTATCCACGAAGGGAAGCTGGTCAGTTACAGCGAGCAGATGGCCGCACCTGAAACGATTGTCGGCAACCGCGACGGTCTGGCGGACTCGCTGTTGACAACGGACGGCCAGCCTGCGTATCCGGGAATGCCCCGGATGCACCAGCTTGCAGATACGGTGGTTAACAGCTTTTCAGCCGATCCACTCCAGGCACTACAGACCGAAAGGTTGACCGTGGCAGGCGATCCGCTTTCGGGCGTTGTCCCTACACGAGTTTCGGCCTCCGGCAGGGATGGCGCTATCGACAAATCGTTTATGGATCTGCCCTCGGTGCATCCCGGCCCGCAGGATAGCCATGATGATAGGGCCTCCCCGACAGATACCGCACAGCTCCATCTCGCCGTGACTCCGTTGCTACGTGGGCTGGGCAGCTCGCTTGCTGTACGCAACTCACAGGATGCGGATGCTTTCCTTGAGGAAGCCGGGAGGACATTACAGGCGGCAATTAAAGGACTGCTCGATCTGCAACAGCGTCGTAACAGCCTGTCGGATAAACACCTGCGCCCGCTGGAAGATAACCCGCTGCGCCTGAACATGGATTATGCCACTGCGCTTGACGTGATGTTTGCTGAGGGAAAAAGCCCGGTACATCTGGCAGCACCTGCTGCCGTGGGAGAGAGCCTGCGTAATGTCCGGCACCACGAAGAAGCCAATCGGGCCGCAATTGTCGAATCATTGCGCGTATTGCTCGACGCTTTCTCGCCGCAGAGCCTGATGCGTCGGTTTGTGCAGTACCGCCGCAGCCATGAACTGCGCCAGCCGCTGGACGAGGCCGGGGCATGGAAAATGTACAGCGATTATTACGACGAGTTAGCGTCCAGCCGTCAGCAGGGATTTGAAATGCTGTTTAACGAAGTGTACGCCCAGGTCTACGACCGTGTTCTGCGTGAGAAACAGCGGGAGCCGGAAGTATGACAGGGCGTTTTTTTCGTGTCTGCAGGGTGGCGCTGTTTTTCAGCGTTCTCCTGACCGGCTGCGAAACGGCGAAAAAACTCGGTCAGGTGATTGCCAATCCGGACGTTCAGGTCGGGAAGCTGGCGCAGCAACCGTCAGAGGTCACGGTCACGTTGCTGACTGAACCGGACACCAATATCAATGCGGACGGTGAAGCCGCCTCAGTGGATGTGCAACTGATTTATATGAGTGACGATTCGAAGTTGCAGGCCACCGACTATGACCAGGTCGCGGGCACGCCACTGCCGGATGTGCTGGGGAAAAACTATATCGATCACCAGGATTTCAGCTTGCTGCCGGACACGATAAAGACCCTGACGCCGGTGAAGTTGGATGAGAAAACGCAGTTTATCGGCATTGTGGCCTATTTTTCGGATGACCAGGCCACCGAATGGAAACAAATCGAACCGGTGGAAGGCACTGGCCATAGCTACCGCCTGCTGGTGCATGTACGGCAGGGCAGCATCGAAATGAAAAAAGAGGACAACTGACGATGGCGACCATGAAAAACAGGGTGATCTGGCAGGAGGGGCTGTTTGCCCTGCCGCAACACTTCCAGCAACAGCAGCGTAATCAGGAGTATTTGCTGAACCAGCGTATCAATGCGCAGGGCGACTTTGCCTGGGGATTCACCTTGCTGTCGATTAATACAGAGTTGCTGGCCCAGGGAAAACTCATGCTGGACAGTGCGGAGGGCTGTATGCCGGACGGCACGGTATTCAGTATTCCGGGACAGGATCAATTGCCAACCCCCTTTCAGCCTCTCGATCTTTCCCGTCAGGGCAGTCATGACATCTATCTGGCGTTGCCGGTCATCAGTGATATTACCTGCGAAATTGAGGGACGCCAGAGTGCCGGGCAGGGGACGGAACGCTACCGTCTGGCCCGCGCCGATGTCCGTGATTTGCACTCCGATGGCGGAGACGTTCAGCAAATCGATCTGGGGCAACTGGCCCCGAAAATCGTCTGTGGCGCGGACGATCTCAGCGCGATGGTGACGTTGCCGCTGTGCCGTATCCGCAGCCAGCAAGCCAACGGGGCGCTGGTGCTGGATGACAGTTTCATCCCGACCTGTCAGACCATTCGCGTCAGCCCGGTGCTGAGCGGGTTTGCCGGTGACGTGCAGGGGCTTATCAGTAACCGCGCCAGTGAACTGGCAAAACGTATTGGCTCACCCGAGCAGAGTGGGATTGCCGATGTGGCCGAGTTTATGATGTTGCAGATGCTTAACCGCAGCCAGATGCACTTCACCCACCGTTCGTATTTACGCACGCTGTCTCCGGAAGCCTTTTATTTGGATCTGGTCCGGCTGCTGGGCGAACTGATGACCTTTACGGAAGACAGCCGTCTGCCCTGCCCGGTGGATGTCTACAATCACCGCGATCTTACGCAGTCGTTTAAAACGGTGATCCCGGAGCTGCGACGAGCGCTCAACACCGTGCTGATGCCGCGAGCGCAGAACCTGCCGCTTGCTTTCTCTGACGGATTTTATGTTGCCACGGTTAACGAGCCGACGCTGTTGCAGGCGGGCACCTTCATTCTGGCGGTACGTGCGCGGATGCCGCACAGTCAGCTTATCCACCAGTTCATCCAGCAGTCCAAAGTGGCCGCCACCAATAAGATCCGCGATATGGTCAGCGTACAGGTGCCGGGCGTGCCGCTGACGCCGCGAACAGCCGCTCCACGTCAGTTACCGTATCACGACGGTTTTGTTTACTTTGAACTGGACAAGGGCGCTGCCGCCTGGCAGGACGTGGTGAAAGCAGGGGCGCTGGGGCTGCATATTTCCGGTTCTTTCCCGGAACTGAACATACAGTTGTGGGCAATCAGAGGGTAAGGCATGAGCGAACAATCCGTTCAGTTTCCCGCCGGAAATGACAGCCAGAATGCTGTCTCCCCAGTGGATAAAGGGAGTGCGGCTTTGCATGAGACGGGAGAAGGACACTCTGGGCGTCAGTACCGGCTGCCCCTGCGTGGCAACAGCCTGAATCCGATGATTGATGCCGCCACGCCGTTGCTGGGGATGGTCATGCGCGTGGAGGGTATGAACAGCCAGACCATGCCGGAACACCTCTTCGCACAGGTGGTCACGGATGTCCAGGCAGTGGAACAACTGCTCCAGGAACAAGGCTACGAGCCGGGCGTGATTGTCTCGTTTCGTTATGTTCTCTGCACCTTTATTGACGAGGCTGCATTGGGTAATGGCTGGTCGAACAAGAATGAGTGGATCAAACAGTCGTTGCTGGTCCATTTCCACAATGAAGCCTGGGGGGGCGAGAAGATCTTTATTTTGCTGGAACGTCTGATCCGTGAACCGAAGCGTTATCAGGATCTGCTGGAATTTTTATATCTCTGTTTTTCACTGGGATTCCGCGGACGCTATAAGGTGGCCGTACAGGATCAGGGGGAGTTTGAACAGATATACCGCCGTCTGCACCATGTTCTGCACACACTGCACGGCGATGCCCCTTTTCCGCTACTGCATCAGGACAAAAAAACGCAGGGTGGGCGCTACCAGTTAATGAAGCGTCTGACCATTAAACACGTCCTCATTGGTGGCGTTGTCGTGCTGGCGCTGTTTTATCTGTTCTACATGTCGCGGCTGGACAGCCAGACGCAGGATATTCTGCATCAACTGAACCGGCTGCTTGCCAGGTAAGGACACACTATATGATCCAGATTAATCTGGCCTCTCTGGTTAAGCATCTTAACCTGCTCTCCCGACAGGCGCTGGAAGCCGCGGCGGCGGAGTGTATGAGCCAGCAGGCGTCAGAAATTACCGTGGCACATGTCTTGTTACAGATGCTGGCATCGGTACGCAGTGACGTAAGGGTGATTGCGGAAAAGGCAGACATTGATACGGATGAACTTCGCCGGGTACTGACAGTTGAAAATTACGCGGCAGTGCGGGTGACGGACGGTTACCCGGCATTCTCCCCGATGCTGGTTGAGTGGCTGAAAGAGGGCTGGTTACTGGCGTCGGCTGAGATGCAGCACAGTGAACTGCGCGGCGGTATGCTGCTGCTGGCACTGCTGCACTCACCGCTGCGTTATGTGCCGCCTGCCGCCGCCCGGCTGCTGACCGGCATTAATCGCGATCGCCTGCAACAGGATTTTGCACAGTGGACGCGGGAGTCGGCGGAAACGGTCATGCAGAATGCAGACGGTCAGGCGACCAGCATGATAACGGATACTGGCGACAGCCTGCTTGCCCGCTACGCGAAGAATATGACCGAAGACGCCCGTCAGGGGCGGCTCGATCCGGTGTTGTGCCGCGATCATGAAATTGACCTGATGATCGATATTCTCTGCCGCCGCCGTAAAAATAATCCGGTGGTGGTGGGGGAAGCGGGCGTCGGCAAAAGTGCGCTAATCGAAGGGCTGGCGTTGCGTATTGTTGCAGACCAGGTGCCGGACAAGCTGAAAAACACTGCGATTATGACCCTGGATTTAGGCGCGCTTCAGGCCGGGGCATCAGTGAAAGGTGAGTTTGAAAAGCGTTTCAAGGGGCTGATGGCGGAGGTTATTTCCTCTCTTGTTCCCGTCATTTTATTTATCGATGAAGCGCATACATTAATGGGTGCTGGCAACCAGCAGGGGGGGCTGGATATCGCCAACCTGCTTAAACCCGCGCTGGCGCGTGGCGAGTTGAAAACTATCGCCGCCACAACCTGGAGCGAATACAAAAAATACTTCGAAAAAGACGCTGCGCTGTCACGCCGCTTCCAGTTAGTGAAAGTCAGTGAGCCAACGGCAGCGGAGGCGACCATTATTCTGCGTGGCTTGTCAGCGGTGTATGAGCAATCCCACGGCGTGCTGATTGACGACGAAGCGCTTCAGGCAGCAGCGACATTAAGTGAGCGCTACCTTTCTGGTCGCCAACTGCCGGACAAAGCGATTGATGTACTGGATACCGCCTGTGCCCGAGTGGCAATTAATCTTTCCTCACCGCCGAAACAAATCTCGGCGCTGACCACCCAGAGCCACCAGTGTGAAGCGGAGATCCGGCAGCTAGAGCGCGAACTCCTGATTGGCCTGCGTACTGACGCGTCACGACTGGATGAGGTTTATGCGCAGCATGAAACGGTGCAAGAAACGCTTCAGGCTCTGGAGTCTGCCTGGAGGCAACAGCAGGTGCTGGTGCAAGAAATTATTACGTTACGCCAGCAGTTGCTGGGGGCGACCCCGAGCGATGATACCGTGCCTGAATTCGCTGCTGAGCGGTTGGCACAGTTAACTGCTGAGCTGGATGCACTGCATAACACCCAATTACTGGTCTCGGCGCACGTCGATAAAAAGCAGATTGCGGCGGTGATTGCCGAATGGACCGGCGTGCCGTTAAACCGCCTGTCGCAGAATGAAATGGCGGTCATTACTGACCTGCCACAGTGGCTGGGCGAAACCATCAAAGGTCAGCATCTGGCGATTGCCTGCCTGCATAAGCATTTACTCACCGCGCGTGCCGATTTGCGTCGTCCAGGAAGGCCGCTGGGGGCGTTCCTGCTGGCGGGGCCCAGCGGAGTGGGCAAAACCGAAACCGTGCTGCAACTGGCGGAGCTGCTTTACGGCGGCCGCCAGTACCTCACTACCATCAATATGTCGGAATTTCAGGAAAAACACACCGTCTCGCGGCTGATTGGTTCGCCTCCGGGTTATGTCGGCTACGGTGAAGGCGGTGTGCTGACCGAAGCCATTCGCCAGAAACCGTACTCGGTGGTGCTGCTCGATGAGGTAGAGAAGGCGCATCCGGATGTGCTCAATCTGTTCTATCAGGCCTTTGATAAAGGTGAAATGGCGGATGGTGAGGGCAGGGTGATCGACTGCAAAAATATTGTCTTTTTCCTCACTTCCAACCTCGGATACCAGGTGATTGTTGAACATGCGGATGACCCGGAAACCCTACAGGAAGTGCTGTATCCGGTGCTGGCCGACTTCTTTAAGCCTGCGCTGCTGGCGCGTATGGAAGTGGTGCCGTATCTGCCGCTGTCGAAAGAGACGCTGACCACCATTATCGCCGGGAAACTGACCCGGCTGGATAGCGTACTGCGCAGCCGCTTTGGTGCCGACGTCATTATCGAACCGGAAGTGACCGATGAAATCATGAAGCGCGTCACTCGCGCCGAAAACGGGGCGAGGATGCTGGAGTCGGTGATTGACGGCGACATGTTGCCGCCGCTCTCGCTGCTGCTGCTGCAGAAGATGGCGACTGGCACTGACATTGCCCGTATCCGGCTGTCGGCGGCTGACGGCGCATTCACGACAGACGTGGAAGATGTTCAGGACGACGAGTCTGCCGCAGAGGATGAAACTGTTTTATGAACAGGATGTGCGTTTTCTGGCAAACCGGGTGGCTGTTAGCGGGCCTGCTGGCCGGGCTGTCTGCCCGTACGGCAACTGCGGAGATCTCCTCCGCGTCCGGTACGGCGCTGACGGGCGTAACGGCACCCCTTCCGGATGCGCAGGCCACGTTACAGACGATGCAGACCTGTCGCCAGGAGCCTGCGGCACTGGAGCGCCTTGACTGCTACGACCGCTTGTTGTCACCCCTGTCGCCGGAAGGTTTTAACGGCGCGCTGGTGAAAGCGGGGTTTGTGGGTGAGGCCTGGACTCGCGCCACCGAGCAGGAAAAACACCGTCAGGGTAACACCACGGAGCTGCTGGTCACGCAGACGCCGGGCGAGCGCCCGACGGTGATTATCACCACCCCGGCTATTGGTCATGTTCCGCCGCGTCCGGTACTGATGTTCAGTTGCGTGGACAATATCACCCGAATGCAGGTGGCACTGATGCATCCACTGGATATGCACGATATCGCGGTCACCCTGAAGGCCGACAGCAGGCCATTTCGCAGCCGCTGGTTTGTGCGCGAAAACGGCGTCCTGCTGGAGTCCAGTCGTGGGCTGTCCGGTATTGATGAAATTAAACAACTGTTTGGTGCAAAAACGCTGACGGTGGATACCGGTGCGGACAATGCCGCCGGGAAACTGACCTTTAACATCGCCGGGCTGGCACAGGTTATCGGGCCGCTGCGCGACGCCTGTCACTGGGCGGGAGAGTAAGAGAATGGCAATGGACTTACGCGATCCGGCTGTGTGGATTTCGCATCTTCTGGAAGATCTTCCGGAAGATAAGCTGGTCTGCGCCCTGAAGGATGATGATGAGGAATGGGAGTATATCGACGGCGAAATCGTCAAACTCGGTTCACTGGCGCACAGTCAGCTTGATATCCCGGAACTTCAGCGTCGAGGGCTGGCGATTCTGGCCTCAGAAAGCAAGGACTTCCGCCTGCTGGCGCACCTGCTCAGAACGTTGCAGCATACCGGTGATCCACTACTGGCCCTGCGTCTGTTAACGCTGTTTGTCGAGCATTACTGGGCGGTGGCCGCGCCACAAAATATGGCGCATAAGAAACGTTTTGCAGCACAGGTCATAAAACGCTTTGAGGCGGGTATTGCAGGCGTTGCGGAAAACGCCGGAACAGAGCTGCGCGACGTATTGCCAAAAGAGCTGGCAAAACTGGCGCAATGCTGGCAGGCGCATAACGCGCCAGAACTGGCGCAGGCGACGGATGATCTTGTTGTTCTGTACCAGCGGGCATTTGATGGTGCTGCGCCCGCATTATCAGCCTCTCCGGCGAACTCCGGTACTCCGCCACAGACTGTTGCTGGACCTGAACGCGATGTTCCGTCTCCTGCCATCCCGACCCCACAGGTCATTGTCGACAGCCATGATGATACCGCCTGGCGTGATACGCTGCAAAAAGTGGCGACCATTTTATGTGAACGCCAGCCGGATTCACCACAGGGCTACCGGTTGCGCCGCCATGCGCTGTGGCTGACCATCACCAGCACACCACAGGTTGAAAGCGATGGACGTACTCCACTGGCCGCCGTCTCTGCCGATAGGGTGGCGGATTACCGGGCCCGGCTTGCCAGTGCGGATATGGCGCTCTGGCAACAGGTAGAGAAAAGTATATTGCTGGCTCCTTACTGGCTGGACGGGCATTACCTCTCCGCGCAGATTGCACTGCGCCTTGGTTACAAGCAGGCGGCAGAGGCCATTCGTGATGAGGTCGCCTGCTTTCTGGATCGTCTTCCGGCGCTTACCGGTCTGCTGTTTAACGACCACACCCCCTTTATCAGTGAACAGACAAAACAGTGGCTGACCGCCTCATCTTCCGGTAGTCAGACTGCATCAACCCAGCAATCCAGAGAAGAGTTGCAGGCTGTCAGAGCCTGTTTTACGGAACAGGGGCTGGAAGCGGCGTTGCGGTATCTGGATTCGTTGCCTGAAGGCGACCCACGCGATCAGTTCCATCGGCAATATTTGGGCACACAGCTCATGGAAGAGGCCGGGATGGAAAAACTGGCGCAGCAGCAGTACCGGATGTTGTTCAGACTAGGTCTGCAAATCACGCTGGCTGACTGGGAGCCATCCCTGCTTGAGCAGCTTGAACAGAAATTCACGGCAGAACAATAAGAGAAAACAGGAGTTTTTGTGAGATCACCAACACCCCGACTATTCAGCGGGCTCAAATCTGCTCTGCGGCCAGCTATGCCGCGGTTTAAAGTCTCTGCTTTCTGGCTGCTGGTGCTGGCATGGATCTTTCTGCTGGTGTGGATCTGGTGGAAAGGCCCAACCTGGACATTGTATGACGAGCAATGGCTGAAACCCTTAGTCAACCGTTGGCTCGCGACGGCAGTATGGGGATTTATTGCCCTGGTATGGCTCACCGTCCGGGTAATGAAACGCTTACAACAGCTTGATAAACAGCAAAAGCAGCAACGTGAGGAAGCTGTTGACCCGCTCAGCGTTGAGCTGAATGCGCAGCAACGCTATCTCGATCGCTGGTTGCTGCGTTTGCAACGCCATCTCGATAACCGTCGTTACCTCTGGCAACTCCCCTGGTATATGGTTATCGGTCCGGCCAGCAGCGGTAAAACGTCGCTGCTACGTGAGGGCTTTCCGGCCGACATCATCTATACGCCGGAAGCGGTTCGTGGAGCAGAGCAGCATCTGTACCTCACCCCGCATGTCGGGAAACAGGCGGTAATTTTTGATATTGATGGTTCGCTCTGTGAGCAACTGGATGCTGATGTATTGCACCGTCGCCTGTGGGAACACGCTTTAGGCTGGCTGGTGGAAAAACGCGCTCGCCAGCCACTCAACGGGCTCATTCTGACGCTGGATTTACCCGATCTGCTGACCGCCGACAAGCGTCGCCTGGAGCATCTGTTACAGACGCTGCGTAGCCGTTTGCAGGATGTACGCCAGCATCTGCACTGTCAGTTGCCGGTGTATGTGGTACTGACCCGGCTGGATCTGCTGCACGGCTTTGCTGCGCTGTTTCAGTCGCTGGACAAAAAAGATCGCGATACCATTCTGGGTGTCACGTTTACCCGTCGTGCCCATGAAAATGAGGACTGGAAAAACGAATTCAACGCTTTCTGGCTGTCGTGGTGCGAACGGATGAATCAGGCGTTACCGGATTTGATGTTGGCTCAGGGCCATATACGCAGTTCTCTGTTCAGCTTTGTCCGTCAGATGCAGGGGAGCCGGGAGTCTCTGCTGGCACTGATTGGTGGCCTGCTGGATGGAGAGAACATGGACGTTATGTTGCGTGGCGTGTATCTGACCTCCTCACTGCAACGGGGTCAGATGGATGACATCTTTACGCAGTCTGCCGCCCGCCAGTACCGGCTGGGCTGCAGCCCCCTGACGGCCTGGCCGCTGGTCGATACCACCCCATACTTTACCCGCAATCTGTTTCCGGAAGTATTGTTGGCAGAACCAAATCTGGCCGGAGAAAGTCGCGCCTGGCTGATACGCAACCGTCGCCGTCTGATGTCCTTTTCCGCCGTTGGCGGGGTTACGGCATTGTTGCTAATCATCGGCTGGCACCATTATTACAACAACAACTATGCCTCCGGGGTTCAGGTGCTGAAACAGGCTGAAGCCTTTATGGCTATCAAACCGCCGCAGGGAATGGACGATTATGGTGATCTGCAACTGCCTTTGCTCAATCCGGTACGCGACGCGACGTTAGCCTACGGGAACTGGGATGACCGCAGCCGTATGGCCGACATGGGGCTATATCAAGGGCGGCGGGTCGGGCCTTATGTGGAGCAAACCTACCTGCAACTGCTGGAGCAGCGCTATCTGCCCGCCCTGTTTAACGGCCTGGTGAAAGAGATGAACAACGCGCCGCCGGAAAGTGAAGAAAAACTGGCTGTGCTGCGCGTCATAAGAATGCTGGAGGATAAAAGCGGGCGCAGTAACGAGGTGGTGAAGCAGTATATGGCAAAACGCTGGAGTGACAAATTCCACGGCCAGCGTGATATTCAGGCGCAATTGATGTCGCACCTGGATTACGCCCTGAAGCATACGGACTGGCACGCGGAGCGTGTGGCGGGCGATGGTGATGCTATCAGCCGCTGGACGCCGTATGACCGCCCTGTCGCGGCAGCACAGAAAGAACTGAGCAAACTGCCTGTCTACCAGCGTGTTTACCAGAGCCTGAAAACGCGGGCTTTGGGTGTACTCCCTGCTGACCTTAACCTTCGTGATCAGGTAGGACCGGCCTTTGACCAGGTCTTCACCTCCGCTGATGACAGTAAGCTCATCATCCCGCAGTTTTTAACGCGTTATGGCCTGCAAAGTTATTTTGTGAAGCAACGTGATGAGCTGGTGGAACTGACGGCGATGGATTCATGGGTGCTGAATCTGACCCACAGCGTGAAGTACAGCGAGGCTGATCGCATGGAAATCCAGCGTCAGCTTACCGAGCAGTATACCAGCGACTACACCGCCACCTGGCGCGCCGGGATGGATAACCTGAACGTCCGTGATTACGGATCCATTGCGCAACTGACCAGCGCGCTGGAGCAGGTTATCAGTGGTGACCAGCCGTTACAGCGGGCGCTGACGGCGCTGAGGGACAATACACAGCCTGCGGAACTCTCTGAAAAACTCTCTGATAAAGAGCGCGAAGAAGCGTTAGCAGAGCCAGACTACGGCCTGCTGACTCGTCTCGGACATGAATTCGCACCGGAAAACAGCACGCTGGCAGTTCAGAATAACAAGGAAAACACGATACAGGCGGTGTATCAGCAGTTAACGGAACTTCACCGTTACCTGCTAGCTATCCAGAATGCACCTGTGCCGGGGAAATCGGCGCTGAAAGCGGTGCAGCTACGGTTGGATCAGAACAGCAGCGATCCGATTTTCGCCACCCGTCAGATGGCGAAAACCCTGCCCGCCCCGCTTAACCGCTGGGTGGGTAAGCTGGTCGACCAGGCCTGGCATGTGGTGATGGTGGAGGCGGTTCACTACATGGAGATCGACTGGCGCGACAGCGTAGTGAAACCGTTCAACGAACAACTGGCGAACAGCTATCCGTTTAACCCGCGTGCGCAACAGGATGCGTCGCTGGATGCATTTGAGCGTTTCTTTAAACCGGACGGCGTGCTGGACAGTTTCTACCAGCAGAACCTGAAACTGTTTATCGAAAATGACCTGAGCCGCGATAATGATGACGGCGTGATCATCCGTGAGGACATTATCCGGCAACTGGATGCCGCGCAGAAAATTCGCGACATCTTCTTCAGCAAACAAAATGGGCTGGGAACACAGTTTGCTGTGGAGACAGTGTCGCTTTCTGGTAACAAACGCCGCAGTGTGCTGAACCTTGACGGTCAACTGGTGGATTACAGCCAAGGGCGTAATTACGCCGCACATTTGGTCTGGCCGAACAACATGCGCGAAGGCAATGAAAGCAAACTGACGCTGGTTGGCTCCAGTGGTGGTGTGCCGCGCAGCATTAGCTTCAGCGGGCCGTGGGCGCAGTTCAGGTTGTTTGGGGCCGGGCAACTCACAGGCGTACAAGACGGTAACTTCACGGTGCGTTTTACCGTAGACGATGGCACGATGGTATATCGGGTGCATACCGATACGGAGGATAACCCATTCAGCGGCGGACTGTTCAGCCAGTTCCGGTTGCCGGATACGCTGTATTGATGGCGTTATTTAAACGAGCAGTAAGCATTTTTTCTTTATTACAAGGAGAAAAGGATGTCTGAATTCAAAAACCAGAATCCGTCATGGGCAGATTATCTGGGTGACTCGCTGCGCGGTAACGTGCCCGTCAATCAGTTGATCCCGCAGCATCCTTATATTCTGGATACGCTGGGATTGGCAGAAGCTTTCGCCAACATATTATGTTACTGACCATGGATGAGGCACAGGACGTGATTGATGATTTGGACAACAGTCAACCTGTTATTCTTGCCACCACCTATGCAGGCAACATTAAGGACAGCATTGCGGGGGCAAAAAATATCTCAAAACTCGCGAGTTATGCTGATGCCGGTAAACTAGTCTATCGGTTAAAGGGATTCGGTATCCAAGCCATTCAGTATCAATATGGTGGACAGGCTTATGTCAAAATTACCGGTTATGCGTCGTTACGGCGTATCCTCCGGGGAACACGATATAAAATTAACCATCCCCAGATACTTGAGTTAGGCATTGGCAAAGCGGGTATTAACGGCAACATTCTTGAAGGTGCCAAATTCTGCGTCTGGTTTTCATTAGCGTACCGTACGATTCAACTTATTTTTAAATCAGACCATGATGTGGCAGTTTTTATAGGTAATATCACGATGGATGTCGCCAAGATTATTGTGACGATCTTTGTGACGATCTTTGTGACGAAAGTTATGGTCGCGGTTGGCGGAGCTTTAGTTGCGGGTGCGGCATCTGTCGGTTTTGCTTTTACGCTCCCCATTGCAGCAGGAATAGTACTTGTTGTTGCAGTTGGTTTTTTGATTACTCTAGCACTGGATTATCTGGATAATGATACATTTCATTTATTTGATAAGTTAATTTCTGCGATTAGGGACGGTCTGAATTCACAGGCAGAAGTCGAAAAATGGAATCTTGAGCACACCAGCCCATTTACATTTGGCATGCTGAGAACAGATTGGTAAGGGACTGCTATGTTCAAAAAACAGACACTAGAAGTGAGAGTCTTTACAACGTCAAAGGAAAGAATAAAATTTATTCTTGCAGGTTTGTTTGTTATTACCTCACTCACTGGTGGGCTAGTTTTCTTTACGTGTACTAGTGGTGTTGTGATCGTGAGTATTTTTACGGGTGTGGACATCTACTACGATTTTAGAGACGTCTTTATATTTCTCTTTCTTCCCGTTGCGGTGTATTTTGATATATTTGCATTATTGCTTCTTTTTTCACCATTTACTTTCAATCTCGCTAAGTTGTGGCACAAAGTGATAAATATAGTATGGGGGTATAGTCTTATCGCCTTCTTTATCGCCATTCCGTTATCCATAGTAATTTCTGTTTATATCCTGAGTGTTTACGAATCGTGTGGTCAAAAAGGCCCGTTTTCAGGTGTTCACTACGTAAAAGACCCAAAGATGTGTGAACAGTTTGAATACCATCCTGAAAAGGATAAGTCTGATGATCAATAAGAATGAATTGAAAATGAAAGAAATGACATTAAAAGAAAGAATAAAATTTATTGTTTTATGCTTAATTTCCATTTTTGTACTTTCCGGAGCATTGGTTTTTTTTACCAGTAAAAGTGGGGGGGTAATCAGGGATATCTTCGCTGGCGCAGATACGGTCTACTACAGTTGGCGTGATGTGCTTGCATTACTATATCTACCTGTTATAGCGTATTTCGATGTGTTAGTGCTTTTATTTTTGTTCTTCCCTTTAACACTTCGAATTGCAAAGCTATGGCGGAAGCTTTTAAATATCGTTTCTGCTTATATTTGTATCGCATTTGTTCTTGCTTTCCCGTTGTCTCTGTACATTTCGTTCGTTCCCCTTGCCGACTATCATTCGTGCGGACAAAAAGGTCCTTTTTCAGGTGTTGATTATGTAAAAGATCCCAAAATGTGTGAGCAGTTTGAATACCATCCTGAAAAGGATAAATCCTCAGGTTTATCTAACATCTCAACGCTCAAGGATGAATAATAAAATGAATACAGCAGCCAGCACGCAAAATATTGCTACCGGCAGCGACCCGCGAGGTCTACCGGAATTCAGCGCCATTCGTGAGGAAATCAACAAAGCCAGCCATCCGTCTCAGCCGGAACTGAACTGGCGGCTGGTAGAGTCACTGGCACTGGCGATTTTTAAAACTAACGGGGTGGATTTGCACACTGTTACCTATTACACACTGGCGCGCACCCGCATTCAGGGGCTTGCGGGTTTCTGTGAGGGGACGGAGCTGCTGGCGGCGATGATAGCTCATGAGTGGGATAACCTTTGGCCGCAGAACGAGCAGGCAAGAACCGAAATGCTGGACTGGTTCAACACCCGCACCGGCAATATTCTGCGTCAGCAGCTCTCTTTTGCAGAGACTGACCTGCCGGTACTGTATCGTACCGAACGGGCGCTTCAGATTATCTGCGACAAACTTCAGCAGGTGAGTCTGAAGCGCCAGCCGCGGGTGGAGAATCTGCTGTATTTTGTGCAAAACACCCGTAACCGGCTTGAGCCACAGCGGAAGAAAATCACGGAGTTGCAGGCCCAGCCAGAGGTCAGAACGCTGGTTTATGCGCCGGAGAGCGCAGTGTCCACAGTGGCAGAAAACATACCTCCATTGCCGGATTTACCGGAAGTGAAGGTGGCTGTCCGCAGCCAGGCAGATGCAGACGCTCCGCTGAAACAAAATCAGAGCCACGTGGTAAAAGGTTTCGCGGCGGGCGCTTTTGGTATGGCGATGATAGCCGCAGCGCTCTGGTGGTGGCAGGTCTATCCGATTCAGGGGCAACTGGCGCAAGTCAAAGATACGGCACAGGGCGCCGCCATCCTCTGGCTCTCCTCGCCTGCGCCGGAAACTTATACGCAACGGCTGCAACAACTTCTGGTGTCATCACCGTTACAGCCGCTGAATACCGGCGAACAAATGGCCCGTATCGCAGAGAGCCGCTGGCCGGAGAGTCAACAGCAACAACAGGCCACCGTTCAATGGAATGAGACATTGAAAATGCGCGCACAGAGCAGCCCTCAGTTACGGGGCTGGTTGCAGACCCGTCAGGATTTACATGCTTTTGCTGACCTGGTGATGCAACGTGAGAAAGAAGGGCTCACGCTCTCGTATATCAAAAATGTTATCTGGCAAGCGGAGCGCGGGCTGGGCCAGGAAACGCCAGTAGAGTCCCTGTTAACACAATTTCAGGATGCTCAGTCTCAGGGGAAAAATACCGACGCGCTGGAAAAACAAATCAACGAGCGACTGGATGGTGTAGTCAGCCGCTGGCTGCTGCTGAAGAATAATGTGGCGCCAGGAACGGCAACTGACATAAAACCCGGAAAATAACGACGGAATCGAAGGAGTTTGTTATGGCAAATCTTGTTTATCTGACGCTGAATGGCGATCTTCAGGGGCTGATTTCAGCAGGCTGTTGTTCCCTGGCTTCAATCGGCAATAAGGCGCAGATTGCGCATACAGATCAGATTATGGTGCTGGGTATGAGCCACGGCTTGAATCGGGTACAAAATGTGAATCATCTTGCGTTGAACATTCAGAAGCCAGTGGATAAATCAACGCCATTACTGAGTAAGGCTATTACCGAAAATGAATGTCTGACCTGCGATTTTGAATTTTATCGTACCAACCGTTTTGGCATTAATGAACGGTATTATAAAGTGAAACTCATTAACGCACGCATTTCGGATATCCATCTGTCAGTGCCACATTCCATCACCGACAGTGGCGGTCAGCCAGAAGAAGCCGTGTCCTTCACTTATGAAAGCATCACCCAGGAACACTGTATTGCCGGCACCAGCGCATACAGTTTGTGGGAAGACCGGCTTTTTTGAGGGAAATAATGTCCTGTGATGAATACCATTTTTGAACCGGCCAGAATTGCTGGCTGGCCGCATTGGTGTTTTTTACCAATATCCTGCTGGCTGAGAGTCAGGTGAACAGTCTGACTGAAACAACGGCTACCGGACGCCATCCCCGCGCCCATTTACGGCGCAGTCACTGGCATGGTTTCTGGTCGGGAAAAAGATAACCCGGATGCACGAAAATTTTCATATCACTGGCTACCGCCTCAAATCATTGGCGGCAGGCAACGTTGATTACTGGTAGCGATTTACCAGGTCTTTGACCATCGCGGCATACGTTTTATGCTTAAGCTGAGTGATTTGTTGCTCTGTCATTTCTGTGGCGCCGATCTTATTTTTCCCCGGCAGTGGCGGAAGTACGCTGTATTCGTCGTTTACCGGCGACCATGTTGCCCATTCCCCTGTAGCCACATCAACCAGAGTGAAACGCATCAGGTAACGCAGCGATGCTGTATCGGCCAGCTTTTCGTTTTTATAGTCGGACCAGACCATCGTTTGTGTCACAGAGTCGTATTTTCCTGACTGCAATGTATCCTGATACACGATGATTGCTTTCTGATGTCCTTTGGCTGCGACATAGCGCAATGCCTGCATCCAGTTCATGTTTTCATGGGCAACGGTTCTTCCGTTTTCGTCTTTATTGCAGGAAACCACTTTCTGCCTGTCCGGGATGCCGGAAAAGGTGGCAACAGTATAGTATTTGCTCATCTCCTGCTGCATGGCGGTTTCTGGTGCGCGACTGTCGGACTGTACCAGAATGACGGGTGAATTGAGCGGCACGCGTAATACTTCCCCCTCCAGCGCGTCCTGAATATCTTCTTCCGAAACCGCCAGGGTGGTTTCATTTCCAAAGATATCTTTATCCGTCAGTTGCACGGATGCGCTTTTACTTACGCCACTTCCTGGCCGTGCACTCGTTTTCTTTGCATCAATAGGAGAGTGTGGCACGCAGCCAGCCAACAGGAATAGAGATGCTGCTGTACAGAAGAATATTACTGATCTGGAATTCATATTTACTCCTTTATCTGCATTCGATGATTAATTATTTCTTTGTCTGAAAAATTATGCTGAATTATATACCTGTGACGGACTCTGATAAACGTAATTATGGTTTTTAAATATTCATTGAGTGAATGAATTTCTTGTGTGTAAGAGATTGATGAATAATATAAATCAACAACCGGGTGTTAACGTGACAGGCAGTGATGTCTGGTGCTATGCGCTTATGGTCATCTTTCCCGACCCATCTATTTTCAGCCTCCGGTAAGAATGAGGAAGGTCACAATGAAAAGAAATGCAGTCGTTCTGGTGAAAACACAAAACGATCTTCTCAGAAAACTATGTTGCTTGAGCGCCGAGTGTTTACTGAATATTGTACTCTGGAGCAAAGATTCAACTATCAACTGCAATGTTTACCCTCCACTAAAACCCGGTTTTACTATGGTAAAATAAACAGAAAATATATTAATAGATACAGATCTGGATATTTTCATGTTAACCAGAGATGCATGTTTGTTGTTAAACGTGCCACCCTTGATAACTTTATCAGAACGTTTTTCAGTGCTGCTGATAGTCAGGAAAAAAACAACCCGCTTATCAACGCCTGATTGTAGTGGCATAGTGAATTTGGCCACCTGAACAGAGGTGATATTCTTACCTCAGTATAAAATAAGTGGCTTCATGAACAAGAATATAAAGTGTACCTTCTCGCCCGAGTTCAGGCTGGAATGTGCCGGGCGTCTTGAGCCAGACCGGGTATGGTGCGGAGCTATTTGGCGGTAGTCATGACTCTTTTTGTCCGCAGAGTTATTTGGAGCCTGTCAGCGAATGCTGATACAGCACTGAAAAGCAGTGCCCTGCGGATGGCATACGAGAAACGTGGCCAGCCACGGGATATCATGTTCCATAGCGATCAAGGAAGCCAGTATACAGGCCTGAAATATCAACAACTTCTCTGGCGTTACAGAATAAAGCAAAACGCCAGTCGTCGAGGAAACTGCTGGGATAGCAGCCCGATGGATCGCTTCTTCAGAAGTCTGAAAACAGCATGGGTGCCCGGACTCGGACTAACGCCGCAGGCGTTTGAACAACGCGCTTGTCGCGTTGGCCCCGAAGGGGTGAGCCGTTTTGCGGCGAATCATCGAACCATTTCGATGAAGAGTCCGGAAACACAAAAGCAAAAACCCAGCCATAGGCTGGGTTCTCTGAATAAGTGGTGCCGGACTCGGAATCATATCCACGATTAACACGCTGTTTGTCATTGGTTTTATTGAGGAAATGACCAAGCAGTGCCCCCATTAAAGCCCCCATTAAAAATCACTTTATTTTTGTGACGGTTGTTACGAAAAATTGATATTTAAGTATGAAGGTCGTACGTGAATTGATGTAAGAATTTTCCCTCTGGTCACGCTCTTCGCTGAAAATGTAATAGGCATACCACCGCAGTCCAGCGAGAACGTGACCCGCAGTTTTTCACCGTTGTCGCAGCCGAATTCGAAGCCATCTGAACACCAGCGCATATCGTTTTCAGGATCCCAACTTCCATCGCCTTCTTGCCAGGAAGGCGATGGAGCTCCCGAACCTGTTTCAGTGCAGCCAAGAGCTATGAGGCTGGAACGATTTCCTCTCCGGCCGTAACAGCGGTGAGGCTGCCTTCCTGATATTGTTTCTTCCACTTAAACAACAAGCTGGACTAAATATCGTGCAGGCGTGCGACGCAGAAGACATTCATGCCCGGCCCTATTGTTTGTTGAATAATCCTGCGCGAGCCGGAATTTCACCGAGTTCAAAACGGTCGCCATGGAGTGCGAGAGCCGTTTTTAAAGACGCTGCAATTACCTTGCAGCGTAGTCTCCTGCAATCGTAACCCTTAATTTCAAGGGCATAACATCACGCCACAACAGTCGTCATCTGCCCAGAAAAGCTAATCTGGATCACACCGCCCCACATGCAGATCAACGTTGACTGGGCGGTGAGAGCGGGCATATTTCCCACTAATACTGTGGGTGATCCCGGCATCCAGGGGGCTGGTGTGGCGGGGATGCACGGCATTGGCGTCAGCACGCCGAGCGCTGCGGCGGTCGCGGCAGCAACGGTCGGGTTGGCGAGGCTGTTGCACATGCCGAACGGCATAATGTTCACAAACGGTTTGTTATCCATAATATTCGCCATCGGCATGTTGCCAACGATTGTTCGGCTGGTGGGCAGCACGTTCAACGTACCTGGCGCGATGCCAAAGGAACACTGAAGCAATGCGCCGGTACAAACTCCGGGACAGCTCATGGTAGTACCCCCAATTGCCGCCACAGTCGGCGGGCGGATTCATCGCTATTAATCAGTTCTGAAAGCAGTTCCGGTAATGGCGTGTGCCCCCAGGCAAAGGCGCGATACAGTAAATAGGGTACCGGGCTATGCGGTTCGGTGCGCGCCAGGTAGTCTGCGGCCTGTTTAATCATCAGATATGCCTCCTCCCGATGGGCAAATGTGGCGTTATAGCTGAGTGTTAGGGAGCTTTCCTCGTTGACAGAATGCGGTTGCACCGGCAATGCGCTGCTTCCTAACGCCTGCAGGCCGGTTTTGATCTTTTGTTCCAGTGCATTAAATGAAGGTGCAGATGCTGCAGGCCAGTTCTGACAGACGGCATTGAGACGTGTGAGCCACTCGATGCTGGATGTCAGGAGTTTTATGGTGGACTCGTCTGCGCCTGGCAGCGGAACGTCAGAAAATTTTCCCTGCTGCCACTGGGTCAGTGAGACGGTTTCCCCATGAGCGATAAACAGCGGGACTTCAGCGACCAGAGTGGCGTAGTGTTGCGCCATCCAACTGAGCGGCGCGGCGCGATAGTCATAGTCACCTTCTTTAATTTGGGGATGTAATTTCTCGGGATAATGCTCCAGCGCCAGAGTCACTAATGCCAGCGCATCGGGCAGGGCCGCTAAGCCGCGAACTCTAATCCATGCTTCACCCAACCAGCTCATAATGACCAGGTCTTTGCTGAGCGTTTTCGTCAGCACGGTGGCGATTTTGGCGACTTCATCCCAGTCGGCACGGCGCGGCGTACTTTGCCAGACGCCGGTGGGCAGCGTTTCGTCATCCTGCTGGCGGGCGGCGACCAACTGGTCGAATTCTGGTGAATAACGGATAGAGTCCCCGCACGGATTATCCGCCTGAATGGGGGCCAGTAATGCCTGAATATGTTCCATCATTTTCCTCCTGATAATCCCTGCTCGGTAAGCGGTATCCATGGTAGCGGCGCTTTGCTTTGGGCATCTAACAATGTGACCTGCCAAAATACCGTCGACTGCAATGGCTTCTGACCATCGCCTACGGGGAGCGAAAAGCGCAGCGGCAGCGGTTGCGTCAACGCGCCACCGACGCGCTGTTGTTCAATCATCCTGAGCAGCGACCACGCTCCCTGCCAGCGCCAACGCCCAGTATCACCGCTTACCGTTACGCCTGTCTGTGACAGGCCTGGCATTGGACGCCAGGCGGAATTGGCTGCCCAGCGCAGACTAAAGCTCAGACTATCGCCGCTGCGCCAGTGCAGGTCAGTTGAACCATCGGGGTAGCTTATCGATTGTTGATTGCCGACGAGCCGCCAGTCGGCAATCTGATCCGCGCCAGCCTCATGGTTGCGTGAGGTCCGCCAGATAACCCGTAACGTCACGCCTTCAGGGCTGACCAACGCCGAAAGTAACGGTTGTGCTGCTGCCAGTTGCTGAATCAGTGGCGGCTGTTCGGATAGCGTTTCGGCGGGGAGTTGCGTGAGCAAAATGGCCAGTTCGCGCACCCGATCGACATCAGCATCCGGCGCGTTTGGCACGGCGGTAAAGGGGAAGCGCCCCGCAAGCCAGGTGTTGTACAGATTGAAGGTCTTCTGTACCGCGCCGATGCTGGCCTGTTGGCGTAACTGCTGACATTTTTGCAATGATGCGTTTACCAGCGCGTTGAGCGATTGACCGTAAAAATCGTTACTGCCCGCGCTGTGAAACTGCGCCAATTCACTCTGGCAGTTCTGTGCGGAGAGCGTCGGCAGCGCGGCGGCAAGGGTCGCCATCTGCATCGGCGGACTGCCAGGATCCTGTTGTTGAAGTCGTTGCATGGCTGCCAGTGAACTACTCCAGCGAACGATAAGCTGGTTATCCATTGCCGTTAGCCATGGGCGCTGCTTGTCGAGCCAGTCAATATCCTGCTGATAGCGGACCAGCACGCCAGAGATTTGCTCTGCTTGTGCGCTAGCCCACCCGGCAATTTTCTGCCCGCTAGCCTGAGCCTGTTCTGTGGTAGCGTAATTGACCGCCGGAGGGTTAATCGACGGAAGTAACGCGCCGCCGTCCTGACGTACCCGGCTAATCACCTGGTCTGCGGTTTGTTGGCGCAATGCTATAGCAAGCTGAGGGCGATTGAGCTGGTTGAAGGCCTCAATGATCCGATCCGCGCTGGCGGTGCTGACATTGCTGTTATCTGGGGTTCCGGCGGCCTCTGTGTATAGCGCCTGACGGATGGCGTTTTCCGCCGCCTGTCGCGCCAGCATGGTGATTTTGGGTCGCCAGATGCTGTCTGGAAGCTGCTGCGTAAAGCGCTCAAATCCGCCATATAGCGCCAGCGCCTGCTGGAGTTGCAGATTGCCGGGATAACCGACAGGGTCCCCGGTGGGCTGACTTGCTCCTTGCTGCCAGAAGGGTTGGTTAAGTAAATCACGCAAGCTTTTTTGTAATGCCAGAAGATCCGGCGATACGCTGAATTGCCCTTCCGGGGATTGCTCGGTTAGTGAGGAGAAGTGCAGCCTGGAACCATCAACCTGTGCCAGAAAGCGTTGGCGAAGTAGGGTTTCGTGGCGAAGCAGTTCCTGAACCACGCCGTTGTCGATAAGCCTAAGGGTTCGTGCCTGCGCGAGCAGCTCATCCAGTGGCAGTCTGATTGGCGAATTTGTTGCGTCACGACTCAGGTTATTGATGGTTGTCAGCGTTGCCTGTAAGCGGCTGACCTGCCGGATCAGCGAGCGGACGAACAACGGGGTAACCCCGGAGCCGTTGCCAAATAGCGCCAGCAGCTGTTCGAGTTGCTCTTCGTTGTTATCCAGGCTGGTATTGCCATAGTTTTGCTCCAGCCAGCGCATGGTTTCGTGAGAAAAAAGTACGCTGTTGCGCTGAGTCAACTCGCTGGCGTCGGGTAATTTCAGACGCGAGAGATTAAGCGTGGCAAACATCTCGTTGAGCTTTTCCTGCGAGGGCAAAGAGTCGGTGTCCACGGTCACGCCCCAAACGCTGGCGCTGACGTTTGCCAACGTCTGCACAGTGGGTTGCTTCATCTGCATCAATTGCAGCAACGGCAAATAGCGCGACTCCATTTGTTTTGCCTGAGTGAGCAAGTGCTGAATTTGCCGGTAACGCTCTTCGGGTAGCAGATCGTCCTGCTCAAAGCCCCTTTCATGTTGATTTTGCAGGCAGATACTGTTGGTCGCGGGCACCAGCAGGCTGGCCAGGGTGACGTTGTTAAACGTCTCGCGCAATTTTGTATCGGTACGGCTGAACAGCGAGCCGGGCCAGACGATGGAACGAAACTGCCACTGTGGAATGCCGTTGAGAACCCGCCAGTACAGCGTGGTGGAACGCTCACCAGTGATATCGGCTCGGACGGCTGTGGCGAGGACCTGCAGACGATCGTGCAATAGTACGGCGTTGGTGTGCTGGTATCGCCAGCTCCAGGTCATGGCGGCAAGCCAGAGAACGCAAAGGCAGCTATAGCAGGCGAGGGTTATGAAATGGCGGCGCAGGTTCAGGCGCAGCAGGCGGCGAACCGGAAGCGCGAGGCCGCGCTCAGCGGTAATTTTCCCGCTCAGCAGCGACTGACAAAACTGCATCTGCGGTTTGCCCTCCGCCATCGTTCGTGCAACAAACCAGATCCCGCGTAGCTGCGGCGGCTCATCGCGGGCATGACTGTTAAACAGGCCGTCAAAAGTGTCATGCAACGGTGCGGCAAGCGGTGGGAAGTTTTCTGGCAGGCGGAATAATTGCTCCGGCGTGTTGCCTCGCAGCGCGCCAAGCTCGGTGATGAACATCCGCAGCGAAGTACGGGTATTGTCCAGGGCATTGTCGATCCACTGCGGTTTCCAGATGGCTTCTCTGGCGACCGGAATCGTGCTGCCAATAGGGCTGCGGCGAGCATCCTCTGGCAATAGCTCCAGTAAAGAGGCAGTGCCTTCCAGTGATTCCATGCCGCTGATGATCAGGTAAATTGGCAGACTCAGTCCGCACACCTGCTGCAACTGCTGACAGTTATGCAACAAGCTGGCGCGGACAGTATCATCGTCGTACAGCGTCTCTAATGAAAGGGTGATAATCAGTGCGTCCAGCGGTCGCTGTGGGCGGCTTTTAACCAGTGCAGACAGCGTCTTCTGCCAGTCGTTCTGGCGAATTAGCCGCTTTTTGCCAACGGTTTGTAGCGTTTGCGGCAGGCACAGAAGGTTGCACTGAGGATTAAACCACCATTGCCCGAACCAGTATTCCTGGCCGTCGGTGAGTGACCAACTGCGGCAAAGCAGACGATTATCCTCTTCATCGCCAAGCATCAGGATTCGCATACTGTCGTAAGGATCCTGGCCTGTGCAGGCTCGCTGGATCTCCTTTTGCGCACGGTTGAACGTATCGTTTCGGTATTCCCACTGCCACCAGACGCACCAGAGAGTAATCGCCAACAGCACCAGCATAATAATCAGTAGCGTAAGCCAGGGTTGCGTCACTTATCATCTCCCTGGCAGGATTGGGTTACCGGAAAATCTGGCAGCGTATTTACGCCAATGGCATCTTCAATACTCAGCCACAATCGCTGACTCAGCAGCAATAGCGCCAACAGTATGACGAGGGCAATAAGATGCAGGCGCGAATTGTCTGGCAGGCGGCGATGTGCCGGAAGCTGTAAAGAGGGGCCCAGCGCGGTCGATTCCATACGTTCGGCTATATCGCTGAGCTGAGCGTCATGCTGAAAGGCAAAATGCCACAGCAGGCGGCAGGTTTCCTGATGATTCTGCAGATTAAAATCGCTACGTCGGGAACCAAACCCCAGCGTCAGGCAGCGCAAATACAGCGCGGCTAAATCTCGTTTACCTGGGCTACGTTCATTGAGCAGGGCGGTGATCTTGCGGGGGATCTGATCCCCTGCGCTATGGGTTTGCCACAGATGATACTCCAGTGGACAGGACTGCCACAGGGAGAGTGCGGGCCAGTCACCATAGAGTACGGACTCATCAATCAGCGCGACCAGGGCATAAACGGCAGCGTCAATCTGCTGCTGAAATGGCGAACCCAGTTCGCGGGTCAGACGTCGGTTATACTCTTCTACCACCTGACTGGCGTATACAACGGCCTGATTATGCAGCTCATCTGGCGGTAGCGGAGTGCTTTTCCAGCGTTCGAACTGCGCCAGCCAGCGGGTGTAAATCTCATCAAACAGACGGCTGGCTGGCATATCAGGATGCGCGGGCGTCATGACTTACCTCCTGACGGTAGAGCATGATCTGCTGCGGCATATCCTCTGTTTCATGCAATGGTGCAATAACCAGCGGCGTCCCTTTTTCGAACCACTGGAGGGTAAGGGTTAGGGTAAACAGGGCCACATTGCCGTCGATTTCCCAGTCACTGCGCTGTTCTGCTGCCAGCGGCGAGAACGTCATTCCATGCATCCGCTGACGACGCAGGACAGATACAAAGGGATGGCTGGTGATAAGGCTCATTTGTAACCATTTTTCTGCTTTGGCGGCGTTGCCTCCGGGCATCAGTAGACCTATCACCACCTGCTCTCCGGCGTGGAGATCCGGCGGAAGTTGCAGTGAAAAAGCGTTATCCAGTTTGCTGAAATTTAGCCGCTGATAGCGGCGATGAATATGTGCCAACTGGTTTTTCAGTACGGTGAAAAGAGATGCAAATGCGGGCAGCATGTTCTGATAATCAAAAGCTGGCAGCAGGGGCAGCGTTTTATCCTGAGTCAGTATTGCCGTTTGCCCGATAAAGAGACTCAGCGCGCGGTAAAGATCCTGTGGGTGCGGCCGCCCGCTGCTAATCAAGCTTTCCACCAGCGGCAATGCGCCCTGGATACTCTGCAGCGAAAGCGTAAGCCATAGCCAGTCGTTGGTACGCTGCCCGTGTTGCGCCAACTGCATTTCCCGGCTCAGAAATAGAATTTTTTCTCTAGCCTGCAGGCAGAGTTGTCGGGTGTGGCGCGCCAGGTAACTCTCTTCGTTGACGGTGGGTGAGGGGGGAAACCACTCGCTCTGACGGAATCCGCCTTCGCTATACATAACCTGCAGCAGCGGCAGACAGACAAAATCGGCGCGATCGTGCTGGCAAACCAGACGCGGTTCGGGCTGCCATTGCGAAATGCTCTCGGGAAATTCACCGCTACTCAGGTCAGGCAGCGGGGTGCTGTTGACTGAGCGATAGCGGCTATTCATCAACTGCCACTGCCCGGCACGGTTTAGCGGCGGCAGCGACAGCCAGAGGATATGCTCACTGTCCGGCGCGGCAGGCAGCAAACGGGCGCAGTCAAACTCCAGTGATAAATCGTCGCTAATGTCAAACTTGACCGGCGTGCCGTCGGGCATAATTGCTTCCAGGTGCAAAATACGTAGCGTTCCTGCACACAGCGCCGCTTCGTCAATCTGTAGCCGGTTGACGCCCCAAAACCACGGATTAGCGCACCCGGTGAGCGCTGCGCAAAGCGTTTCATTGCGCAATGCCTGCAACTGAAAATGTTGAGGTAGCATTGCCATCCCTTCATACCAGCAAACCATTGCCGGAATTGTGCTCATAGTACTTTCCTTGTTCAGGGGGCCAGGATTGCTTCATCCGTCATTAGCAGCAGATGCAATGAATCTGCTTTATCCAGTCTTAAGCGGTGTTCTCCTGCGCTGCTGTAGCGGGCAAACAGCAGAATTGCCTCTGCCTTAACGCCCTGCAGAGGGGAGCTTTTGGTCACAAAACGCGAATTCGGCACCAGCTCCAGCGACCAGACGTGCAACCCGTCAGGGCTATCGCGCAGCAGTTGTGATTTGGCGTTAAACCATTGTGTTGCACTAAGCGTTTGTACGGTTGGCAGCAACGCGTTATCGGCAACCGCGACAATATCAATGGCGACTGGCGTGTTATCATTTGCATCTGCTACGGTTTCAATGACCACATCATTAAATGCCACACGGTTTTGCCACAATGAACAGCCGCTACTCAGTAAAATTAAAATACTGAATAATATTATGCTAGCTGGATGGCGTAGGCCGTTTGTCATATAAAATCCTTTTATATCGTCATTAAGAAGGTAATTAATAGCAACGGTTCTGTTTTTGACTTAAATCATTATTGGACGAATCTTAAGTAATGAAATTTGTTAACATTTAAATATTCATGTGATTTATGATTCTCGTGTGAAGTATTGTTTTTAATTGGTTTTTGATGTAACTCATTGATTCTTATTGGTTAGTTTTAAGTTAATTGATTTTTATCAAATGTTTTATTTTTGTGTAGAAAAACCAAAAATTAAGTTGATATTTATTTTGTGTTGTGTTTTTTATATTGCAGGTAGTTATTCATGAATATCGCTTTTCGAATAATGGTGCGGCAAATATCGTACCAGGGATACTATTGCAATAAAAAAGGATTAAATATGGCCGAGAGCATACAGCATAAACTCAACCGTATTAGGCCGCCGCGCGTACAAATAACGTATGATGTGGAAACGGGTGGGGCGATTGAGAAAAAAGAGCTTCCCTTGGTTGTTGGTATTCTGGCTGATTTATCCGGGCATCCAGCATCCCCACCCGCTAAATTACGTGAGCGGCGATTCGTCGAAATCGATCGTGATAATTTCGATGATGTGCTTTCCTCCATCTCACCTCGTCTGGCGGTTCAGGTAGAAAATCGTCTGGCTAATGATGGCAGCAAATTGAACGTTGAGCTGCGCTTTAACGAGTTCGACGACTTTTCGCCGCTCAATATTATCAATCAGGTTAAACCCCTCCAGCGCCTTTTCCTTGCCCGCCAACGCTTGCGCGACCTCCTCACCAAACTGGACGGTAACGACGATTTGGATGCGTTGTTACAGCAGGTGGTAAACGATAACGCAGAACTTCAGGCGTTAAGACCTGCTGCTGAAGAAAAACCAGCTGAAAACGCGTAACGGAAAAGGAGAAGAGCAATGGAGAATGTGCAAGAACAAACTGAAACGGGTGGACAGACCGTTACGCTGAGCGTACTGGACCGCATTATTCAGGAAGGACGGATGGCTCGTGATGAGCTGCAACAGACCTATGCACGGGACATGCTGGAAGAGCTGGCGACGCAAATCCTCGATGAAGGAATGGCGATCGGAAGCGACACTGTGGCGATGATTAACCACCGTATTGCGCAGATCGATGAGCTTATCAGCGCCCAGTTGAATGAGGTGTTGCATCATCCGGATACCCAGAAGCTGGAGTCTTCCTGGCGTGGGTTGCATCAGTTTGTAATGAACACCGAAACCAGTACGCGATTGAAGTTACGACTGCTGAATGTCTCGCGCAAAGAGTTGCAGGACGATCTGGAAAAAGCGGTTGAGTTCGATCAGAGCACGCTGTTCAAAAAGCTGTACGAAGATGAATATGGCACCTTTGGCGGTAACCCTTACAGCGTGCTGGTGGGGGATTTTGAGTTTGGCCGTCATCCGCAGGACGTGGCGCTGCTGGAGAAAATATCTCAGGTTGCGGCGGCCGCTCATGCGCCGTTTATTGCCGCTGCCAGCCCGCGCTTGTTTGATATGGGATCGTTCGCTGAGCTGAGCGTGCCACGCGATCTGGCGAAGATCTTCGAAAGCACCGAGATGATCAAATGGCGAGCATTTCGTGAAAGCGACGACTCGCGCTATGTCTCGCTGGCGCTGCCGCACGTTTTACAGCGTCTGCCCTACGGGCCGGATACGGTGCCGGTAGACGGGGTAAACTTTATCGAGGACGTTAACGGCCTGGATGCCAGCAAATACCTGTGGGGGAATGCCGCCTGGGTACTGGCCAACCGCATTACCGAGGCGTTTGCTTTATATGGCTGGTGCGCTGCGATTCGTGGCGCAGAAGGTGGCGGACTGGTGGAAGGTCTCCCGGCGCATACTTTCTCCACTCCATCCGGTGATATCAGTCTGCGCTGTCCGACGGAGGTAGCCATTACCGATCGCCGTGAAAAAGAGTTGAACGATCTTGGGTTCATCGCGCTGTGTCATAAAAAGAATACGAATACCGCCGCGTTTTTTGGCGGGCAAACCACTAACCAGGCAAAAATCTACAACACGCCTGAAGCCAACGCTAATGCGCGGATCTCGGCGATGCTGCCGTACGTCCTTGCCGCCTCCCGCTTTGCGCACTACCTGAAAGTCATTATGCGCGACAAAGTCGGCAGTTTTTTGAGTCGCGAAGATGTTGAGCGATTCCTCAATAACTGGATTGCCAGTTACGTGCTACTCAGCGACACAGCACCGCAGGAGATCAAGGCGCAATATCCGTTGCGCGAAGCACGGATAGACGTACTGGATGTTCCTGGCAAACCTGGTGTCTATCGCGCAGTGGTATTCCTGCGCCCTCATTTCCAGCTGGAAGAATTGACCACATCTATCCGCCTGGTTGCGGAATTGCCACCGCCTGTATCGGCTTAATTACATAAGGGAAGATTCTATGGATGCTATTTTTTTAAAGATTGATCCGATCAAAGGCGACAGCAACGTTGATGGATATGTAGACCAAATTGAAATTATGTCCTTTAGTCATAATGTGGCGATGCAGGTTACTAATGATGTGAGTAACACCAACCGTACGTCTGGTCGGGCGCATGTGGGGGAGATGTCACTGACCAAATTTGTCGATATTTCCACTCCTGAACTTAATCTTTACTGTTGTTCCGGGAAAATGATTACACAGGCTGTTTTAACGCTATGTCGCAATGATGGCGATTCGGTGCTGCCGTTTATTGTCTATACCCTCGACAATGTATTGATTTCACATATCAGCGTCAGTGGCGGCTCGGGCGGTAAACCTGTTGAAACGCTATCGCTAAACTTCAGCAAAATTAAATGGGAATTGAAGGCCCAAAAATTAGAAGGGGCGGAGAAAGGTGCGGCGGCGTCGACCTGGGATATGGCGATGAATAAAAATGGTGGTTGATGATGAAATCATCCATCCCGGTTGCATTGTTCGACAGACTGATGGATGAGGATGTAACGCCGCGCGAATCGGTGTGCCGGGAGCTGAGACGATTGTTCAACTCCCGTGCTCCTGCGGATGATGACGAGTTACCGCTGCTACTTGCCTGGGGCGTCCCGGAATGGCATGGGCTGAACGCGGGCGATGAACGAGTGCTTAGCTGGTATTGTCGCCGGCTACGCGCAGCCATTTTACGCAACGAGCCGCGGATTCAGGCGCTAACTGTCAGCGTGAAGGATGCGCATCATCAGACGCTGACGCTACGCATTGAAGCGATGCTGTGGAACGATGATGACCCGTTGACGCTGAGTCTGGCGTATCAAAACGGCAGTTGGCAATAACCCGCGAAAGGGGAAGGTCAATGGACGATCGATTGCTGGAAAATTATCTGCAGGAATTACGATGGTTGCGAAAAGCCAGCGGGGAGTTCGCCCATCGGCACCCGCATGTTGCCTCTCGTCTGCGGCTGAGCGAATTTGATTGCCCTGATCCGCATGTTGAACGGCTTTTAGAAGGCTTCGCTCTGCAAAGCGCCAGACTGCATCAGCGCCTTGACGACGGCTTTGGTGAACTGTGTGAATCGCTACTGGAGCAGCTTTCTCCCCATGTAATACGCCCCTTTCCTTCCTCTGCTACCGCTCGTTTTACTGCGGATCCGCTGGCAGGCGATTTGAGTCAGGGCTACGCGCTTCCTGCCGGAACGCCGCTTTACGCGCTAACGGAAAGCGGTGAGACGGTCTGGTGGCGTACGGCGCTGGCGCAAACGCTGTGGCCTATTGAGATTGAAGATGTTACCTGGTGTGATGAGGCACAGGCCCGGCAGTTAACCGGACTAACGCAGGCGCGTGGCGCGTTGCGTATTCAGTTACGTTGCCTGCCGCCACATCAGTTTTCAACGTTGGCGGTAACACAGTTGCGCATTCATCTCAGCGGTTCGCCACAAATCAACGCCACGCTGTTTGATTTGCTGTACGCCCATGTCATTGGGCCGCTGCGTCCGCACCCCATTGGTCTGCTCAATGCCGAACAGATTTTGCCCTGTGAACCGGGCGTGGAGTCCAGCGTGCTGGCGCTCAGCGCCTGGATGAACAGCCCGCAGGCGTTGATGTATTTTGATTTGCCGCTGCCATCGGCGAGGGATGGCGATGGCATGACCTTGTGCATTCCTTTCGATCGCGCACCGTCGGGGGCGCAGCATATTCACGCGGGTGATATTCGTCTGGGCTGTGTGCCAATCGTTAACCTTTTCACCCGAACCTCTGAACCGCTGATCGCCGGGCATACCCGCAGCGAGCATCGGCTGGTGGCCGATCATCACGATCAACATGTACAGATCTATCGAGTCCAGACGCTGTGGATGAGTCGCCGTGAGGAAGCTTGGCGCGTGCCTGCATATTACTCTGCCCGCGGGCATAGCGAGTCCCGCTGGTTCTGGCATGCGCGGCGCAACCCCCAGCAGGGCAATGCGCTGTGGTTAACCCTGGTGGACAGTCGCTTCGACCCGTTTGCCCCGGACGAAGAGACAAGCCTGACGGCGACGCTCTGGTGCAGTAACGGTGAGAAGGCCGCACAGCTTTGTGCGGGAACGCCTCTGACCTTTGAAATCCCTGGCCCGGTTGCGCAGGTGCATTTACTGGGAACGCCGACCACGCCTTCGGCGCCCGCCTTGCAGCGAGATGCGCGCTGGAAACTGCTTTCTTCGCTGGCGCTCAATCACCTTTCATTGACCGAGGGTGAGAGGGCACTGGACTCGCTGAAAGAGCTGCTGGCGCTGTATGCCCCTTCCTCTGCGTCACCCGCCGTCTGGCAACAGATAAATGGCATCCGCGAGATGTGTTGCCAGCGGGTCAGCGAGCACCGCGGGGGCGAAGCCTGGCGCGGCTGGCATAACGGTATTCGGGTGACGCTGACCCTCGACCCACAGGCATTTACGGGCAACAGTCGGCTGTTGTTTGCGGGGATTGTCGCCCGTTTTCTGGCGCGCAATGCTACCGCTAACTGCTTTGTACGTACGGTATTGCTGGATGAAGGGGAGGCGCTGTCGCTATGGACAGACGTCAAGCAGACTGCGCTGATAGCGTAATGGCGCAATTTAAGGGCGAGCCGTGGCGTTTTTCGCTGGAGCAGTGCCTCAGGATTTTACAGGCGAGCGGCGACACGCCCGAACTGTGGGGCGAGCTGGGGCTGGCGTTTGCGCCTGCGGAAGTCGGCGCGCTGAACAAAGATGTTCTTCAGGTGCGTAGCCTCGGGCCGGGAGGCGTGGATGGCGTACTGCCCTACGGCTGGCTGGAATGGCTGCAGCAGGCGATGCAGGATAAAAACAGCGCACCGCAGGATTTTATCTTTATGTTTCAGCAGCGCTTTATTCAGCATCATTACCGAAGCCTGAGCCTGTATCGGCTGGCGACGCCCTACGCGTGCCGGGAGAATGCGCCGGGGTTATCGGTGATGCGGGCGCTGTGTGGTTTCAGGCTCGATACCATAGAAAGCCGTGAGACTGCGCAGGTACAAAGTCTGCTGATGCAATGTGGCAGCCTGGCTAATCGCAGGCGTTCAACGGCTGGATTTGTGGCGCTGGTCGAGGCCGTACTGAACGTCACCGTGCATGTCGAAGAGTTTGTCGGTCGCTGGCAGCCTTTGCCGCAGGCATCCATAAGCCGGACGGGATGTCGACTGGGGCGCACCAGCGTCGCCGGGCGACGGATCTGGAATCAGCATGCGGCGCTGCGGGTGCACTTACATGCCGAAAGCTCCATCCGGTGGCGGGCATTTTTATCCGATGGGCAAGACTTTATTCAGCTCAGCAAACTGGGGCAAATCTGGTTTGGCCCAGGGATAACGCTGCAACTGAGGATGTGCGGGACGCTAAATCTGGACCACTGCCTGAGCCGCGAGACGCCGCCGCGTTTGGGCTATACCGCGCAACTGGCAGGGCGTAAACCCGCCGCGTTTCATTGCCAACAGCAACTTGAGGAGAACACCGCATGGACTTAAAAGCGCTGGTACAACGACTGAATCCGGTTTGCTTTCGTGCGCTGGAGCAGGCCGCCGAACGCAGCCGGGCGCAGGGACACTGGTTTGTTGAGCCGGAGCATCTGCTGCTGGCGTTGCTCGATGATGATCATTGTGATCTCGCGTATTGCCTGAGCGGCGCGGTGATTTCCGTCGACACGCTGCGTGAAGAGATCCATAGCGCCCAGGCGCAGTTCAAATCCGGCTGCACGCGGATGCCGGTGTTTTCCGTACAACTGGTGGAATTGCTGGAAGGGGCGGTGTTGTTGGCGGCTTTCCAGCGCCTGGTGAAGGTCCGTTCAGCGTTGTTGCTGCAGGCCTTACTCACCCGGGAACGTCTGCGCGCCCAGCTGGCGCAGGGAATGCCGCTGCTGTTGCAGCTTCCGGCGGGGTTGATGGAAAGCCAGTGGCAGAGGTGGTGTCGTGGCTCCGTTGAAGAATTAAGCGACACGCATACGGGAGAAAAACCGGAGCGTGAAGGGGGCGTGCTGGATCAATACACCCACGATCTAACCCGTGATGCGCGGGAAGGTCTGATCGATCCGATCATCGGGCGCGACGCGGAGATCCGCCAGTGTATCGATATCCTGCTGCGCCGCAGGCAAAACAACCCGATTCTGGTTGGTGCACCGGGGGTGGGTAAAACCGCCGTGGCCGAAGGGCTGGCGCGACGCATTGCCGAAGGCAGCGTGCCGCCGCCGCTGCGCGATGTTGCTCTGCTGTCGCTGGATCTCGGCCTGTTGCAGGCGGGCGCGGGCGTCAAAGGTGAATTTGAACAGCGGCTGAAAGGGGTGATCGACGCGGTAAAAAAATCCCCACAGCCGATCATTTTATTTATCGACGAAGCCCACACGCTGATTGGCGCGGGCGGCGCTGAGGGCGGCAGCGACGCCGCCAACCTGCTGAAACCGGCGCTGGCGCGTGGGGAACTGCGCACCATCGCCGCCACCACCTGGCAGGAGTACAAAAAATATTTCGAAAAGGATCCGGCGCTGGACCGGCGTTTTCAGCGTATCCAGATCGAAGAGCCGGACGAGAACAGCGCGGTGGTGATGCTGCGGGCGGTGGCCGACAAGCTGGAAGCGCACCATGGGGTGCAGATCCTCGATACCGCCATCCGCGAGGCGGTGCGTTTGTCGCAGCGCTACATCTCCGGGCGCCAACTGCCGGACAAAGCCATCAGCGTGCTCGACACTGCCTGCGCAAGAGTGGCGCTGGCACAGCATGATGTGCCGCCCCAGCTTGAGGAGATCCGTCAGCAGCAGGCGGCCATCGAAGAAGAGAGTGAACGCCTCAACCGCGAGTTGCTGGTGGGCGTCGATCATCACGACAGGCTTTGTGAACTGGAGGCGCTGGCGGAGAAGTTACGCTTGCAGGCGCGGGAAGTGGAAGGTCGCTGGCAGGATGAACGGCTGCGGGTCGGCGAATTACTGGCTGCGCGTCAGCGGATGCTGGATCTCAGTGCGCGGCTGGACGATGACGAGGAACTGGAGCAAGAGCTGGTGGAGTGCGCGGCGCTGATCGGCAGGCTGGAAACCACCGCAGCACAACTGCGAGAAGAAGTCGCGCTGGTGCCGGACTGCGTCGACCCTGCCACCGTGGCGGCGGTGATTGGCGGCTGGACGGGCATTCCACTCGGACAGATGCTCACTGATGAAGCCCACGCCCTGCGCACGTTAGTTGAACGCATGAGCGAGCGGGTGATGGGACAGCAGGCGGCGCTGGAGACCATTGCCCAACGCCTGCGCGCCTATCGCAGCGGTCTGACCGATCCGCAAAAGCCGGTCGGCGTGTTCCTGCTGGTGGGGCCAACCGGCGTGGGCAAAACCGAAACAGCCTATGCGCTGGCCGACGCCCTGTACGGCGGTGAACGCAATCTGATCACTATTAATCTTTCTGAGTACCAGGAGGCGCACACCGTCAGCCAACTGAAAGGCGCACCGCCGGGCTACGTGGGCTATGGCAGCGGCGGGGCGTTAACCGAAGCCGTGCGCCGTCGCCCCTATTCGGTAGTGTTGCTCGACGAAATCGAAAAGGCGCACCCGGACGTGCTGGAGGCGTTCTATAACGTCTTCGACAAAGGCGTAATGGAAGACGGTACCGGGCTAATTGTCGATTTCAAAAATACGGTAATGCTGGCGACCAGCAACGTCGGCGCGGAGTTGATTCTCGACACGCCTGCGGCTGAATTAAACAGCGAGCTGTTTAACGAAGATTTGCGAGCAGAATTATTAACCCATTTTCGTCCGGCGTTTTTAGCAAGGATGACCACGGTGGCTTATCGCGCGTTAGATGAAGAAATATTAAAAGGGATTGTGCTGGCGAAGCTGGAGAAATTATCACAGCGGTATTTAACGGCGACCGGGGAGAAATTAAATATGGAGGATGGGTTGGTTGAAAGGGTGATGGAGAAATGTAAGGGCATCGGGGCCAGAGATGTTGAGAATCTGGTGGTTGGGGAAGTGATGGGAAGCTAAGCAATAATTTAGAGGGAGCAGACATGCCGATTAATTTTATAGGTGCAGCCACTGCGATGGGGCATAGAGAAATAGCAAGAGAGCTTGCGCTAGCTTGTATTTATCAATTTCAGGCGATTAGAGGGCCAGGTAATGGTATTGGCAATGGTTCGTGTTGCGCTAGTGTGAAAGGCATTGCGCCTGATAATGATGGATTACCAGTATATCGTTTTGGCCAGAGCCAGGCCCATTTATTGGATAATGAAGCATTTCAAGCTGGTGGTTTTTTTAATCCAGCGCAACATGCAGAAAGACAGGCACATCATGTAGGACAACAGATTGGCGGATATGAATCGCATCTTTTTGTCGAACTTCCACCATGTGGTAATGCATTTCATGGGTGTTACCAGTGGTGCATGAATACAATCCCAAATGTATACGTTTGGTATTTATACAACAATACAGCACAAATGGTTGCAGCACATGCAGGGGGAATTCAATTTGAATTTGCTGCATTAAATCAAGCAATTCCCTAATCATTTTAATGAGTTGAGATAATCAATTTAATTAAATAACAATTAAGGACTTCCCCATGCCCAATACCACCATAATAAAATTCACCGCCCCAGCCCTAACCGGTCTTACCGCCGCGTCAGCGCATACAGAATCAATGCTCAACGGCCTGACCATTGCCACCGTCGCAGGAACCACCTCCGCGCCGTTAACCTTAGACAGTGCGCTGGCGACCCATCTGACCGCCACCATCAACAACGCTGATTACGACGCCCTGATTGCCGAGGCGCACCAGCTTCCGGCGACCAGCAATGCCGATCGCTACCAGTTTGTGCTGCGACCCTGGCTGTGGTGGCTGACGCTTGCCAGCAATAACCGCGTGTTTCAGAACCTCAGTGTGCAGGAGATCGTCGAAAAGGTGTTTAAAGACGCCGGGTTTACCGACTACAAATTTCAACTGAAAAGCAAACCGGCGAAGCGTGAATACTGCCTGCAATACAATGAAAGCGATTTTAATTTTGTCTCGCGGCTGCTGGAGCAGGAGGGTATTTTCTGGTTCTTTACCCACGCAGCAGGCAAGCACACGCTGGTGCTGGCGGATGATAACAGCGCCTTCCCGCCGATAACGGGTGAGAAAAAGGTCAAGTATCAGGCGGCGCAGAGCGGTGAGCGGGAAACCGGCATGATTCGTTCGGCGCAGCTAAGTTTGCAGGCCACCACGCAGGGCTTCCAGAGCAGCGACTATAACTATGAACAGCCAAAAGCCGCGCAGTTTGCGCAGGCCGGTGAGAAGAAGGGCGGCATGCAGTATCAGCATCCGGGGCGCTTTAGCGTTAAAGCCGAAGGCGACGCGCTGGCGGCGTGGAAGGTTAACGCCCTGAAGGTGCAGGCGAAACAGCTGGTCGGTGAAAGCGACTGCGCGGCGCTGATGGCCGGGCACTGGTTCACCTTAACCGATCACGACGACAAGGCGCTCAACATCGACTGGCTAATCACCGCCGTCAGCCACGAGTACGACGGCGAACACTACCGCAATCGCTTCACCGCCATCCCGAAAGCTACGCCGTATCGCCCCCTCGCCGTGACGCCACAGCCCTTTATGCATACGCAAACGGCGACGGTGGCCGGTAAAAGCGGCGAAGAGCTTTGGACTGATAAGCTTGGTCGGGTAAAGGTGCAGTTCCCGTGGGACAGAGAGGGTAAAAACGACGAAACCAGCTCCTGCTGGCTGCGGGTCGCCACCGCCTGGAGCGGCAACGGCTTTGGCGCGCAGTTTATCCCGCGCATTGGTCAGGAAGTGGTGGTGAGCTTTATCGACGGCGATCCGGATAAGCCACTCATTACCGGCTGTGTGTATAACGGCGCGAATGCGTTGCCTTATGCGCTTCCGGCGAATCAGACCCAGTCGGGGATAAAAACCCACAGCGAAAAAGGTTTTAACGAACTGCGCTTCGACGACAAAAAAGATGCCGAACTGCTGGCGATGCAGGCGCAGAAAGACTTCCAGCTTACCGTGCTCAACGACAGCAAAACGACTATCAGCCATGACGAGATCGCCTGCGTTAAAAACGATCGCACCCGCACCGTTGAGGAAGGCAACGAAACCGTCACCTTAAAAAAAGGCAATCGTGCGGTGAAAATTGAAAAAGGCAGCGACACGCTGGAGGTGAAGGATAAACGCAGCGTGACGGTGAAGGGCGATCAGGAGCACGCCATCGACGGCAACGAGACGCATAAGGTAAAGGGCAACTACATGCTGAACGTCGACGGCAACCTGACGATTAAGGTCAGCGGTACGCTAACTCTGGAGAGCGGCAAAACGTTGGACATCAAGAGCGGGGCGGGTCTTAACGCCAGCGCATCGGGCAGTATGAAGCTGGATGCCACCAACATCGCCAGTGAAGCGAAAGCCTCGCTGACTCAAAAGGCCGCGACGATAACCCACGAAGCAAAGGCCACGCTCACCAGCAAAGCCAGCGCCACTCAGACTGTGGATGGCGGCGGGATGCTGATGATTAAGGGCGGGATGGTGAAGATTAACTGATGAGCGATACGCAGGAGTATCAACAGGATAGCACCCTGCTACGAGCGAATTTCGCAAACGACCAGCTTAACGGTGAAACGCGAATTGAAGAAAACGGACGGCTGCTGGCGGTTTTGCGTTACCAGCAGGGTGCGCTGAACGGGATGATGGAGCGCTGGCATCCTAACGGCCAGCTTGCCATGCAGCAGGCGTATCGTGAGGGCAAGCCGGACGGTATTGCTCGTTACTTCTCGGAAAATGGTGAGCTACTGCGAGAAGAGCAGTGGCTTAACGGTCAACTGCACGGCGAATGCCACAACTTTTATCCTTCCGGGCAGGTACAGCTACGTGAACAGTGGCAGCAAGGGCTGCGTCACGCTCTCAGCGAACAGTTTTACCCGGACGGGACGCTTGCCCAGCGTTTATCTTATGAAAAAGGGATAATGAAAGGTGAGGCGCAACGCTGGTTGCCGGATGGGCGCGCCATTGATGCCACGGGTAAAGCGCAGTCGCGAATGAGCAAATGGACGGAGAGGCTGTGAAAAGCCTCTCCAGAGCGCCTCTTAACGCAAATGATGTACCACCTGGTTGCTGCCGCCGCGCCAGATAATCCCTCTCTTTATGTAAGCAGGGGGCGATATCTCATCTTGTATGCTCAGGCCGGTATAAGTCCTGCACCATTAAAAATCATGGGATGCTAAGCTTCATCACTAAAATTTGTTGCAAGAAAAAGCCGCCAGTGACTGAAATTCCGGAGGCTTTCTACTGTCCGAGTGTACGATTACCTCGCTGTTCGGTTTACGTCGCCAGACCGCCATCATTAGTGCATCCGGCTCTCCATTTAAATGTTGGCAAACGCCATTGCCACGTCAGTGTAGCGCGATGTATAGGTGTTTCTGGCTTCCGTCCTCAGATAGGGATTACCTTCTGGTAGACGCCAGCGGAACAGGTTCTTGCCTTGCCCCACCAACCGGTACAGGATTTCGCCGCTATGCTTGCCGTGATTAGTTTTACCAAATAAACCCCATGTTTTGTTCTGACCCGGTTTTGGTGATTTACACCACCACCTCATCAGGGAAGCGATTCCTGGACGGTATTTGCGGGCCAGCCAGTGAGCCAGTTTCCAAAACACAAGACGGTCAATGTAACTGAAGACTTTGGCCTTAAAATCAAAAAACTGGTAGAAAGCAGCCCAGCCTTTCAGTTTTCGGTTAGGTTGTTCAGCCATATCGACTTGCTTTCACTGTAATTGCCTGATAACAGTGCCGTCAGAGAAACCGTTCGGTATCGTCTATACCACCCGCATATCGCCGTAACGACTGCGTTTGCGGAAAAGCCTGCGCTTCTGGTGAGTTACTTGGATGAGGAATGTGCGTAAAGTAAATTTACATTCACAAAATCCTGAATAAATCTACAGACAACTCTTTTTTAGCAAAATGCTTTCTCTATAATAGGTAGGACCATATCAGGGAGCTTCTGGTTTATGCTCAATCAAACCTTACCTGAAAACCGGGAAATACTATCAGTCTCCTGACCATGGACGCAGCGGGCCTTAAACGGTTGAGCACCAGTTGCGCGTGAGCGCGATTGCCAGGGAATTTAATATCGCGCGACAGATGGCACTCAGAATAAAGATGGCACATGTTTAAAATATGAAGTGGCGATTTTTAGCCTGCTTATTCGGTATAAAAGTTGTGGCTGACAGAGATTGAGTCGCTATATGATACAAGGGAGTGATTGCTGCCTTGAAAAGGCCAAAAGGCTAAGGGATAAAGGTAAAAGTCCTACCCTAAAGGGCAAAAGGCTTAAAGGGCTTTATCTGGTGCAGTTCTGTGATGTTACGGTGGCAGGAAGCTGGCGTAGGCAAGTGGATTTCAGTGCTGGTACAAATTAAAAAGCAGATCCGCTGCATCAGGGATCTGCTTTCCTGCGTTATCCGGCGCATGCCACTTCGCTTCGCTGTTCATAGCGATACGGCGGGATAAATTTCTGCCGACAGGCGTCAAGATAGTCCGACCACCACTGCATCATTTGCGTACGCTCGTCGAGATGCTCTGCCTTGTGGATATAGGCAGCTCTCACGCTGTTACGCTCCTGATGGCTCATCTGCCGTTCCACGGCATCTTTCGACCAGCGTTCGGACTCGATCAGCGCACTACAGGCCATTGTGCGAAAGCCGTGGCCGCAAACATCCACTTTCGTGTCATAACCCATTGTACGCAGTGCTTTGTTGATGGTGTTTTCACTCATTGGCTTACGCGGATCGTGGTCGCCGGGAAACAGCAATTCACCGTTGCCGGACAGTAATTTTAGCTGTTTCAGTACCGTAACCGCCTGTTTTGACAGCGGCACCAGATGCGGCGTTTTCATCTTTGCGCCACGTTCTGAATAGCGCACGTCCGGAATGGGCTCACGCTGGGCGGGAATAGTCCACATAGCACCATCCAGATCGATCTCTGTCCAGCGGGCAAAACGCAGTTCGCTGGAGCGAATGAAGATCAGCAGATTCAGCAGTACTGCCAGCCGTGTCAGTAGCCTGCCGGGATAGCTTTCAATATGCTCCAGCAGTTCCTGTAATCTTTCCAGTGGCAGGGCGGGGTAGTGGTTTTTCTGCGGTGGCTCTATGGCCCCGGTAAGATCATTCGCCGGGTTGCTGGCAATCAGGCTTTCCTGCACCGCATAGCGCATAATGGCCGTGGTGCGTTGCTGTATCCGCGCGGCGGTTTCCAGATTCCCCTTTTTCTCAGCCACCCGCAGCGGGATTAGCAGATCTGCGGTTTTCAAATCGGCGACAGGAAATTTGCCTATGAGCGGGAAAACATGCAGCTCCAGCGAGCGCTGGATTTTTGCGGCGTGGTTTTCTGACCAGCGGATATTTTTTGCCAGCCACTTTCGGGTAACCTCTTCAAAAGTATTGACGCTTTTTTTCGCCTGTTTTTCCTGTCGCTTTTTCTCACCCGGATCGTCCCCAGCGCTGAGGGTAGCTTTGGCTTCTTCACGTAGCTTACGGGCATTCGCCAGCGAAACGACAGGGTAAGCACCAAACGCCAGTTTTTTCTCTTTACCGCCAAAACGGTACTTGAGTTGCCAGAGTTTAGAGCCGTTGGGTTTAATCAGCAGGTACAGGCCTTGTGCATCGGTAAGCTTGTAAGGTCTATCGAGAGGTTTTGCGTTGCGGATAGCGGTATCGGAGAGTGGCATGGTGGGGCTCCATAGTTTATCGAACCGACAGGCCTCCAATTAAGCCCCCAAAAACTATGGATGTCAAAAGACCCGATGGTATTCAATGATACCATCGGGTCTCTTTAACTTACTGATTTTTATATGTCCTCGGACTTACTGAGACATCCCAAGACAAAAATATGGTGCCCGGACTCGGAATCGAACCAAGGACACGGGGATTTTCAATCCCCTGCTCTACCGACTGAGCTATCCGGGCAACGGGCCGCATTAAACCTTAATCAGTGCTGTCCGTCAACTCAATTTCAGGAAAAAACGACTGTTTGCTTAACTTTGCGGCAATCTGAACGGTTTCGCCGCAATTTCCCGTATTCAGGTCAGTGCACCGCCAGAACGGCACTGCGCGAAACGCAAAATATCTTCTGCCAGACGCTGTGCTGTGTCGACGTCCTGTTGGCTGCGTTTGACCAGCAGACGGCTCAGGCAGCCTTCCAGCACCAGTTCCATTTGCCTGGCGACCATGGTTGGGTCGTCCACTTCCAGTTTTGTCAGCAGGTCGTGCGTGAACTCGTGAGCGGCACGTTTTTGCAAATCGGCCAGTTGGTGAATCGGATGCTCTGGATCAGGGTAGAACGTGCAGGCGGCGATAAACAGGCAACCCGGATAGCGACCATTGCTGACACACTCTGTCAGGGCGCTATAGCGGGCCAGCAGTTTTTGCTCGCTGCTCAACGCTTCGTTGAGCATCAGCTGCCGACGCCAGGTATCAACCTGCTGGCTGAGGAAACGCAGCACGTCATACAGCAGCGCTTCTCTGTCGGGCCAGAAACGCTTCAGAGACTCGATCGGAACGTCGACCTTTTCGGCCACCATTTCCAGCGTTGTGTCGGCAATCCCTTTGATCTCAAGTAATTGCAGGGCTTGTCCCAATACGTCTTCGCGTTGCACAGCTTTCTCCTCCGCTTATCCCTTTAAAAGTGTCGTTTACCGGGGCAGTTTCTGCAAATGCGTATAAAACGCACTGGCATCCATAAACCCGGCAACCCGCATGGCAGGGATTTCATTTCCTGCGGCATCGAAAAACAGAATGGTCGGTAGACCCGGAACCTGCAACTGTTTCAGCAGGGCGGCATCCTGCGCTGTGTTGTGTGTCACGTCCGCTTGCAGCAAAACGGTGTTTTTCAGCGCTTGCTGTACCTGTGGATTGCTAAAGGTGTATTTCTCGAACTCTTTACAGGCCACGCACCAGTCGGCGTAGAGATCGAGCATCACCGGTTTACCCTTTGCTTGCGCCAGCGCTTCGTTGAGGGCTTCCACATTCGCAATGTTGGTGAAGTTCAGGTGTGCTTGCTGCTGCGCTGCTGGTGCACCAAATGCCCAGTCCTGTAATGGACGAGCACTGATCAACGCGGCAGCGAGCAGGGCAATCTGCACGATGCGCATCCACGGCTTGCCTGCCGTCAGGCTGGTGATAAACGCCCAGCCGAAGAAGGCCACGCCGAGTAACGACCACAGCCGCAGCCCCCACGTCTCACCCAGAATACGTTCGAGCAAAAAGACCGGCAGGGCAAGGATAATAAATCCAAAAGCGATTTTAACTTGTGCCATCCACGGCCCACTTTTTGGCAGCAGGCGATTGCCAAAGACGGTGACCAAAATCAGCGGAATGCCCATACCCAGAGCGTAGAGATACAGCGTTCCTCCGCCCAGCCAGAGGTTCCCGCTTTGTGCGATGTAGAGCAGGATGGCGCTCAAAGGTGCAGTGGTACACGGCGAGCAGATCAGCCCCGCAATGGCGCCCATTGTAAACACGCCACCCGCCGAGCCGCCCTGTTGGCTGTTGCTCATTAACGTCAGCCGGGTTTGCAATGAGGACGGCAGTTGCAGTGTGAACAGGCCAAACATCGACAGCGCCAGCAGGATGAATACGGCTGACAAGCCGATCAGCACATAAGGATGCTGAAGTGCGGCCTGGAACTGTAGCCCGGCCGCCGCCACAACCAGCCCTAACGCGGTATAGGTTAGCGCCATTCCCTGCACATAAAGGAAGGCTAATAGCAGCGCCCGCCCGGTGGAAAGGCGCTGTTTGCCGCCTAATACAATGCCGGAGATCAGCGGATACATGGGCAGAACGCAAGGTGTGAACGCGATGCCAATGCCAATCAGCAATGCCCACAGGGCAGAGAAGGGGAGTTCAGTTTGAGTGCTCCCCCTCTCCCCAACCCTCTCCCCAAGGGAGAGGGAGCTACGGGCATCTGTGCTCTGGTTTTGTCCCCTCTCCTGGGGGAGAGGGTTAGGGAGAGGGCGTTCGGCAGCCGCAGCAACCACCGCACTCAACGGCACCACTTTGGTTTCTGGCGGATAACAAAAACCGGCTTCGGCGCAGCCCTGATACGTCACTGTCAGCGTGGCGCCTTTGCTGGCTTCAGCCACCGTGAGCGGCACAGTCAGCCGTTGGCGATAAATTTCACTTTTGCCAAAGAATTCATCTTCATGCCACTCACCCTTGGGGAGCTGCAATGGCGAAATTGAGGCCTGAGAAGGCGTGACGGAGACCTGTTTGCGATAAAGATAGTAGCCGTCTTTAATTTGCCAGCTCAGCGTCAAATCGTGCGCGTTTTGCTGAAAATCGAAGGCAAAGGCCTGATCGGCAGGAATGAAATTCGAGCGGCCGGGTGCGTCAAATAACCCGGCGAAGGCTGAGGTGCTGCACAGCAGCAGGATCAGCGTAAGGATGCGTTGAGCCATGAGAGGTATTCGTTGTCTCCGTGGGAAACGGGTAAAACCAGCAGTTCCGGGGTCTGATACGGGTGATGAGACTTCAGGCAATCCAGCAGCGCTTGCTGATGCTCTGTATCGGTTTTCAGCAGCATCTGCACTTCATATTCCTGTTCCAGCTTGCCTTCCCAGTAGTAAAGCGAAGTGGCGCCAGGCAACAGGGTCACGCAGGCCGCGAGCTTCTCGGCCAGCACTTTGGCGGCGAGATCCTGAGCGGTGGCTTCATCCGGGGCGGTACAGAGTACAACGACTGCGGTGGGCAGGGTCATCTTCAAACCTCGTATCGGCGAAAAAGGCACTATAGCACGACGCAGGGGGGAAGGATGAATGACTCGGGCCGCTAAGCGGCCCGACTTTAAGTATTTTTACTCTCGACTGAAATCAGAGGATGAAGCTGCCCAGCAGGAAGCCAAAGCAGACGGAGAAGATGACGCCCATCGTGCCAGGGATAAAGAACGGATGGTTGAAGACAAAGCGACCAATGCGTGTGGTACCGGTGTCATCCATCTGTACTGCTGCGACGAGGGTCGGGTAGGTTGGCAAAATAAACAAACCGGACACAGCGGCAAATGAAGCCACAGCGGTTAATGGCGATACGTTCAATGCCAACGCCATTGGCATCAGCGCTTTTGCCGTTGCGGCCTGAGAATAGAGCAGCGCTGAAGCGAAGAAGAAGATGACGGCCAGCAGCCACGGATGACCCTGAATCACACTGCCTGCCGTTTCTTTAATCCAGTCGATGTTGTGCGAAACGAAGGTGTCTCCGAGCCAGGCGACGCCCAGAATACAGATACAGGCGCTCATACCCGCTTTGAAGGTGCTTGAACTGAGGATGCTGTCGGTTTCGACCTTACAGATAATCGTTGTCAGGGTGGCAACGCTCAGCATGATGATCAGAATGGCGTTGGTGGTGTTCATCAGCGGTTTGGCCACCAGGCCAAGGCTTGGGCTGTTGACGATGGCATAAGCGACCACGCAAAGCACACCCAGCAGGAACAGCAGCACCGACAATTTCGCCTGAGGTTTAATCTCCATTTTGCGCTCGCCGCGAAGCTCAACCAGCCCTTCTTCCAGACGCTTGAGATACACCGGGTCGTCAGAAAGCTTTGAATTAAACAGCAGGGTGACGAGGAATGACATCAGCAACACCGCCATCAGAGTCGAAGGGATCACGACCGACAGCAAATGAATATAGCTGACGCCATGGCCTTCCATCACGGAAGACATGTACACCACGGCGGCAGAAATCGGGGAAGCGGTAATGGCAATCTGGGCGGAGACAACGGCTGTTGAAAGTGGACGGCAAGGTTTTACGCCTTGTTCCTTTGCCACTTCGGCAATGACCGGTAACGTTGCCAGCGAAATGTTGCCGGTGCCCGCAAAAATGGTCAGGAAGTACGTCACAATCGGCGCGAGGATGGTGATGTATTTTGGATTTTTGCGCAGCAGTTTTTCCGTCTGATTAACAAGGTAATCCAGACCGCCGGCAATTTGCATTGCTGAGATGGCCGCGATCACCGCCATGATGATGGAGATAACGTCAAACGGGATCTTGCCGGGCTCCACTCCGATGATGGCGAGAACCAGGACACCGAGGCCGCCCGCATAGCCGATGCCGATACCCCCTAGTTTGGCGCCAAGAAAAATCGCTGCCAAAACGATAATTAGTTCAATGACTATCATAACCGCTTCCTTGATTGTTGGATGTTGGATACGTAAATGTTGTTATTTTGATATTCGCTATAAGCAAAAGGCACGTCACCGTGGACGTGCCTTTTTTGATTTTAACCCAAACGCTTACTGTTCGTTTTCATCGGTAAAGCGTTTCGCTTTATAAGCCGGGTGCATCAGGTTTTGCGGCGAGAAGATATCGTCCAGCTCGGCTTCGGTTAACAGGCCGCGCTCAAGGACCACTTCGCGCACGCTTTTACCGGTTTCGGCACAGATTTTCCCGACGATATCGCCGTTGTGGTGACCAATGTACGGGTTGAGATAAGTGACGATCCCGATGGAGTTATAAACGTAGCTTTCACAAACCTCTTTGTTGGCCGTAATACCGTTAACGCATTTTTCCAGCAGGTTGTAGCAGGCGTTAGTGAGGATGTGGATGGATTCAAACATCGCCTGGCCAATCACTGGCTCCATGACGTTCAGCTGGAGCTGACCGGCTTCAGAGGCCATGGTCACCGTGGTGTCGTTGCCAATCACTTTAAAGCACACCTGATTCACCACTTCTGGCACAACCGGGTTCACTTTGGCTGGCATGATGGACGAGCCAGCCTGCAGCTCTGGCAGGTTGATTTCGTTCAGGCCGGCGCGCGGGCCGGAAGAGAGCAGGCGCAGGTCGTTACAGATCTTAGACAGTTTCACCGCCAGGCGTTTCAGGGCGCTGTGCACCATGACGTACGCGCCGCAGTCTGAGGTGGCTTCAATCAGGTCTTCCGCTGGCACGACAGGCAGGTTTGAAACTTCTGCCAGTTTCTGCACAGCCAGCTGCTGATAGCCGTCTGGTGTGTTCAGGCGTGTGCCGATGGCGGTTGCGCCCAGGTTCACTTCCAGCAGCAGTTCAGAGGTGCGCAGCAGGTTTTTGGTTTCTTCGTTTAACAGCACGTTAAATGCGTGGAATTCCTGGCCGAGGGTCATCGGTACCGCATCCTGCAACTGGGTACGGCCCATTTTCAGAATGTCCTGGAATTCGACGGATTTACGCTGGAAGCCGTCGCCTAACTGATTGATGGCATCCATCAATTTCACCACGGAAGCATACACCGCGATGCGGAAACCGGTCGGGTAGGCATCGTTGGTCGACTGGCACTTATTCACGTGGTCGTTCGGATTCAGGTATTGGTACTCGCCTTTCTGGTGGCCCATCAGCTCAAGGCCAATGTTGGCAAGCACTTCGTTGGTGTTCATGTTGACGGACGTCCCCGCGCCGCCCTGATAGACGTCCACCGGGAACTGATCCATGCATTTACCGTTATTCAGGACTTCATCACATGCGGCAATAATGGCATTGGCGACACCTTTTGGAATGGTGTGCAGTTCTTTATTCGCCAGCGCGGCGGCCTTCTTCACCATCACCATCCCGCGGACAAATTCCGGGATGTCGCTGATTTTGCTGTTGCTGATGTAGAAGTTTTCAATCGCTCTCAGAGTGTGGACACCGTAGTAAGCGTCCGCTGGAACTTCCCTGGTACCCAACAAGTCTTCTTCGATACGAATGGTGTTTAACATGTGAACCTTCTTGATTAATCTGCCAATGAATTCACCGTACACACAGGATGAGTGGGGTCATGTGTGTTTTCTGACCGACGATTATTTTCTTAACCGGCCCGGTGCCCATGATCATATGCTGATAATAGCGAATTGCCGTAATCTGGATCACTTATTATGTGCCGATGCGTATCAGATTTATTAATCTGTGAAATGAATCACCGCAAAAACAGTGAGGAAAAAAATGATTCCTCAGATGGATTGAAAAGGGTGGTTTTGCCTCCATCTCCTGAAAACGCGATTCGCAAACTCATTCAGACCGTTGCCGGGAGCGGCGGTTGTCCAACAGGAGAAGCCAGTGCGCTGGATACCTTTTATTGCCTTTTTCTTATACGTCTACATTGAGATCTCGATTTTTATCCAGGTGGCTCATGTTTTAGGCGTGTTCCTGACCCTGATTCTGGTGATTTTCACCTCGGTTATCGGCATGTCGCTGATCCGCAACCAGGGCTTTAAAAACTTTCTGCTGATGCAGCAGAAAATGCAGGCGGGTGAAAGCCCGGCGGCAGAGATGATTAAAAGCGTGTCGCTGATCATTTCTGGCCTGCTGTTGGTTATCCCGGGTTTCTTTACCGATTTCCTTGGCCTGTTGCTGCTGTTGCCGCCGGTGCAAAAACACCTGACGCTCAAACTGATGCCTCACCTGCGTTTTTCCCGTATGCCGGGCGGTGGTTTCAGTGCCGGAGCTGGCGGTGGCGAGACGTTTGACGGGGAATATCAGCGTAAAGACAAACAGCACGATCGCCTCGATCATAAAGACGACCTGTAATCTTTTTTGCCGGGTGGCGAAGCGCCATCCGGCATTCAGACAACGCTGCGGTTAGGCAAAAAAACCAGCGCCGCCAGCATCACAATGGCATACAGGCTTTTCAAACCTACCATCGCCAGCAACAGCAGGCACAATCCCAGCAATGAGGTAGACAGTAAGCCCCGCCCTGTGCCAGCCCCAGTTCTTGTTTTAAACCACTCATCACTTCAACCTGTTACGGGAAAGTAAGCATCCTGGCATTTCTGGACGAGAGACGATTTGTGACGTAGGTCCGTTTCAAAATTTTTTTTGATTTTGCCCCTTGAAGGCCTTGTCTGCCATCCCCATCTTTCAGGTCACTAGCCGGAAAACCGATTGCGGCCCGGCGTCACCCATAACTGACAAAGACTTTCTCAAAGGAGAGCTATCAATGAGTATTCGTCCGTTACATGATCGTGTGATCGTCAAACGTAAAGAAGTTGAATCCAAATCTGCTGGCGGCATCGTGCTGACCGGTTCTGCTGCTGGCAAATCAACTCGTGGCGAAATCATCGCTGTCGGTAAAGGCCGTATCCTGGAAAGCGGAACGGTGCAGCCGCTGGACGTGAAAGTGGGCGATATCGTTATCTTTAACGATGGCTACGGCGTGAAGTCCGAGAAAATCGACAACGAAGAAGTGCTGATCATGTCCGAAAGCGACATCCTGGCAATTGTTGAAGCCTAATCCACGAAACGAAGTTAAGGGAAAAGAACAATGGCAGCTAAAGACGTAAAATTCGGTAACGACGCTCGTGTGAAAATGCTGCGCGGCGTCAACGTACTGGCAGATGCAGTGAAAGTGACCCTGGGCCCGAAAGGCCGTAACGTGGTTCTGGATAAATCTTTCGGTGCACCGGCCATCACCAAAGACGGTGTTTCCGTAGCGCGTGAAATCGAGCTGGAAGACAAGTTCGAAAACATGGGCGCGCAGATGGTCAAAGAAGTGGCCTCTAAAGCGAACGACGCTGCGGGCGACGGCACCACCACCGCAACCGTACTGGCGCAGGCTATCATCACTGAAGGCCTGAAAGCTGTTGCGGCGGGCATGAACCCAATGGATCTGAAACGTGGTATCGACAAAGCTGTCGCGGCTGCGGTTGAAGAACTGAAAACCCTGTCTGTACCGTGCTCTGACTCTAAAGCGATTGCACAGGTGGGTACTATCTCCGCGAACTCCGATGAAACCGTGGGAACGCTGATCGCTGAAGCGATGGATAAAGTCGGTAAAGAAGGCGTGATCACCGTTGAAGACGGTACCGGTCTGCAAGACGAACTGGACGTGGTTGAAGGTATGCAGTTCGACCGCGGTTACCTGTCTCCGTACTTCATCAACAAGCCAGAAACGGGTGCTGTTGAGCTGGAAAGCCCGTTCATCCTGCTGGCAGACAAAAAAGTCTCCAACATCCGTGAAATGCTGCCAGTGCTGGAAGCCGTAGCGAAAGCAGGCAAGCCACTGGTTATCATTGCAGAAGACGTTGAAGGCGAAGCGCTGGCGACTCTGGTGGTGAACACCATGCGCGGTATCGTGAAAGTGGCTGCTGTTAAAGCACCGGGCTTCGGCGACCGTCGTAAAGCTATGCTGCAGGACATCGCAACCCTGACTGGTGGTACCGTTATCTCTGAAGAGATCGGTATGGAGCTGGAAAAAGCGACGCTGGAAGACCTGGGTCAGGCAAAACGTGTGGTTATCAACAAAGACACCACCACCATCATTGATGGCGTGGGTGAAGAAGCGGCAATTCAGGGTCGTGTGACTCAGATTCGCCAGCAGATCGAAGAAGCAACCTCTGACTACGATCGTGAAAAACTGCAGGAACGCGTAGCGAAACTGGCTGGCGGCGTAGCCGTTATCAAAGTTGGCGCGGCCACTGAAGTTGAAATGAAAGAGAAGAAAGCTCGTGTTGAAGATGCCCTGCACGCCACTCGTGCTGCGGTAGAAGAAGGCGTGGTTGCTGGTGGTGGCGTGGCACTGATTCGCGTAGCGTCTAAGCTCGGCGAACTGCGTGGCGTGAACGAAGACCAGAACGTGGGCATCAAGGTTGCGCTGCGCGCGATGGAATCTCCACTGCGTCAGATCGTCCTGAACTGCGGTGAAGAGCCTTCTGTTGTGGCGAACACCGTGAAAGCGGGCGACGGTAACTACGGTTACAACGCCGCGACCGAAGAGTACGGCAACATGATCGACATGGGTATCCTGGACCCAACCAAAGTGACCCGTTCTGCGCTGCAGTACGCCGCTTCTGTTGCGGGTCTGATGATCACCACCGAATGCATGGTGACCGACCTGCCAAAAGGCGATGCACCTGATTTAGGCGCTGGTGGCATGGGCGGAATGGGGGGTATGGGCGGCATGATGTAATTCATCCTGCCTCTGTCGGTAAGTGGGAAGCCAACTTACCTCAGAAAGCAATGCCATAAACCGGTTCGCCCGGGCGTCTGACGCTGAAAGCTGAAGGTTTGTCAGGCGAACATAAAGCACCGAACGATTCTGTCGTCGGTGCTTTTTTTTATCCCCGAAAATCGATTCTTTACGGCGCTAGTGGCCCTGGCGTTGTCGTCTATTTCTTAGCAGTTGGCAACGACTCCACGTGTGGTAACGGGGCATGTACAGCTTGATATTGCCTTCGTCGCAAAGCGGTAGTTTTGACGAGTAAATTTTAAAGGTACGAGTACGGGCACCAGATGTATTTTTCTCATGCCGGGATGACCCGCTCCGCTCATCATTGATGACGATTACAGCGGTATGCTCCCTCAGCATACGGGAAAACGGATAGCGGTGATTGGCTAGTTCAACCGTACGGAGCCTGAGTTTCGTCTCTCATCATTTGCGAATCTCCAGGGCTGGAGCGTAGAGGCTAAAAGCAGGAATGATGCAAATTGAATGGCCGTCAAACTATATTGAATGATCATTATGAATGATCAATTCTAATTTATTATCGATATTTTTAATATTAATGAATTCCTAAAGTAAGGCATAACACCTAATTTTATTCATCATTACCTCACCGTGTGCTTATAATATTTTCGCTGAGGTATTAACGGGTGGAGGTAGGTGGGAATTCGTTGCTTTAGGCGGAATGACCTCTTTTCGTGATTTTTGTTCTGCTTGCTGGATGTTAATAATACTATTTGTTTAGCAGCAGATCAGATGGCTATCAGCGGTGTCGAAAGTCGACGTATATTACAGGAACCTGTCAAACCAAAGGATTTAAGGTATGAATAACGCAATTAATGCGATAAAGCGCAAAGTAAATCAGTACCAGGAAATTAAGAAACAACGCGGTGTGACGTTGCTCGAAATTATCATTGTTTTAGGTATCGTGGGCATTATTGCTGCGGGTGTAATTATTCTTGCGAACCGTGCCTTTACGGCACAGGATATCAGTGAGTTAGTCGATAATACCAACTCCGTACGCGTAGGCACGACCGAAGCGTATAAAGATTCTGCTGAGTATCCAGCCACTGTTGACGCCACCCCTTTAACAAAAGCTAATATTTCCACTTTAGCCAACGACTCTATTATCTCTGCCCTTGTTAAAATGGGCAAAATTTCTGCCGATGAAGCCTTTAACGGCATGTCTAATGATGCCTTTGAAATCGGTGGGGTTAAATATGCCACTACAGATTCAAAAATGAAAGGTTTCTATATTGTTATTAACGGTCTGGATACTGAGGATTGTCGTAATATTGCCTCTCAGATCGGTTCGCAATGGGACTATGTTGCCTCCGGAGTGGCAGCGGCGGGCGCAACGTTAGGTGCCACCGGCGCGCCAGGTCAGCTATCAGGTGATGTTTCCGACTCAATTCTGAAAACATTGACAGCTGATAATTTAAACCCGGCAAGTATTGTCAAAACTGGTTTCTGTGACAATTCTACTAGTGCTGGCTCCGATAATGCGCTGATCTTAGGCAGTAAATAAGCCAGGCGTTAACGTTTAAGCACCAAGCTTACAACATTTATTGTTGTAAGCTTGTTTCTGTCTCTGTCCGGGTGATGAGAATTTTTATGCGGAAGGTAAGCAACTGCAAAGGATTTACCTTATTGGAAATGATTGTCGTCATGGGCATCATGGGCATCATTTTTACGTCATTCGCACTCTATAAAAAAAGACAAATTGAATCCGTGGCAAGAGAAAATCTGGCGAATGTCATTGTCGGTGAAATGTATGGTTTTTTGCAGTTTACGCATGAGGATGAAATCGAGCTGAACAGTGATGACAATGCCGATGGAGAACAAGATGTCATCCTCAATCCGCTTTATGATAAGTCTATTCAGCCTACCGATGATAAAGGGAAAGCCTATAGCTGGCGTTCAAGTACGCCACCGAATGAGGATCCCAATAATAAAAATCATTATATCAAGTGGGATAATGACCAAATGCGAGGGTATTTTACCAGCCATCGCTGCTTCAGTTCGAGTAACCAAAAAGTCGCTGATAAAGAGTTTACTACCGACTATTTGCGCTGTAACCAGCCTCTTAACAGTCAGGATAAATTTCTGGTTCTTGAAAGAATTGACCTGATAGGAGATGAAGAAGATCGAACCATCGAACGGATCGACTTCTTTGTTAGTTTCCATCCGGGAAAAGAGGGCAGTAAAGACATCGATAAGTTTTCACTCGAAAACTATGCGACAGCATTCAGTCAGGCCCTGTCTCATTACAACATTGCCTATACGCAGGCAGATTACCTCTATCGCTCATCGGCTCTAAAAAGCGAAGCCATCAATTTTGGCGTTGGCTGGAAACTGCTAAAGGCGAAATCAGCCAGCTCAACCGACGATGCCATACCGTTTGGTAGCCTGGCGTCCTGGCTCGATAAAATTGACCAAAATGCAGAGCAACTGGGCATCCGTTTCAGTTTTATACCCGGCATGGGTGAAATGGTTAAACCGGACGGGTCAATCGGCGTTGATAAATTATGCTGGAATTATGATGAAAATAAGCTCACGCATTGCCTTGAAGTTGAGAAGGGGACGGGACGTAACAGTGAGCAAGGCGTTATGCACCTGACTGCCAAAAATAATAAAAATGAAACGGTAACAGGCACGCTGATGGCAAACGTTATTTTTGAAGGAGAAGCCTACAATCCTGAGTCAGGTCAAAATGAAATCGCGTTAATGACCAGCCCCGTCATTTCTTACCAGTCTTTTGGCAACACCAAAGGGGGAACAGATGTCATTATCGATGATCCCGAAAATTACGATAAAAATGTAACCGATGAGCCTGGATACATCAAACTCCCGGTGCAGACATGCCCTGCGGCACCCAACGTTAACGATCCAGCCAAACCGATTCAACTTTATCCTCGCCTTGCCGCGGCACTTTCCTCGATTGTGGCCGATGTGGGTAAAAGTGAAAATTCGGATGGCACGATTGAGGATGACGGTGACTTTTCTGACTTCTCGAACAGTGAGATGAACCGGGTATCTGCCAACGGTGTTCTGGATCATTTAAGCGGTGTGGCGATTCAGGTCAATTTCATTGATGAAACTGAGCCTGCGTCTGATTACTGGGTCGTGAGTGCAACCAGTGGCGTTTATGACAATGTGTCAGGTAAAGGGGTCAATGTGATCAACCCGGGATCACTTTCTGTCGTTCTGACCTCATGGTGCAGTTCAGTGAAACAACCTGCTCACGGTAAATCGGTTCCAATGCCTTCTACGAAATAGTACAGCCTTGATAACGAATGGATTGTTTGGTTTTTTGATACTGTTCAGGATGGAATAATATGAAAATTAAAAATCTCGGATGTGCAGTGATTTTGTATTTAGCGTTAGGGACAATATCTCATGCGGCGGGGAATGCGGTAGGAAATGTTACGACATCAGCCACGCAGCCGGCCACGCAGACGAATTCCGGAAAAGCACTAAGCCCTTTTTCAGATGACAGCAAACCTGCAACGAGTGGGAGCCCAGTTCCCGCCATTATAATGCCAGCCCCGGTGAATGTGACCATGGTACTGAACAGTGGCGATTTACTCAGTTATGGGATTAAAGTCTGGGCTGAAAAGTCCGGATACAAACTGCTTTGGCAAAGTAAAAATGATTACTTGATTTACAACCCCATTGTCCTCAGTGGCAAAGATGATGATACGGTTTTGACTGAGTTGGGAAGGTTATTTGCCTCTGAAAACTATGGTCTAATTATTAAGAATTATCAGAGAAATCATGTTTTAGTTGTTGATGATATGTAATGTCATGATCTTCATGGATAGAGAGATATGAAATCAAAAATAGTATTGATTGCAATGTTTTTTATCTTGCAAGGTTGCGCAGAAAAATTTAACAAAGAATTTTCACGTGACAGTGCGACCGCTGCCTTAGAAGGTGCAATGTCTGCGGATGAAATGAAAGTTAAGCCGTATGTCAAATATGATACGGCCTACCTGGGTAAAAAAGTTGACTATAGCTCTACCCGGCAGAATCTGCTGGCTAAAAAAGTCAGCATAAACTCCTATGAGCCGACGGATTTAAATACGGTTATGGAAGCCGTACTGGCACAAACGGGGATCAGTCATCGTACTAATTTAGCGATTCCATCGGAAAAGGGAAGTAGCACCGGGAATGTTGAAATTGAACCACGCAGTATCAACTTCAACGGAACATTTGAAGAGTTTATGCGCTATTTGTCCGCGTTGTATGATGTCAGCGCTGTATTGGATGAAAACAATATTTTAAAAATAGATGCTTTTAGTGTCTATGCAATTAAGCTTGATTTCTATGGTGAGAATAATAAATTCGAGGCGAGCCTTGATTTGTCCAATGATGCCGTCAGCAATGGTGGGTTGAAAGGGAAGTCAGAAACGAAATTCGAATCCACATTCTGGGATGATGTCGAGGATATGGCTGATAAGTATGTCTCCAGTGGCATGTACAGCATATTTAAAGATGCTTCAATTGTGACATTGACGGGCCGGCCTTCAGAATACAAAGCCTTGAGTGATGTCCTGGCAAAATACCAGAATGACAATAATCGACAATTTGTGGTTACCTACAAGATCTTTACGCTAAACAAAGAGAAAATGGAAGAGTACGGCGCTGGTTTGAATATGAACTATCAGGATGGTGGCTCAAGCGTTGTTATCGATACAGCAATGATGGGGATGCTCGGCGGTGGCATGACGGTAGTGGCAGGCGCTGACAGGGCGCTAAGCATTGACGCTAAGCTTAATGCATTATATTCACTTACGGGGAGCAAGGTTCTGCAAAGTGGTTCCTTTGTTACGCGTAATAATGTGCCCATTCCGCTGAATATGACTAACTCGCAACATTATGTTTCCGGGCGCACCCGTACGGTGAATAATGATTCTGGCGAAGAAGATATTGAAATTGAGACCTCAGAGATTATTACAGGAACAAGCTTTATTATCACACCTCGGGTAATGACGGATGGGCGGGTTGAGGTGACCAGCGGTTTTACCAAGAGCCAGCTAAATTCCATTGATGTCTTTGATACTGTCCAGTTACCGAATGTGACAACGACAGAAATGTTTAATTCAACGGCAATTAACCCCGGCAGCTTATTGATGGTGGCAAAATATGATCTCAATGAGTTAAATAAAGATAAACAGTTTCAAATGCTTGGTTATGGTGAAAACGCTAACGATAACGAAAGCACGGTCGTGATGGTGGTGGGTATTGATTATTACCGTGCCCCCTTGAATCGATAATTGCCCAGAGGGACACCATGCTTAAGACTTTATCACGCAATAATATCCTGACAGGCTTAGTCTGGGAGATTTCTGGGGCAGAAAGCCAGGATATAGGGTATAACCGGTGGATGTCAAATATCCGCCGTAGCCACCGTGTGTACGTCTATAGTCTCAAGGATACAGACGGAACGAGTGAGCTAACGGGATATTCCGCGAAAACAACGCCGGGTTGTGAATCCTTTGCTGTCCATTTGAGAAATCTTTATGGTGATGGGGCTTATTATTTTTCGACAGGAAACAATGAAGTCTATCTATTGATGGTGATGGATGGGGTGATCATCAGTGGTAGTGACTGCGTGGTGACAGAGGCTTTTTTTGAAAAATTTAGTCAGTCATTACCTGACTCCAGATACTCCAGACTGCAACTGATTGAAGTCACTCCAGGACAAATTGATGTTGTCGTTGAATCGTGCAAAGCCAGTCAACTCGTTTATAGAAAAAAGCAACGCCTGTTTTGGACAATGGTGGGGGGGGGGGTCTTTATATTACTTTTGGCCTCAGCTATTTTTCTTTATAGCATAATCGCAGGGTGAGATGATGATCAAGCGATTACAGTTAAGAACAAATCGACGCCCTGCTTCGCCAGGCTCAAAAATAGGATGGGTTGTTGCTATCTTATTCATTGTGCTTATTTCATGTGCTGGAGGTTGGTATTATTTTGTGTATACCCCGGCACAAGAAAAAGCCAAGGCGCTTCACCAGGAACAAGAGCAACTGGCTAAGGATATTAAAGCGATAGACGCTTTTTATCTCAAGGAGTTATCTGGTGGCAGTGTGCAACGTTTTACCGAGTTGGCCAATGAAATCGTTGAAAGCTCTATAATACTTCAGAAATTCAATTATGTTGATGAAGTCTTCACCTGCACGGCAGAAAACTGTGTTTTTAGCTACAAATTGGGCGAGGGAGGCGTATTCAATGTGGCTCAAAAAATATTTTGGGGTGAGGTCTATACGGTGAATTATTCAGACAGCACATATGATTTCACAGGAATAAAATCCAGATTAGACAGTAATCCTGTTCTTACTGCCTATAAAAACAAGCAAAATGCAAAGGTCTATCCCTGCGGTGATTTGCTGAATTATGTTTATTCTTATAATTCTGCATTTCTTTATGAAATGCCTTTAACCATTAAATCTCCGCCATCGTCGACGATACTTGCACTTGAAGAGAAAATTGTAAACAAAGGGAAGTTAAAACTGGTTGGTCTCAGTTTTATTCCTTGGGAGGTGAAGTTATCGTCGGTGGAAAATACGAGTACTAGCATTGGATATATTAACACTTTGTATCTGGCCAGTTTCTTCGAACGACAAGCCTACAAAGATGCCTTTATTATTAAAAAAATCGATACTGCGAAGGAAAACAGCATTACAGGAGTCATGGTATGCAAAAGTGGAAAATAATGATTGCAACGGCAATTGCTTTACTTTCTTCAGGCAGTTATGCCGACGATGTTGTCAATAATGGTGAAAATCCTGCTGCAGTACCCGCTCCTGTCCAGGAGCACATCTCAAAACTGATGCAAGACGACGTTGAGTATAATGAAAAACTCCGCGAGTTGTCGCATTTGGCTGTGCTGGCAAAATTACGCCTTGAAATAGCAAAAATAAAGAGTGAGGCGTCTGAACTCTCGGCCCCGCCGCCAGTGAATAACGGAGAGGAAAAATCAGGCACTGCTGAGGCCAAACCTCCTGTCGCGTTGATTTCGCCACCACGAGTGCTCATGTTATCGCAGATTGCTGGTGTGACGAAGGCGGCGGTTTCTGTGGGAACGAAAACTATTTTTGTCCGCATAGGGGAGTTGTTTGCGGTGAATGGGAAGCGCTATGTCGTTCATCAGGACAAAAGCGGACAGCGTTCTTTTGTGCAGGAAGTGCCGCAGTGATTATCGATTATATTCAGTTAACAGATGAATCTATTTACAGTAGTGAATGGGTTTTTGCTGAAATTGAAGACCGGATGCTATTGGCCCGTTTGGGGACACAGGAGTTTCTGATTTCAACACGCTCTGTTGTTGAAGAACTTCATATCATTCAATATGAAGTGCGTAAAATGAACGATATCCACCGACACAATATTGTGGGTATCGCGGGTGTCACTGAGTCGGTGTACTTCAAAATATTCGAAATTGTCTCATTGCAGAAGCAGAGTCTGGTTTCTTTGGATATCAGTGAAACTCAGAAAGAGCTGGAAGCCATTTTGATTGAGGCGGTGAGGCTCGGGGCTAGCGATCTGCATATCACGCGTAATGATATTTTGGCGAAACTTGAAGTGAGAGTAAATGGGTTGTTACTGCCGATGATGCAGATGCCATCCAGCAAATGTGATGAGTTGGTCTTTGTTCTATACAACGTGCAAGCCAGCACCCGAGACACGACATGGAACCGTACTATTCCGCAGAGTGCTAATATTCTTTATCAATTGAATGCGAGAAGTTTTCGTTTTCGTTATGCCCATTTCCCTATATTTGGCGAAACTGCAGACTGTTATCATGCGGTGCTTCGTATTATTCCGTCTGGCTTTTCGAAAGGGACGGTCGCCAATCTTAATAAGCTTGGGATATCGCACGAAGAGCTGGAAGACTTGAAGAAAATCCTGAGTAACCCTTACGGCGCTTATATCATTGCGGGGACCACGGGGTCAGGAAAATCCACGACGCTGAAAAATCTGATGGAGTGGTTGCAAATCAACCGCTATGCAGACAGAGGGTGCTTTCTTACCGTTGAAGACCCTGTGGAATATCAAATTTACGGCGCGAAACAAAGTTCTGTGGTGAGTGTTGAAGGGGGTGGGTTTCATTCCGCCATCAAATCAGCATTACGTCGCGATCCTGATGTGCTGATGGTTGGCGAAATCCGTGACAATATTTCCGCCAACGCCCTGGCGGGTGCAGTAGAAAGTGGCCATTACTGTTTTACCACCGTGCACGCCGGTAACATCGTCTCTTTATTGCAACGTCTGTCTGCGATGGGAATTACCAGCGACAAACTTTCAACGCCTGGTTTTGTGGCCGGGCTGCAGTGCCAAAAGTTGGTTCCTGTTATTTGCGCCGACTGCCGGCGTTCGCTGGAGCTGCCTTTTGGCGGCCAGATGATGACGCTGTATGAGCAAAGGGAGGAGGGCTGTGAGAAGTGCAATTACACCGGCATCAGTGGCCGGCAGCTTGTTATTGAATATATGCGGCCAACCTATGACGAATTAGCGGCGATATCCAGACAGGAATGGCTACAGGTGTATGTGCTATGGCGAAATAAGCGTATTCCCGCGCCTGGATTGAGTGAAGGATTTGAAATTAAAGAGAAAGTCTTTGCCGAAGTACTGCGTGGGCGTGTGTGTGCGACCTGGTTCAGCATGGAGTTCGGTGATGTAGAAAAAGACAATCTGGAGGTCATCCTTGGCAAAGTTCAGTAAAAAACAGCGTCTCTACCTGTATAAGTTTTGCGCCGATATGATCAGCACAGAGCTCCCTCTCTATGACTCATTGCTTAAACTGCAGACTGAGGGCAAGACGCTGCTCGGGCGTGCTTTTGCAAAGAATGTGGGGGTGCTGACAAACAACATGAAGTCCGGACTGACAGGGGCATCGATAGCGGTCATGTTTGAGGGCCTGGTGCCGCAAAGTGAATTAAGCGTGATTAACGCGGCGGAACAAAGCGGCAGCCTCGCGGATGGGTTTATGACACTGGTGAATGTCATCAACTATAACAGCGAGTTAAAGAGCAAACTGATCGGTGCCATTTTGTTTCCGGTCATTATGCTGACCCTCTCTCTGCTTGTCATTGCCGGGTATTCAGTCAAAGTTTTTCCCGCTTTTGAAAGCGTTGTGCCTGTCAACAAATGGCCGGGGGTCACTCAGGCTTTATTTGGTTTTGGCAAAGCCCTTGTTGCCGGGCTATGGATTTATATTCTGGCAGGCGTCATAGCCACCGTTTTTTTATTAAGATTTGTTATGGCTAACTTTTCCGGAACGATCCGTAACAACATGCTTGATAAGATCTTACCCTTTTCGACCTACAAGCAAATCACGGCATCGATCTTTCTTAATAACCTGGCGTTAATGTTAAAAAATGGTATCCCTCTGAATGATGGTCTGGCCATTATTTTGCTGAACTCGAACCGCTGGTTAAAATTCCACATCAATGGTATGCGTGAAAAAATGGCGGTAGGGTTGGGGTATGGGGATGCCTTAAATACCGGACTGTTTGGCCCTGAAACGCTTCTGAATATTAGTTTGTATGCGGGGCTTCCCTCTTTTAATGAAGTGTTAGCATCAGTCTCCAAAAAATCTCGTGAACAGGTTCAGGAATATATCAAAACCCTTTCTGGTTTACTGAAATCTCTTTCTACCATGGTCCTTGGGGGATGCGTGATATGGGTGTTTGCAGCGTTGTTCGCTCTTTCTGACTCGCTCGCTAAGCTGGGTGCCAGTGGTTCATTTTAAAGGAAATAGTATGAATATTTTCAGGATGTATTGGTTCATGACCCCTTTATTCTTCGGAGTGCTGTCATTCAGCGTCTTCTCTGCCACCATCCCGAAAGGGGGCGTTTTCAAATATTCAATAAAAGTCAACGGTGATGAGTTGGGGCCGCTGGATATGCCATTGGCATTGCCCATTGCAAATTTTTTTGGTTTTACTCGCGAGGGTAATCAATATTCTTATGAAGAAAAGAACTCATTACCCATTGCGATCAATATTATGTATATCGAATCGTCACTCAGCGACGCCCCGCCACCCCGCTTACCCTCAATCACTGATGATAACTTCGATTTTTCTGAGCACTATCTGCATTATAAAACAGACGCAACTTACAGCTGGGTCAGCGGGGGTAAGGAAGGGGGATGGGTGATGCCGGTGATTAATGCTCAGCCCTATCAACAGGGCGATCCTTTCCCGGCCGTGACGACCTGTGTGGGGACCCCTGCAACCGTTAAAGAACAGCAGTATAAATGTAAGCCCGGTATGAGCAGCAGTACCCGCAACCTCTCAATGTATGATGAGCTGATTGATGTGGCGGCCAGTATGAACAAACCGTTGTGGGTGGGGACCCTTGTCTTCCCACGTGCCTCAGACGGGCCGGAAGGCTATACGAGCAATGCGGGGACCGGGGGCGAGGGTCATGAGCTGGTTGTTTACCTTCCTCATCGCCATCTGGCATTGATACATCTTGAAGCCGTGTTAATGGGGTCGGCAAACGGCGCCGATCGACGCCTTGCGGCATGGACGCTTAAAAGCGACGACGGCGAATATTTCGAACCTTTCAGTCAATATAAAGGTACCGAAGAGTTCGGATTTGTGTCTGCAGGAAACACAACGGAAAGCCGCACCACGATTTATAGCGTCATTCCTTTTTCTCTGATGTCGAATAATCCGCCGCGTATGCCCATCGCCGAGGTCGCTGCCATTCACACACGTCTGGCAGGCGGTGTGCAATGGGCCGATGAATGGAGTGATTTCGCGCCAGGGCAGGGGATAGAGGCATCTCGTCTTTTCACCTGCATGAATGGGGCAAAAGGCTCAGTCGATGATTATACCCAGTTAGCCACTTTTCAACTGCCGGATATCGACGAGTTTAAGGGGCTTGATGGCCAAACAAGGCTGCTTCCGGAAGGGCAGAAAGGATTCACGTTCGAACAAATTATAGAGCGTCCCCCGACATCAGATGATGCGTATGTCTGTGATACCAAAGGAACGCAGCTATTTTCCCGGCGCATAGATAGCACGTCATCTGGTGGCTGGACTTTGCGCCTCGACTTTACAAACAGGGTTAGCGGTATTACCGCGAAATGACGTTACCACAGATGAGACTCTTTGTTTCACATCAAGGGACTGAGTGTTATGTATAATTTTTATCTTTGGTTTTACCCGGTGATGGCGGCAATTGTGGGGGTATTTATCGGGAGTTTTATCAATGTCGTCATCTATCGTTTACCGCTGATGATTTACGCGCAAAGCAACGGTGAGCCTGATGCCGGAAAAATAAATTTATGGTGGCCGCCTTCGCATTGTCCTGGCTGCGGTACACCGGTGTGGCGGCGAGATAATATCCCGGTGTTAAGTTGGTTATTACGAAAAGGTAAATGCCGCCATTGCAACGGTCATATTTCAGCGCAGTATCTTATTTCTGAAATCCTGTGCGGCGTTTTCTTTACCCTCCTGACCCTCAAAGCCTGGCCGAATTTTACTGAAGCGCAAATCTGCTGTTTTTTCCTTTATTTTTGTTTGCTCTATACGCTGTCGGTGATTGATTTTCAGCACCTGTTGCTGCCCGACACGCTGGTATCGCTGCTTTTATGGAGCGGGCTTGTGGCCTCAATAAGCGGTCTTACCGGGCTGCAGCCTCGTTCAGCCATTGTGGGGGCTGTCGCTGCATGGCTGCTGTTGTACAGTGTGATGACAGGGTATGAAAAACTGCGGGGCCGGGAAGGGTTAGGGTATGGGGATGTGAAGCTGATGGCCGCTATCAGCGCCTGGCTTGGAATCGAAAAACTGCCCGAACTCATTGTCTGGTCAGCCGTCTCTGGCATCGTTATCTACGTCTTGTGCGCGTGCCTTAACAAGCGTCGGGCACTGCACGAGAATGCGGATGAAGCAGAAAAGCATTACATCCCCTTTGGCCCGTCTATTTCCGTGGCCGCGCTGGTGCTGTTTTTTAGCGGGCAGTTCTGACCATGCGTATCCCGATGGTCTTTCTGAGCCTGCTTTTTCCGCTTGCTGCACTAGCCAGCAGCGATACGGTGGTAACGCTCGCGCTGATTCATGTCTCCCGTACTGATGCCACTCAGTCCTTTTCACCTGCGTTGCTGCGGGTGTCGCGTGAGGAACGCCTGGCAACGGTGAGTGCGTTAGCCCGTTACCCTGACTTTCATCCTCCCCTGGGTGTTCCATTACAGACCACGTCGTCGTTCAGTATGCGCCTGCACCCCTTTACGCAACGCTTTACCCATCATGATGGGACAGACTTTGCGGCTCCCCTTTTCTCTCCTGTATTTGCGGCAGAGAAGGGCAGCGTTGTGGAGGCTAAATACGATGCCTTAGCCGGGAATTATATTGTGTTGCGCCATCCTGGGGGCTGGAGCAGTCGTTATATGCATCTGAACAAGATGAGTGTGATGTCCGGGCAGTCGGTTAACCGTGGCAGTGTCATTGGCTTTTCAGGGAATACTGGGCGTAGTACCGGCCCGCATTTGCATTTCGAACTGGCCTACAGAGGTGTTCCGGTTAATTCTGCTAACCTGCTGGTTTCTTCGCAGTTAGCGACATTTCCCTCTGTGGAGAAAGCCGTTGTTCGCGCCGTGGTGCCTTCTGTGCCAAAAATAATGCTGGTCACGAAAATTGCCGGTGAGGAAAAGGTGATGGTCAAATTCGGAAGGAAAACGGTTTACGCAGGCGTAAACCAGACCGTATTTGGGCTTTATCGGGTATTAATGGAAAATGGGCGTTATCGTTTGAAGGCTGTGGCAAGAATGAAGTGAATCTTTCAGTTCCCGCAATAACTCTGGTATAAGGTTTATCAGGACTCAAAGGTCTACTTTATAGTGACGAGGAATAACATGCGTATCAGAGTGTTAACAGGAATGGTTGGTGCCGCGCTGCTGCTCGCGGGTTGTAGCTCCAGTAACGACCTGTCAGCAGGCGGGCAGAATGTTCGCTTTGTTGAAGACAAACCGGCAAGTGAATGCCAGCTTCTGGGCACCGCGACGGGCAAGCAGAGCAACTGGCTCTCCGGTCAGCACGGTGAAGAAGGCGGTTCAATGCGTGGTGCGGCGAATGCGCTGCGTAACCAGGCGGCTGAAATGGGTGGCAACGTGATTTACGGCGTGAGCAGCCCCACTCAGGGCATGCTTTCAAGCTTCGTGCCAACCGACAGCGAAATGATCGGCCAGGTTTACAAGTGCCCGAACTGATCCTTTCCGTCTGAAAAAAGCGCCCTCATCGATAGAGGGCGTTTTTGTTTATTCAGCTTTGGCTGGTGCTTGCTGTGTTTTTTGATACAGCTGATACAGCGCCCGTAATCCGTGTTGTTGAGACAACAGCCCTTTGCCGGAAGCAAGCGTCGCCACTGAAATACGGCACGGTTTTCCTTCCAGTTTTTTCAGCCGTGGGCTAAAGGCCAGTAAACGCTGGGCAATGGCCTGAGCGTCTTTCATATCACCCCGAACGCGCGATTTTACAAGGGTACCGCAGGCCTGTGGCTGCCCGTTTTCATCGGTAAAGTGATAGACCAGAGCCAGAAAATGCGAAAAGAGTTCGATTTTCCAGGCGGCATGCTGATAGGTATCGTATTCCATTTCACCGTTCTCTTTCATGTCGGTGTCATACATCGGCAGGAAATCGAGCAGGGAAGCAATACGCAAAGACAGGTCATGCATCCCGGCATGATTGATGGCCTGAGAAATTGCGCTGATCAGCAAGGCGATTTGGGCATCATCAAGAAATACTGTCAGCCGATTTTCCCCCTGTAAGGTGAAAATTAGCTCCGAACCCTGTTGTTTTGCCTCACCCGGAGCAAAGCCCGTGACGCGCTGGCGAATATCGGCGTGCAGCATCTGTTCCTGATTCAGTTCAGGAATGTTGTGAAGCAGTGATTGCGTTGCGACATGCTGGCGCGTTTTAAACGTGGCTTTATCTTTGGCGTTGCGCTGGCTTTGCAAATAGAGACGGTGCTCAAGATAAATGTAGAGATCGCGTAGCGGCAGGGCGGGAATAAAAATCAGGGATGCCTGATGATGTTGATGCTTGAATTTGAGCGCCAGAGCCTGAAACTGCTGGGCGTGGCGAATCACGCCGGTATTGATACCGGTGATAGTTAAGGTCATTTCTTCTCTCCCTGATGAGGTCTTATCCCTGAGAATCTGTCCTGAACCCAGGATGGCGAGGGATATTCTTACGGAGGCTAAAATAGCACCCGGCCAGATTTCGGGAGAGTCGGTTTCCGGACTTGAAACCTGTGCGACAGGCATCGCACAGGCTTTTGCTGATGAGATGATGCTGTTCTATGTTTCTCTGAGCGACTCTTTGGTACGGCGAAGAGTCGATAAACGTTCGGAGAAAATATTAGGCGTGTGTAGTTTTCCATTTAACTTATTCAGAAAATACAATAAATCCTGATCGGATTTCAGATGAAAATTTTTCATCAATATTCTTTTATGAGCACAAACTGTTTTCGTACTAATTTTCATTATTCTGGCAATGGATTCTACACTTTCCTCAAGAAAAAAAAGTGTAGCGACATTTGCCTGCTGTGATGAAAGTGTTCGATGTCGGCATCCGGCACATGAGAAAAGCCTGCGGTTTCCTTGCTGACTTTTAAACCAGCCCTCCAGTATCGTTCTTTTTACCACGGCCAATGATTCCGAACGTTTAATATAAAGAATATCTCTGATGCATAATGGCAAAGGAGAAAAGTATGGGTTTTGGTTTTCATCATACAAACCAATCAATAAACTATTGTGTTTTCTGGATCTAAATAAAGGTTGGCAGGTACAGATTTCCCCCATAGAAAAACTCTTGATGATGATGTCGGCGGTAGAGATATCATCCGCTATACTGTTGTTGCAGAGTAACGTTCCATCATCTAATTCAGGAAAAAATAAATCATGAAGGATAGCCTTTAACCCATTGGCATAGAAAGAATAGTCATCATCAATAACGATTTTTAGCATTATTTTCCTCTTAAATGCATGGGGTAAATCTGAAGGTGTAAATTTATGGTTCAGATAAGGTAATTTTAATAACTATTAGCTATCTGATTTTTAAAGTCGTTTAAGGGGCGGATACACTCCTCAATGTTATATGTCGCACCTGGTGCGGCATTAATGAGAAAACTATAGGTTTTGCAAGGACGGTTTGTTTTCAGTACTAAACGCTGAGTGATTTCATTGGTTTCAGGTGTTTCTGGCAACGTCCTTGTTTTAATAACAGCACCTGAATAAAGATGATCTTCATTTCCATCAGTAAAGCGGAAGATAATGCCAATGTAGTAATTGAATAAATCCAGTTTCCAGGACGGAGGTGTATACTGTGTGTAATGAACCTTATTGCTTTGGCTATCGCTAAACTCGACATCGTAAAGAGAGAGATAATCGAGACGAGAGATCAGGTTTTGAATAAACTCTTTAGAGTGAACATTTTCGAGCGATTTCAGTATGATTTGAAGCATGAAACTGACCTGAGAATCATTCACAAGCAGGCTATAAAATGTCTCATTTTGTAATGTGAAGTGGATAATGCAGTTGTCTTCCCGCAACTTGACCATCATAGACGTTGCACGCAGGTGTGCCTGAGGGGTATGCAGTTCTTCTGCATTCAGAGTGGGAACATGATGCGACAATCGGTCTGTTTCTAACTCTACTTCTTCCTGATAGATGTGATTATGCATACGCTCTTGTATCACATGCAGTCGATTATTCAATAAAAACAATAGGTCGTGGAGAATGGCTGTCTGAAGATAAACGATATTTTCGTTGTCATGCATGTCTTTTATCTTTAAACATAATGCAAGGAAATTATTTTCGTGTAATATGATTCCAGTATTCATGCTATTGATAGAATATGTCATATATAAATCCTCTTAGTGATTAATATCAGGTTTGGTTGTCGAAATGCTATTACTGGTGTTCATAAAGTGAGCTAAATCGATAATTCGGTCCGCACAGGCAATCGTTGACGGACGATGCGCGACGATAATACGGGTTATCTTCAATGAAGAAATAGATTGGTTAATATGCGATTCATTCGCTAAGTCCAGGTGGCTGGTCGCTTCATCCATGAAAAGAATTGATGGCTGGCGGTAAAGCGCTCGGGCTATCAAGATACGCTGCTTCTGCCCGCCTGAAATCCCTAATCCTAATTCGCCGACAATCGATTCATAACCCATTGGCATTTTGACGATTTCTTCATGAATATTGCAATGCCGGGCGCATTCTATGATACGGTCTTCATCAGGGTTTTCTTCAAACGCACAAATATTCTCGGCGATGGAACCTGAAAACAAACGGTCTTCCTGAAGCACACAAGAGGTACTGAGTCGATAATTATTGAGTCCAATCTTACTGATATCTAAACCATCAACGATGACTTCTCCTTTTTGGATGCTGAGAAGGCCACACATGATTTTTAATAGCGTTGTTTTTCCAACACCGGATGGCCCTACAATCGCAACGGATTCCCCAGGATGAACCGTCAAATTTAACCCGGAAAAAATAGGCCGGGAGAATGCATCATATTGGTATTCGAGATCTTTTAGTTCTAACGCAACACCCTTATGAGCCTCAAAAACACGCCGCGTGGGTTGTTCCTCCTCGGGTTCAGAGAATACAATTTCTGAAAGGCGTTCGTTGTGCAGAGATAGCATTCGCAACTGCATGACGAGATCAATCAGGCTTGATGCGCGCTGGGAAAATTGACCGCGATAAGCGTTGAATGCCATGAACATCCCAATACTCATGGTGTTGTCGATAACCATCATGGCTCCAAGCCACAGAACAGCCACCTGATCCAGAGTCGTAATGAAGGCATTGACTCCTCCATACAACATATCGAAGCGTGTTTGCTTAATACCTGCGTTGCACGCTTCAATATTAATATTTAGCCAGTTTTGAGAACGCCTGTCCTTTAAATTCAACGCCTTAATTGTTGCAACACCATAGAGTGACTCCATAAAATGAGAGCCGGAGCGTGCACCTTTTATCACTTGTTCTTCCGCGACGCGACGATAGAAGCGGTAAGTCGCAAGGCGCATCATGGCGTAACAGAGTGTAAAAGCGACGACGACCCAAACCAACCAACCACCATATAAAGTCATCATGATGAGTAACCCAATGGTCATGATGCTGTCGATGATCCCTGCGACAATGCTGTTGGTAAAAACAGAACGTATGGTGTCCAGAGAAGAAAAACGAGACTGGATATCACCCAAATGACGCTTTTCAAAGAAGGTGAGTGGGAGGCTCAGTAGATGATCAAAGAGCGTTGTCTTCCACTGGATATTGGTTAACGTATTAAGGGTCAGGGAAGTCCATGCACGTAACATACTGACGAATGTGCGAAATAGCGTGAACATCACCATGCCGATACAGATGACTGATAATAAGCTTTGATCATGGGCAATAATGACATGATCTGTCACCAGTTGGGTTGCAACGGGCATCAAAAGATTAATTGTTTCGACAACAACAGAAAATGCAAATAGTTTTGCCAGTGCAGATTTTAACCCCACAATGTTGTTCATTAAATCCAGCAGGCGTAGCCGGTTTTTAACGGTTTCTTGCTGAAAGTCACTATCAGGCCATAATTCTAATGCCACACCAGTAAAATTATTGGACATCTCCTGAATGCCGATTATTCGTTTTCCCATGGCTGGGTCATGAATAACAAACCCTGACCTGTGTATTTTTACCAGTACGACAAAATGATTCATGCTCCAGTGTATAGCGCAAGGCAGTTTTAGTTGGTTAAGTTCATTTAAATCTAATGATAAAGCCCTGCATTTTAAATTTGCCTGTTCTGCTATTTTTGCTAACGATAATAGTGTTGTTCCTTGGGAGCTTGATCCGAAACGCTGGCGAAAATTGAACAAGTCTATGTTTAACCCATAATACCCACAGATCATTGACAAGCATGCGATTCCGCATTCAGATGCTTCCGATTGGATAATAACAGGAATTTTTTTTCTGAAAGAAAAATTAAGGCTATCTTTCAGCTTGTTAAATAGATTATAGTTCATTGATCGGCCCGTTCACGCTTTGAGCAATATTATAAAAAGGTGTGAACATCCACATGTACAGCGGGCGTTCTTCAAGAAAAACAATCGCCTGAGCTTTGAGCCCATTGGAAAGTGATAAGGTCTTTTTGTTATAGCTAAAGGATTTATGTTTTATTGATACAATGCATTTATATAGAGCAGAATTCTGCTGATTCATGCTCTCATCAAAATTACTGTATTCCGCCATTTCCTGGCGCGTTGCCGGAATTGACGAGATCGACGTTATGATGCCGGGAAATTGACCAAATTTCTCAGACGGAAATGCATCATAGCGAATGTTAATGGAATCCCCTGCGCTGACGTAAGGTAAGCTGTTGTTTGGGAGCCAAAGTACAAGATAGTATTCGACATTTCCAATGGGTTTAATTTGTGCAAGGCTACTTCCTTTATCCACCATCTGTCCTGATGTAACAGACAGAGATTCAACTTTTCCTGCTGTTGTTGCCTTGATAATTAAATTACCATTTGCATTAGACTCAACAATTTGATTCTTGAAATCACTGATCTGATTTTTATAACTGGATATTTGGTTATCAAAATCTGCAGATTTAGTCACAATATCGCTTTTCAACTGGGTCAATTGTGATTCCAGCTGCATTTTCTGGCTGGCAAGCGACTGATAACTGCTCTGCTGCTGAAAGTAAAGTGAATGCTGGTAATTGTACTGATCTTTGTTAACGAGACCTTGTTTCAGATAACCATCATAATTCGCCAGGGATTCACGCATTTTGTTAAGGCCCCTGCGGGAAGTATCCAGCATTTGCGCTGTTTCCTTTAGGGATGCGTTATAATTTTCTAATTGAGCGTTGAGCGTGTCCTGCGTTTCTTGCTTGTTCCGGATTAATTTATTAATGATCTCATTCGCGTTATCAATTTTTTCATTGATAGCCGTTGTAGTTGTATCACTGACATTTCCATTTATCGTTGTGCGAGAGATATCCAGCTCGTAAAGCTTATCGCCTTTACTCACCAGATCGCCGACTTTTACCCATTGATGTACGACAAATCCTTGTTGAGGTGCAAAGACATTAATTGAGTGGGGGAGGGTGATGACTTCACCTCGTACATCAATTCGCTGTGTGTAATGACAAAAGAACAACGCAATGAGGAGCGCTGTAAGGAATATAAAAGAGAAAAGCATGATTAACCACGAAGGAAGACCAGCTAATAAGAGTGCTTTCCCTTTCCAGTGATTTTTTTTGTGTTCAATCGCTTCCTTGCGATAAAGTTTATAGCTCATTATTATCACATTCTTTATTTATAGGATAAAGGCCCGAGGCTTCGGGCCTTTTATTTACAAAAATTTAGGGGTTAGAAAATCTGTATATCGCCGCTATTTATTCCGTCTAAAAAATTCATGGTACTATCATAGGTTGCATCCCAGCCAATAAGTGCGCCACCAATGCCACATGCAACAGCGCCAACGGCTAAGCCCCACACCATTCCGACACCCTGGCCAATAGCACCGAACCCGAGGATACCGCCGCCATCACCACCATGGGAGCCGCCAATGATGGAGCCAGCGATACCACCGGCACAAGCACCTAATGTTGCTGACGCAACGGCTTCAACAGTGTTTTTTGCAACGCTTTCAATCACGCTCCCAAAAGAGCCCCAGTTCCAGCTGTAAGCACCTGATACGTCACTCATTTCAATTACAGATAATTCTTTCATACTATAAAACTCCATGTGTAGTTAAAAACCCTGAAATATCAGGGGCGCTGCTTTCATGCAGCATTTATCTCACCTGTTAAGGTGGGAATTCTGATTGAACACCTTATTTAATACTAAACAAGCTTCCAGAAAATGATTGTCTAAGATTAATATTGGTCTATTGTAAATGTCATTGCGGCGTTTGCAGTGCCTGGGGAAACGGTACTGTTTATCTTTTTATAATGCGCAATGTAAGAGATCTCAATCTTTTTCTCAGAACCTGAGTGATATTTGATGGCATTGTTAAACACCAATGGTGTCCTGTCACTTTTATTAAGTATCTCAATGGCTATGCCTGAGGCAGAGTCTGTGCCACTCTTGTCAAGAGTTAATATACCATCACCAGAGCTTCCTGTTGTTGGCTCAAATGACAGATATACAGGTGTGCTATCTTGTTGACAGTTAAGCGTTAGCGAGAAATATTTATCCACGGTAGTGCTTCCTACCGAACTAAAATCTGATGCACGATAGTTACCTAACTGAACTGTTTTATTTCTATCAGCAGAGTCGATGGTGCAGCTTTTTATTACCCAGCTCTGATTACCTTTGACCTCAATGGAGGCAACGGTGTAGTCATCGACTTTATATTCGGCAACCTTCCCACCGCGGATATACCCTTGTGAAATAGGACCTGTTTTAATGAAATCAACACGAATCCTGCCACTGGTGCTCCAGGCTGGCAGCAAATCATTGGGTGACAGGGCTCCCTTATTAGGAACTTTTCTGTTTGACATCATAAGGTCGCTTATCTGGATGCCGACACCAGGAATACCAGTTTCAAAAATATTACCGTCTGCGTTAACGCCGGTTACGGTTTTATTGGTCATCTCAGATTTATATTGTGCACTACCGCTCAGGCAGGCAATTTTGGGACCTGAAGTATCAACATAACGCCTGTACAGCACGGATCCGTCAGGGGCATCAGGATCAAGAGGAATCGATGCAGTTAGCACCCGATAGCTTTTTCCATCCAGCACCGTACAATTACTTGCCGCTTTTGCCCCGAAGCTTAATAACCCCAGGCATAAACCGCTTATATAAATATTAAGCTGACCTTTACGCATTGTATTGATATCCTTTGCACATCTTATCTGAGGTTATTGACATACGGATGTTAGCTGGTGAATACCTGTACTTTCGGTATTCGGATTTAAGGTCCAGGCGGCGCTACATTGCTGGTCACTCCTGTTCCCCCATTGCACTTTAAGTCTCCCGGAGTCAGACAGGCCGGAGAGGTAGACGATGCCATTGTCACCCACGATGCTGCTTTGATTGGATTCAGAGCCATTCGTCACCATTGCACCAAATGGAATGACACTCCCAGAACGGTTTGTCAGGCGAATAAATGCACGAACGCCAATGTTTCCATTAAAGGTTGAGCGAACAATGGCGCCTCGGGTAGGCACGACAATTTGCGTGGCCGTCTCGAGTTCGACATTATCGGCTAAGCTTTGCGTATCCAGCGTAATATCGTTGTGCTGATATGGCGTCATATAAGGCACCAGCGCATAACCACGGTAATCTGTGCTAACCCCTGTCTGGTTAAAAACATCTGCATTTTTAACGCCATCGGCCTTTATGAGTGCGGCCGTATCGCCAAGCGGTTGACCAAATGTCATCCCACCTTGGTGGACAACAATACTGCCGCCTGCGCCATAGTTGATGCGCTGGCTGTAATGGTCATAGTCATAGCCAGCAGAGATTTCACCATAGCCGCCATGGTAGTCGACATTCAATGAACCGCTATCGCGGTCTTTATTGTTATAACCTTCCTGAATGCTCCAGTTAAGGTTGTCCCTCTCTAATGCTGTTCCACTTAAGCCTATACGATTCGTCGTGGAACCCGGGTGACCTGTGTCCAGAGCGTAATGCGCCCAGCTGTTGGGTAGCCATTGGCTTAACGGTACGCTCACTGAAAATGAGAACAGATGCTCGCTTTGACTGTATTCATCGGTACCCATATCTGATTGAGAATAGCGGCCATAGCTATAATTGAGCGTGAAACTGTTACCCGCCCAGCTGTTGCTGTAACCCGTATTTAATGACGTATTACGGCGACTATCTTCCCAATAATCTTCGATAATGCCGCTCAAATTCAAATAACCAGCATTATGGCCCAGAGATTGACTGACGCTCAGTTCGGTTCGGTTTCTGACCCGATTATTCGGAAAATAAGCACTGTTGTCGCTACGCCAGGTATCCAGTACTTCCTGGAGCGTGTTAAAGCCTTTTGTTGAGTAACGATAGCCAGCAATAGAAAAGTTCGTTCCCAGGTCAATCAAATTCTTACTGTAACGGATACGCCATGACTGCCCGGATGTTTTATCTTCATCCTTTTTCTTTGACCAGGCTTGGGTGACGTCCGTGGATATTGCGCCTAATTCTCCGAGGTTATTCCCCATACCAGCAATGAGAGACTGGTATTTTGAGGCCGCCTGAAAGCCGCCATACATTGTGGTATTTAAGGGTAAGCCATAGCTGATTGTCGCGTGAGTAAACGGTGTTTTATCCACGCTGTTGTCATATGGACGATACTCACCCGTAGTCACTTCATATTTGTAACTGCCTTCACGCCTCAATAAGGGTAAGGAGGCATATGGCACAACAAAATCCTGATGGCTGCCGTCTGTCTCTTCAACCGTCACATAGAGATCCCCGCTTCCACCCGTTGAGTACATATCGGAGATTTCGAAGGCACCAGGCGCAACATAGGTTTGATAAATGAGGTAGCCATTTTGCTTGATGCTGACCTTGGCGTTGCTTTTAGCAATTCCTCGCACTACCGGCGCATAACCTCGCTTGCTTTCTGGCTCCATGCTGTCATCGGTAGCCAGCTGCAATCCACGAAAGGGAACGCTGTCGAACATATCTGATAACGCTGAGCTTTCTCCCAATGTTAATGTGCTCTGAAGAGCATTGATATTGCGCTGAGCGTAGGTATACACCGTATCCCATTTATCTGTTGAATCGGTATTCTTGTTCCAGGTGCTAAAGTTACGCAAGCGCCATGCGCCAAGGTTAGCGCCGGGATTGAGATTGAGGCTTTGACTCGAATTATTCTTCTCAATATCATTTGCACCTGTAAATTGATAATTCAAAATTAATGCGTTGATACCATCATCATATTCTTCCGGTGACACATATCCGCGAGCTGTTTGCGATAATGCTGCTTGTGGGATGCTCAATAAAAGGCGCTGAGTCGTAAAATCAAATTTACTCTCCGCACCCGGTATTGAGCGGATATCTACACAGCCATTATGGTCTTCTTTTAATGCTGGAAACTGTTCAGCTTTTAAGCCATAGCTGATCAGCTGCTTTAAGCTGAGGCATGGAAGAAGTGATGTATCGTCCCGGTCATGGTTTTCATTTTTGGTAAAATTAATATCAGTCGTTTCACGCATCTCATCATTGAGCCAGATATCTACCCGGTATTTTCCGGGAGCCTGCATGTTTTTAGCATCGAAAATGGAAAGATCTGTTTTCATTTGCCCATCATCCGATATGCCAAGAAATGCAGGGTTAAAAACATCCCGCGCACTCGCCTTCTGCCCTGGGTTTAAAAAGTTTAGGGTGAGCAATGAGATTAAACATAAGTTGCTTTTTTTGTTAAATGTATTTCTGAGTCTCATTACTGAGCTACCTAAATAAAAAATTAAAATGTTGCAATTAGATTTTAGCTTTGTGGATTGGGCCAATTCCGCCATAATCATTGATTATTTTCCACTCGATATCACCGTTTGAGGTATCTGGTGCGAGCGGATATGATTCTGTTGAAAATGGGGCAATAAAGTTAATATCTTTTATTTTTTTATTCGCAACTGAAAGCGTCATGAAGTTCATATAAAAAGGCGTTGGGTTAGTTACTTTCAACTGGTTACCCGTTTTTTCCCAAATGAGTTTGTCGGTAACTTCTTCTGGCGCTGAATCTAACAGTGCTTTTGGCCGATAAAATAGCTTCAGCCTATTGCGAATCGCGATTTGCAGACTGTTCGCATCCTGGCTATCACCTGATGGGATTGCCATTGAGTTCAGATAAAATAATGACTCACGATCGTCGGGAAGTGCTGCATCAGTCTTAAATATTCGTAAGATATTTTTCTGCTTAGCTTCTAATCGAAATAAAGGCGGTGTCACCAGAAAATGGGGTGTACCTTGAGCAGTCGCCTCAATCCAGGATTTCATCAGATAAGGCACGGTATCCTGATTATCAAGAGAAATATTTATCTCTTTCATTTTTTCCTGGTAAATTAAACGTGTCCCGCCAACAATAACACCTGCCTGAGATGCTGAGCAGATGAAAAAACAAATCAACAGAACGGTAGCTTTAAATTTACGCATGATCATCCCTGTATCGTCCGAAAAGGTCACTCCGATGGCAGAGTGACCAGCAATCAATTAATAATTAACGGTAAACGTCACGACTGAGTTCGCTTTACCTTCAACAACGGTTGATTTAGTTTGAATGTAGCGAGCAATAAATGGCAGCGTGTTGGTTGCAGAACCGGAGGTGATTGAATATGGCGCAGACGCTGTTCCAATAGACAGAACGCCTGTGGAATCGGACAGTTGGATACCAACGCCATCCGCGACACCACTTTCCTGGGTCAGAGCAATAATGCTGTTGTCTCCATTTACAGGAGTACCGTCAAATTTTACCGTGGCGGTAGCGACAGATGCCGGGCAATTTGTCAGCAGAATATTAAATGCTGTTGCGCTGGCTGTGCCAGTGGCGGTGGAACCCACGCCGCCAAAAGCAGTTTTTGCAACATTTCCCATATTTACGTCACCCGTAGTGACACCTGCGCTTTCAACGCTGGAATCACAACCTGTGCCCGTGATGGTACCGATAAAGTTAACAGTGCCGTCAGATGCTACAGCATTCATCGCGCCAAAAGCGGTGAACGAGAACAGTGCTGCAACGAGATTCTTTTTCATGACAATTTCCTTTGTTCATTTAGATATATAACTGTTGCGTATAAGTGTGGGTAATTCATTGAATCAATGAATGCTATCAATGTATTCTGCAATTCACTTATTTCCGTCTCTGACGAGTGCCAGTACTGTTAATACTTTCTTGTCAGGACATTCTCAAAGCAGCATTGCAAGCTGCGTGAAAACAATAGTGAGATATCTCTGTCGTTAAAAGTGATTTTATTCTCACGTGGAATTTTCATATTTGAATGGTAGTTCAGGTAAAGTGTAGTCAAAATTTCATAAATGAATTGCATTTTTTATTACCACTCGCTGCATGATATAGTTAACATGGTTTATGGCTACATGAGTGCACAGCAATCTCTCATCTGTCTATTGTTGTTTTCTTATTATGTTGGAAGTGATTTTAGGGAATGGAAATGACTGAGTTAATGGACGTGTGTTACATCATAAATGATAACGTTTTATATTATCCACAGGACAATAGGCTAATCTGTCTTGATACAGAAAAAGAGAGTGTGAACCTTAATCACCCGGCAAGCCGGTGTTTTAAATTGTTGCTTGAGAATCGGAGTAAAGTTGTATCTAAAAATGATTTTCTTGAATCTGTTTGGCGGTCTAATGGAGCATATGTTGCGGAGAATACATTCTATCAAAATATTTCTATTCTAAGAAAATCGCTGAGACGTGTCGGGTTAGGGGATAATGTTATTGTGACAATAAGGCGTAAGGGGTTTTCTTTATCAGATAATCTCAAGGTTGAACTGCTCCCTGCTCATGATATAAAACGTACTGTCGATGCGCCATTAAACATGATTGTAAATAATGAAGGGATAGCAATCCAGCAAGCTGGATTTGCAAAGGGAGACTCTTTTGTTCCATTCGGTAAAAAGGTTAACCTGGAGCCAGGAAAAGGACGGAATGAGAATTTTAAATACTGGATTTTGTTGGTTTCGGCAATAGTACTATTTATTGTTGAGTTGATATCATTTGTGGTACGTCTGTTTATTTAATGACCAGGGTGAATTTATGCTATACCGGGAGTGAGTATGGCAGTTCAAGGTAAGAGTGAACCATTCGTTCAACCACTTAATAGAGTCGTTGAACGAATTTTGAGCCTTGTTATTAGGGCAAATGCAAATCCAGCGGGGTTTTACTCGGCGCACCACCAATCTCACGCGCCAGTTTTGGCACCATATAGCCGGAGACCAGCGTCAGGAGCTCGCGCATGATGGCCCGGGCTTCGTCATCACTCACCATGTAATGCGCCGCACCCTGCACTTTGTCCAGCACGTGCAGGTAATAGGGCATCACGCCTGCATCAAACAGGGCATTACTGAGGTTCGCCAGAGTCTGCGCATTGTCATTCACGTCACGCAGCAGCACGCTTTGATTGAGCAGCGTGACGCCCGCAAGCTTCAGCTTATGCATTGCCTGGCGGAATGCTTCGTCAATTTCTTGTGCATGGTTGATGTGGTTAACCAGCAAAATTTGCAGCGAGGAACGAGCAAAGCGTTCAGTTAACGCCTCGGTGATGCGTGCCGGGATCACGATCGGCAAACGGCTATGAATACGTAGACGCTTCAGATGAGGAATGGCTTCGAGCGCATCCATCAACCACGCCAGTTCATGATCCTTCGCCATCAGCGGGTCGCCGCCCGAGAAGATAATCTCATCAAGTTCCGGGTGTGCGGCAATGTAATCCAGCGCGACCTGCCAGTTTCGTTTGTTGCCCTGATTATCGGCATACGGGAAATGGCGACGGAAGCAGTAGCGGCAATTGACGGCGCAGCCACCTTTCACCAACAACAAAGCGCGGTTACGGTATTTATGCAGCAAACCAGGCACGACACTGTGCTGTTCTTCCAGTGGATCGGTGCTGAAACCTGGCGCAGCAACAAACTCCTGCTGAGAGGTGAGTACCTGTTTGAGCAACGGATCGTTCGGATCGCCAGGCTTCATTCTTGCGGCGAAAGCACGAGGCACGCGCAGCGGGAAGAGGCGTTTTGCGTCACGACCGGCGAGCAAATTTTCATCAGCGTCTATCTTTAACAGACGCAACAGTTCATCAGGATCGGTGATTACATCGGCAAGTTGCGATAACCAATCTTCTCTGGACGGGGTGTTTAGGGTTACAATATGCGCCATTTTGTGGCTTAGCTACCAGTTAACAAATTTAGAGGGCCTTATGGCGACTTATTCTAGCAACGATTTCCGTGCCGGTCTTAAAATCATGATGGATGGCGAACCGTACGCGGTTGAAGCCAGCGAGTTCGTAAAACCAGGCAAAGGCCAGGCGTTCGCGCGCGTTAAGCTGCGCCGTCTGCTGACCGGTACTCGTGTTGAGAAAACCTTCAAATCCACCGACTCCGCCGAAGGCGCAGACGTTGTCGATATGAACCTGACTTACCTGTACAACGACGGTGAGTTCTATCACTTCATGAACAACGAAACCTTCGAGCAGCTGGCTGCCGACGAGAAAGCGGTTGGCGAAAACGCCAAATGGCTGCTGGACCAGGCTGAATGCATCGTGACCCTGTGGGACGGCCGTCCAATCTCCGTGACGCCACCCAACTTCGTTGAGCTGGAAATCGTTGAAACCGATCCAGGTCTGAAAGGTGATACCGCGGGTACTGGCGGTAAGCCTGCAACCCTGAGCACCGGCGCTGTGGTGAAAGTGCCACTGTTCGTACAGATTGGCGAGGTTATCAAAGTTGACACCCGCTCTGGCGAATACGTTTCTCGCGTGAAGTAATTCATGCTATAAAAAACGGCGCAACGCTTGTTGTGCCGTTTTTTTAAAGGGCAGGGATGATGAACCGCTTATTCAAACTCTTCTTCATACTGTTGGTCTCCGGAGCACTGCTTTCCGGCTGCAATACCTTCCGTGGCTTTGGCCAGGATGTCGAACATCTGGGCAATTCAATTTCTCACGCCGCCAGCAAATAAGTTCACATCGTCTTAAAATTGCTTCGTTTCGCTCTCACTACGGCTTTCTTGTCTATGCTTATGTTGCTACAGCACAACTGTTAACTGGCAATAAAAGGAAGACATCATGCTTAAGAAATCCATTGCTGCGTTTTTTACTCTCCTGGTGCTCTCTTCAGCCCTGACGGCTTGTAATACGACGAAGGGGATGGGGGAAGACATTTCTGATGGCGGCCAGGCTATTTCCGGTGCAGCGACCAAAGCTCAGAACTAAAGATGTTCGGTACGGCTTTTCGGCCGTACCGTTATTCAACGCATTCTGCTGAGGGAATAAAAGGGGAGAAGCGATGCTCAACGTTGAGCTTCAGGCGAATGTTGCGTTTGTAGGTATAGACAGTTTTTCCGGTGATCCGCATTTCGCTGGCAATGGTTTGATTGCTCGCACCTTCCATCCACAGCGACAACACTTTCTCTTCCTGACGCGTTAATAAAGGCGTCACGACCCGTGCCGGGTTAACGACTGGGCCGCTAAGCAGCAAATCCACCACTCGTTGCCTGAGAACGTCCAGCGGGGCTTTCTTCGATATCGCTTCACCGACGTTCTTAAAAACAAAGGGTTCATTCTGTAAACGAAGGACTCGCGTTCGCTGTTCGCAAACATTCAGCAGTGCAGGCAGAAAATGCGACTGGAGAGCGTCGTGCTGAAAACTGGCAAAATCGGCGATCACCAGATGGGGCTGCCAGCTTTCGACATGGGCTTTGGCGAGCAACAGACTGTTCAGGTGAGTGACTAAGAATGACGATGCCTCGTCTGTTTTCTGCTGCAATCCCTTCTCCAGCCCAAGGCGGCTGAAACAGCAGCGATCGATAATCAGAATTTTATACATGCTGGGCAAATGCGCGCTTCATAGGGTGCAGGAAGTAATGGGCCAGGCAACCATGATAGAGAAAGAAGCCCTCAGACAAAAAGGCGATCTCCGCATTGAAATGCGCTCATTTCACGTTATCGTCGAGGAAAAGTAACTTAAGTTAAATTACTTGCATGCCCGACATCAGTGGGTAAAATAGGCGCTCTTCTTCACCTTACGGGACGACCCGTAAGCGTATCTCAATCTCGGGGACGACCCCTTTCTGGAGTCACTATGTCCTGGTTAATTCTTGTTGTTGCGGGTCTTCTTGAAGTGGTTTGGGCTGTTGGCCTGAAATATACCCATGGTTTTAGTCGCCTGGTGCCAAGCGTGATTACCGCCACCGCGATGATTGCCAGTATCGCGTTACTTGCCTGGGCGATGAAAACGCTGCCGGTCGGCACGGCTTACGCCATCTGGACCGGCATCGGGGCTGTCGGGGCTGCGGTAACGGGCATTATTTTGTTGGGTGAGTCTGCAAGCCCTGCACGTATTTTCAGCCTGGTGCTGATCGTCTGCGGCATTATCGGCCTGAAACTCAGCGCTCACTAATAAGTCTGATTCACCCATATAAGTTTCCCTACCGGGAAGCCTTGCCGGGTCGCGATATCCAGCATTTGCTGTTTCATTTCAGGAGAAAGGGTCGGCGTGCGGGCAAGTATCCACAAATAGTCGCGATCCGGCCCACAAACCAACGCATGACGGTATTCTTTATCCAGCGCGATAATATTGTAACCGCCATAGAAGGGGCCAAAGAATGACACTTTCAACGCCGCCTGATTTGGCGGGCCAGTAAAGTAAGCGACACCCTCTGTTTTTTGCCACATCCCGCGATCGGGATTATAGCCTTTATTCAGCACGTCAATGCCACCATCACTTCGCAGGCTGTACGTCGCGGTGACTTTCTCCAGACCACTCTCGAAGTTGTGATCCAGCCGGGCGATTTCATACCAGGTGCCAAGGTAGCGGTTGGCGTCAAAGGGAGAAACAACGGTCACGCCCGGCGGCGGGACGGGGTTACTACAGGCAACAACCAAAAACGCAGCGGCAACAGTCGCAATGAGGGGCAGCAGACGCATGGCAATGTCCTTGCAGGTTTTTTTGTAAGTGTAGAACCAGGCGGGAAAAATGTACGGCGGGCAGAAAGAAATATGCCCGGCGTGTGCCGGGCATCTCAGCTTTAGATGAAAATGATCCCCACAAGAGTGACGATAGTCAGGATCGCCGCCAGGCCATAGAACACCCACTTGCCGTTTGGCACGTGAATTTTCAGGTCATGCATCGCGTGGTGAATACGGTGCAGGCCACACCAGAGTGGCAGCACAATCATCAGGAACAGGAACGCGCGGCCAATAAAGCTTTGGGCAAAGGTCAGTACGCGCTCATAGCTGAACGCGTCATGTGGTGCGAGGCCCAGTGGCAGCAGAACGCCCACCAACAGCACGATCACAGGGGCAATAATGGCGCCCCACATGCCGCCTGCGCCAAACAAGCCCCAGAATACCGGTTCGTCTGAACGTTTCGGATTTGGATTGATCATCTCGGTCTCCTTACCAGAACAGCGCGACAAACAGGATGATGACCGTGACCACCATCGTCACGCCCCACAGCCCTTTAATCACAGGCTCTGGCCCCAGTTTTTCGCCTTTCACAATCACGTTAGCGGCTTTTGGCGCCAGTTCGAACCAGGTTTTGGTGTGCAGCAACGCCGCCGCCAGGGTTATCAGGTTCAGAATAACCACGATCGGGTTTTGCAGAAAACCGACGTACCCGGCCCAGGACTCCGCGCCATGTTTCAGGGCAAATAGCCCGTAAATCAGAACGATACTGAACCAGACGGTCGGCACTGAGGTGCCTTCACGCAGCATGTAGAAACGGTAAAAAGGCAGTTTCTTCCACCACGTTGACGTCATCGGCTGGACATAGGGTTTACGTTTTGTCGTCATCATGCACTCCTTAGCGTGGTTTCAGGGTAGCGATAAGAAAGTCTTTTGAGCTTTCCACTTTACCCTGCTGAATGGCGGCTGCCGGGTCGACATGCTTTGGACAGACTTCCGAGCAGAAACCGACGAACGTACAGCTCCAGACGCCATTCTTGCCGTTGAGCTGCGCCATGCGTTCTTTCTTACCGTGGTCGCGATTGTCTTCGTTATAGCGGTGCGCCAGGGTGATAGCGGCCGGGCCGATGAACTCCGGGTTCAGGCCAAACTGCGGACAAGCGGCATAGCAAAGGCCACAGTTGATACATCCCGAGAACTGATGGTATTTCGCCATCTGCGCCGGAGTTTGCTTGTTCGGCCCCTGATCCGGCGTGCGCGGGTTGCCGATGATATACGGCTTAATCGCTTCCAGACTTTCGATAAAGTGGGTCATATCGACCACCAAATCGCGCTCAATCGGGAAGTTCGCCAGCGCCTCAACCTTCAGGCCGTTGGTGTATTCACGCAGGAACGTTTTACAGGCAAGCTTGGGCACTTTGTTGACCATCATGCCGCAGGAGCCGCAAATCGCCATGCGACAGGACCAGCGATAGCTTAAGTCCGGCGCGAGGTTATCTTTGATGTAGCCAAGCGCATCAAGTAATGAAGTTTGCTCATCGTAAGGCACTTCATAGAAAGCGCTGTGCGGGGCCGTGTCCACTTCCGGGTTGTAGCGCGCGATCTCGATTTTCAGGTTTTTCATCTCAGCCATTTGCCGTCTCCTTCTTGTCGGCAGCTTCCGCTTCTGCACCGTAAACGCGTTTCGCCGGTGGCAGCGTTGTGATTTTCACGTCGCTGTAATCAAGGCGTGTGGTGCCGTCCGCGTCGCGGTAGGCGAGAGTGTGCTTGAGGAAGTTAACGTCATCGCGCTCGGTACAGCCTTCGTCGAGACGCTGATGCGCACCGCGTGACTCTTTACGCGCCATGGCGGAATGCGCCATACATTCGGCAACGTTCAGGCCGTGGCCCAGCTCGATGGTGTAAAGCAAGTCGGTGTTGAAGACGCTGGACGTGTCGGTAATGCGCACACGCTTGAAGCGTTCCTGCAGTTCAGCCAGCTTGTCGATGGTTTTCTGCATCAGTTCCGGCGTGCGGTAAATGCCGCAGCCTTCTTCCATCGACAGACCCATTTCATCGCGGATCTTCGCCCAGTTCTCGTTGCCTTCCTGATTGACCAGTGCTTTCAGGCGTTTTTCGACATCAACCACCTGTGCGTCCAGCGCAGCGCTGTTGGCAACGCCTACGGTAGAAGCACGCTCCATGGCCCGTTCGCCCGCCATGCGGCCAAAGACCACCAGTTCTGCCAGAGAGTTTGAACCGAGACGGTTTGCGCCATGCAGACCCACAGAAGAGCATTCGCCAACGGCAAACAGCCCTTTGATGCGGGTTTCACACTGCTGATCGGTTTCGATACCGCCCATGGTGTAGTGCGCGGTTGGGCGCACCGGAATCGGTTCTTTCACCGGATCGACACCGACATAAGCTTTCGCCAGTTCACAAATGAACGGCAGACGCTCAAGCAGTTTTTTCTCGCCCAGATGGCGCAGGTCAAGGTAGACCACATCGCCGCGTGGCGTTGGAATGGTGTTGCCTTTGCGCCACTCATGCCAGAACGCCTGCGACACTTTGTCGCGCGGGCCGAGTTCCATGTATTTGTTCTTCGGCTCGCCGAGCGGGGTTTCCGGGCCCATGCCGTAATCCTGCAAATAACGGTAGCCGTCTTTGTTGACCAGAATCCCGCCTTCACCGCGGCAACCTTCAGTCATCAGGATGCCGGAACCCGGCAGCCCGGTTGGGTGATACTGCACGAATTCCATATCGCGCAGTGGCACGCCATGGCTCAGCGCCATGCCCATACCGTCGCCGGTCACGATGCCGCCGTTGGTGTTATAGCGATAAACGCGCCCTGCTCCGCCCGTGGCCATCACCACCGCATTGGCACGAATTTGCACCAGCTCGCCTTCCATCATGTTCATCGCCACCAGGCCACGGGCCTGACCGTCATCGACCAGAATGTCGAGGACAAAATGTTCGTCGAAGCGCTGAATTTGCGGGAATTGCAAAGAGGTCTGAAAGAGCGTGTGCAGCATGTGGAAGCCGGTTTTATCGGCGGCAAACCACGTACGTTCGATTTTCATCCCGCCGAAGCGACGCACGTTCACGGAACCGTCTTCACGGCGGCTCCACGGACAGCCCCATTGCTCAAGCTGGGTCATTTCGGTTGGGCAGTGATGGACGAAGTAATCCACCACGTCTTGCTCGCAAAGCCAGTCGCCGCCGGCAACCGTGTCGTGGAAATGGTACTCAAAGCTGTCATGATCCTGCGCGACGGCGGCAGAACCCCCTTCGGCTGCCACGGTGTGGCTACGCATGGGGTAGACTTTAGAAATCAGTGCGATTTTAGCGTTGGGATTAGCTTGTGCTGCGGCAATGGCAGCCCGTAATCCCGCACCGCCAGCGCCTATAACGGCAAGATCGGCATGAAAGGTTTGCACGACATTCCTCCAGATTGTTGTTATTTCGCAACACGCATTACCAAAGGTAGCTCACCCATGCGGCACGGCAATTGCGAAAGCGATTCCACTGCTCCTTTATGGGTAAAACAGTATATCCGTATGAATGAGGGGGAAATTTGACGCGTTCGATTTTTTTGCTGTTCTGCGCTGCCGTTTATCATCGAAATTGATGGATTGTGTCACGAAATTGGCTTCTTCAATAAAATCCGCCTTTAAATCGGGTCAGATTTGTCTCGCTCCGGCGTTGAGAGTAGACTTCGTGCCTTTGTTTGCATTCGGAGAGTTTTACCATGAGCGAAACGGCAACCTGGCAGCCGAGCGCCTCCATCCCCAATCTGTTAAAACGTGCGGCCATCATGGCGGAGATCCGCCGCTTTTTTGCTGACCGCGGCGTGCTGGAGGTGGAAACGCCCTGCATGAGTCAGGCAACGGTGACGGATATTCATCTGGTGCCGTTTGAAACGCGTTTCGTCGGCCCGGGCCATTCTCAGGGTATCAATCTCTACATGATGACCAGTCCGGAATACCACATGAAGCGCCTGCTGGCGGCGGGATGTGGCCCGGTGTTTCAGCTGTGTCGTAGTTTCCGCAATGAAGAGATGGGGCGTCATCACAACCCGGAATTCACCATGCTGGAGTGGTACCGTCCGTACTACGACATGTATCGCCTGATCAATGAAGTGGATGATTTGCTGCAACAGGTGCTTGAGTGCCAGCCCGCGGAAAGCCTCTCTTACCAGCAGGCGTTCCAGCGCCATCTGGAAATTGATCCGCTGTCAGCGGATAAAACTCAGCTACGTGAAGTGGCGGCGAAGCTCGACTTAAGCAATATCGCCGATACCGAAGAAGATCGCGATACCCTGCTGCAGCTGCTGTTTGCCATGGGCGTTGAACCGCACATTGGTAAAGATCGCCCAACGTTTGTCTATCACTTCCCGGCAAGCCAGGCTTCACTGGCGCAAATCAGCACCGAAGATCACCGCGTAGCTGAGCGCTTCGAGGTTTATTACAAAGGTATTGAGCTGGCGAATGGTTTCCACGAACTCACGGATTCCCGCGAACAGCAGCAGCGTTTTGAGCAGGATAACCGCAAGCGTGCTGCACGCGGCCTGCCGCAGCAGCCGATTGATGTGAATCTGCTGGAAGCGCTGAAAGCAGGCCTGCCAGATTGTTCCGGCGTTGCGCTGGGAGTTGATCGTCTGGTGATGCTGGCGTTAGGCGCAGAAAGCCTGGCTGAAGTGATTGCTTTCACGGTGGATAAAGCCTGACTTATTGCCCTTCAATTATTGGTCGCAATTAAGAAATACATCCACATCACTTATAGGTTAGGGTTAACCTATAAGTGATGTGGCACTGTTTTTATGATTATTTGAATTCTGGAATAACCGTCACACTATAAACAACTTGTGATGCTATTTTAGCTTCCTTTGTCAGGGAAGTGAAAAAATAATGGATGATTTGATTTTCTGCAAAGTGGATAAACTTGGGTTTCCACATTGGGATGGTATAGATTTTCTTCGCTGGAAGGTAATGCCAACTAACTGGGATTTTGCCACAGGCGATGCTTATCTCTGGTTATATAAAACAGCCTGGCTAGTCCATCACCGGGACCTGATTAAGCAGTATGCGCGTGAAGCACAAATTCCTGATTTTCTGCTGGCGGGTGTCGCTGTTTCAGAGGTAGGAGGAATGCCTGAAAGAGCAAAAAGTATTGGCGTGCTTCAGGCTAAGCAAGTGATAGACGAAATCAGAGGAGAGAAAAACAAATACTCGAATACAACTTCAGTCGGTTCTATCGCGATCCAGTTAGGCGTTGCTGCCCAAACGCTGGGTATTGATCCTACAACATTAGATCACTTCCAGCAGTTTCGCTTATCGCAATGCCTTTTAGATAATAGTTTTAATATCAGAGTGGTTGCCTTTCATTTACGTGACTTAATTCTTTTTGATAACCCAAAAGCGAATACCTCTGTTCTTACTGATGAGCAGATAATCCTTGCAGGTTCTCGTTATAATCGAGGCGTCCAGAGAAATGCCAATGACATTATACGGTCCATTTATCAACCAATAGGATCACCGGTGCGAGAATACAGTGAGTATGGCCGTCGCATTATCGAGAAAAAAGCATCCTTGATCAAAATACTGGAGGGAAGATAAATGACATGGAAAATGTTTACCCTTGGTTTTATCTGGTTCTGGGTGGCAATTGTTGACATCCTGCTGTTTTCGACCAGAGACAAAGAGTGGATGATAGGCAGCGGTGAAATTAATGATTTCTGTCAGCTGGTTCACTCTATTCTGGAAGACGACACCCGATATTTCGGCGTGCTGATGACACTCCCGCTCTTTTTCCCTCTGCTTTACGTTATCTTCTGGAAGAAAATTCGCCATGGGTATTTGTGGTTACTGTTGACCACTGTTTTTGCTTATTGGCTGTGGCAGTTTTTCGTTCGCTACTATTGGTGTTTTTAGCCAGATGCCTTCTCGCACGGAAGAAAGCATCTGTCCTCGGTTGTGCTTACAAACTCCCCGCCGTCCGTCCACGCCCTGCTGACGTCATCGTTCTACCCGTCTTGCGGCCATCCATTGTTTCCAGACGCATCTGGAACGGTGGGAACGGCATATCGATTCCGTGTTCACGGAAGCCTGCCAGGATCAGCTGGTGGATCTCATGGCGCAGCGGCATGCGATGCCCCATTTCAGCGGCGTAGATACGAAGTTCGAAGATCTGAATCCCCTGCTGCAAATCGACCAGGAAGACTTCCGGCGCCGGGTTGTCTATCACGTACGAGCAGCGTTCGGCGGCTGTCATCAGGATTTGCGTCACTTCTTCGCTGTTGGCATCGGAAGGCGCCGGAACGGTTAACACCACGCGAGTCACCGAGTCCGAAAGCGACCAGTTAATAAACTGCTCGGTGATAAAGGCTTTGTTCGGCACGATGATCTCTTTGCGGTCCCAGTCGCTTATCGTGGTCGCACGGGTGTTGATCTTAGTGACGCTACCCGTCAGGTCGCGGATCGTCACGGTATCGCCGATACGGATCGGTTTCTCAAACAGGATGATCAGGCCGGAAATAAAGTTGGCAAAAATCTCCTGCAAGCCAAAACCAAGCCCGACACCTAATGCGGCAACCAGCCACTGCAGCTTCGCCCACTCTATGCCGATCATCGAGAAACCGACCAGGCCGCCAATCAGCATCAGCAGATATTTGGTGATGGTGGTAATCGCATAACCTGTGCCTGGCGTCAGGTTGATGTGCTGCAACACCGCCAGCTCCAGTAGAGCAGGAAAGTTTCGCACCAGTTGGGTGGTGATGATAAAGACCAGAATCGCAATCAGCACCGCGCCGAGCGTAATCGGCTCCAGGCTTTCGACCCCCTGAACCGTCGAGGTGGCATCCCAGAGAGAGATGTTTTCGAGGAAGCCAAAGGCGGAGTGAATTTCTGACCACAGCACGATAACCGAGACCAGGGCGATCAACATCAGGATCGAACGCACCAGGCGCAGGGATTGTGCGCTCAATGTGTCGAGATCGACTTCGGCAATATCGACTTCCGCCGATCCTTCCAGGCTGGTGGAGTGATGAGGATCTTCTTCACCGCGTGCGCGATGAGCAAGCATTTCGGCCCGACGATGTTTGGCGCGGTCAAAGGCAATTCGGCGGCGCTGGATAAGCATCCAACGACGAATGACATGGTAAACCACCAACAGCAGGAACCAGATGGCGACAGACGTTTCCAGTCGAACGAGCAAGGCTTCGGCTGTTGCCAGATAACCGACGGCTGCCGCCAGAATCGCGGCCAGTGGCGCACCTAAAAGCAGATTCCACAACACCCGGTTAATCATGTTGTCACCGTTGCCCTCTCTGTCGAGGTACAGCGGAATACCGGCACGTTTAAGGCTCAGCGTCACCACCGCCAGCGCCCCGCAAATCAGCATAAAGCAGAGCCTGCCGAGCGAGGCCGAAAACTCACGGTCGTTGAGATTATCGAACATGATTAACGCCATAATCAGCGGCACGATAAGCCCGATGCTCATCAGGTAGTAGCGCATCGCACGGGCAACGCGGTTACGCGGCCAGCCAAAGTGGGCAACGAACAGGCCATTTGGGCGAGCGAAGGCGGCACAGATCATCACCACCCACAGTAGCGGCACCGTAGCCGTTACGCCGTCGCCAATTGCCACAGCCAGCGGATAAGGCCACGCTTCCTGTAAACCGTAGCCGAGCGTCATCCACAGCACTGGCAGCGGTGAGGCCACCAGAATCGACCAGAAAACGGTCCGTAGCGTTAGCCAGAAATGGTCTTGTGTCACTTTGCCGACACGGCTGCTTGAACGCTCCAGAAAACGCGTGAAATGCTTGCGAGAGCTGATGCTAAAGCCCACAAGGATCAGCGCCGCGAAGAGGGGAATCAGCGTTTCTTTGCTGGTTAACATCATCACCGAGGCTTTGCCAAGCTGACTGACGGTGTCCAGTGAAATCAGCCGACGCAGGTCCTGAACGATGCTCAGTGGCCACGCGAAGGTGATTGCGCTGACATCGGATGTCCAGAAGAGATAGCGGTGCGTGGCTTCGTTAATCTCTTTTAACGCGTCTTCTAACTGACCATTTGCCACTTTCAGCTTGGTCAGTTCCAGGATTAGCGTATCGCCTCCCTGCAGCAGAGAATTCAGCAGCTCGCGCTGCGTGCGCAGCTGAGCGTCGAGAATACGGGATTCTTCGCTCGACAGAGGCTGCCCGTCGGCCTGCTGGATTTGGCGTAATTGCGGCTGCTTGCTGAGGAGATCTTCATAGCGCAGACGATGCACACGCAGCTGCGCCATTTCGGTATCGAGCTGCTGCGGTTTAGGCATTTCCGGTAAACGGGCTACCTGGGCACGCAGAGCTTCACCCAGCAGATTCGAGGAACCCAGCCATTGCGACTGCTCGCGCAGCGTGTTGAGCGCCTGACGAACCTGCAACGTTTGATTGGTCGCCTGACGCTGCTGTGATGCCACTAAATCCATACGCTGAGCCTGCTGGTTCAGAGCCTGCGAAAGCTCGCGGTTGGTAGAGAATTGTTTGACCAGATCCGGTGGCAGATTGGCACTGTTTTCTGCCAGCAGCTCGGTGCTTTCCAGGGCCTTTTCGGCTTCGCGCTGACGCTGACTGTTGAGCTGGTTACGTAGCGCCTGCAAATAAGCATCAAGCTGTTCGCTCTGCTTTTGCGCCAGCTCAGAGCGCATTCTTGCCAGCTCCTGGCGGTTGTTGGCCGACAGTTGCGCCAGTTCCAGTTCGTTGACCAATGCTTTCAGCTTCGCGGATTCCGCCTGCAGGCTGAGGTTTTGCGCCTGAGCCGTGTTGCCTGTGGCGCTGCCGACACGACGTTCCACCTCGTTTAGCTGACGGCGAGCGTCGGTTTGCTGCTGAGGAAGCTGATTCAGAGAGTCGGCGATTTCGCGGGCGCGTTCTTGTTCCTGCTGCGCCTGACGGCTTTTTTCCAGCAGTTGGCTGCTGACCTGCAGGATTTCCTGATTAAGCGCATCTGTGGTTAACCCGGTCGGAACCTGACGAGGTTCTTCACGCAGATTCGACAGCTGGCTACGCAGGGTTTGAGAAAGCCTGGGGAAATTGTCGATAGACTGCTGATACTGCGTGGCGCGCTCAAGCGAACCTTTCCGTTCTTCGAGCGCGTTTAGTGCGGACTGAAGCGCCTCGACGGCTTCAGGCTGAGCGGGCTTCGCCGCTTTCGCCTGTTCCAGTTCCTGGGTTATTTGTTTGCTGTCGGGGGCGCTGGCTGCATACGCCCCCATGCTGAGGCACCAGGCCATCAGAAAAGTGATAATCAGGCGCACGTCAGCGGTCCTTCCTGGTTAGCCCTGGTCTTTGCTGTCTTCAACCAGCGGGCTGGCGTCATGTTCAGCTTTGATCTCTTCTTCCGCCAGTACTTCAGCTTCTGGAGCGACGAACGCTTCGGTGGATACCGCCAGCGGCAGGCCAATTTTGGTGACAGACAGGCTTTCAAGCTGTTCAGCCAACTGGACTTTGCCAGGGGCGAACAGGTTGATAACCGTTGAACCGAGTTTGAAGCGACCCATTTCCTGGCCTTTCAGCAGGGCCACAGAACCTTCGCTTTCACCGGCAGGCCACGTCCAGCGTTTGATGACGCCTTCACGCGGTGGGGTGATAGTGCCTGCCCACACGGTTTCAATGCTGCCCACGATGGTTGCGCCCACCAGAATCTGCGCCATTGGGCCAAATTCAGTATCGAACAGGCAGATAACTCGCTCATTACGGGCAAACAAGTTTGGCACATTCTGCGCGGTCAGGTGGTTTACAGAGAACAGGTCACCCGGCACGTAAATCATTTCACGCAGGATGCCGTTGCACGGCATATGCACGCGGTGATAATCACGCGGAGACAAATACGTGGTGGCAAACGAACCGTTACGGAACAGGTCCGCCATCAGATAGTTACCCGCCAGCAGAGCTTCCAGGCTGTAGTTGTGGCCTTTCGCTTGCAGAATTTTGTCGTCTTCAATCTTACCCAGCTGGCTGATTACGCCGTCTGCTGGCATCACCAGCACGTTCGGGTCGGTATTCAGTGGACGAACATCGTCACGCAGTGGGCGGACAAAGAAATCGTTAAAGGTGCGATAGCTGGCAGTGTCGGGCTTCTGCGCTTCTTTCATATCGACCTTGTAATACTTCACGAACAGGTCAATCACCAGCTTTGTCAGCCAGCCCGCTCGTTTGCTCGCGCCCCAGCCGGCGAGGCGTGTCAGCCACAGTTTTGGCAGAATGTATTGAAGCGAAAGTTTAAATGAATTTAACAAGGTAGCCTCCTGGCCAGGGTTGTGTCATCACGGGCTTTCATCGAAGCCTTTAAAAAAGGGGCTGATTCTATCGGCAGTCAGCTTAAATGTCAGTCGTCGGTTTCAGAAAAGCTTTTACGCGTTTTTACCTGGGCCATGCTCTCAAGGATGCGATGGTAGTTTTCAAAGCGTGATTCGGCGATCTCACCTTTTTCGACCGCTTCGCGAATGGCGCAGCCGGGATCGTTGTCGTGCTTGCAGTCGCGGTATTTACAGGCGCCTAAGTAGTCCTGGAATTCGACAAAGCCATTGAAGATTTGTTCCGGCTCCAGATGCCACAGGCCAAATTCACGCACGCCCGGGGAGTCAATCACATCGCCGCCGTGCGGGAAATGGTAGAGACGCGCGGCTGTGGTGGTGTGCTGGCCGAGACCGGAGTTGTCGGAAACATCATTGGTGAGAATTTCTTCCTGCAAGCCGAGCAGGGCGTTCAGCAGGCTGGATTTCCCCACGCCGGATTGACCCGCAAAGATGCTGATGCGGTCAGTGAGCGCGACTTCAAGCGGCTTAAGGCCGTCCTGCGTGCGGCTGGACACCATCAGGACCTTGTAGCCGATGCGGCGGTAGATATCCATTTGCTCGTTAACGAAAGCCATGCTGTCGTCATCAAGCAAGTCGATTTTATTCAGCACGATGATCGGTTCAACGTTGAGCGTTTCGCAGGCCACCAGATAGCGGTCGATAATATTGACTGAAAGCTCCGGCAGGATCGCGGACACAATGACAATCTGATCGATGTTGGCTGCGATAGGCTTGACGCCGTCATAGAAATCCGGACGCGTCAGGACTGAGGTGCGTTCATGCACGGCTTCGACGATGCCTTTGACGTTAACGCCTTCTGCCGCGGTTTTCCCCGGACGCCAGACCACGCGGTCACCGGTCACCAGAGAACGAATCGTGCGGCGAATGTTGCAGCGGTGAACGCCGCCGTCAGCCGCTTCCACGTCGGCATGCATGCCAAAGCGGCTAATGACGATGCCTTCAGAGGCTTCGCCAAACAGGTTGTCATCGAAATCGGCCTTCTCCGCAGTCGTTTTAAGGCGGCGCTGATGGTTCGCTTTGACGCGGCGCTGTTGACCTTTGGAGAGTTTATTTTTACTCAATCGGGCTGGCTCCTGGTCGCCCCAAAGGGGCAAAACCTTTATGATACACACTATTTTAGATGAATATAGTCACAGTCGTTGTGACGCGAGAAGGGTGGAAAATAGCATGAGTGCAAATGAAAACAACCTCATTTGGATCGATCTTGAGATGACAGGCCTCGATCCTGAGCGTGATCGCATTATTGAGATCGCAACCCTGGTGACCGATGCCAATCTCAACATTCTGGCAGAAGGGCCGACCATCGCGGTACATCAGTCTGATGAACAACTGGCGCTGATGGATGACTGGAACGTGCGCACCCATACTGGCAGCGGCCTGGTTGATCGCGTAAAGGCCAGCACTCAGGACGACCGAGCGGCAGAACGGGCTACCCTTGAATTCCTGAAACAGTGGGTGCCGGAAGGTAAATCACCTATTTGCGGTAACAGCATCGGCCAGGACCGCCGTTTCCTGTTTAAGTACATGCCGGAACTGGAAGCTTACTTCCATTACCGCTATCTGGATGTCAGCACGTTGAAAGAGCTGGCGCGTCGCTGGAAACCAGAAATTCTCGACGGATTCAAAAAGCAGGGCACTCATCAGGCGATGGATGATATCCGTGAGTCGGTCGCTGAACTGGCATACTACCGCGAGCATTTTATCAAGCTGTAATGATCTTATCCTGCCGCATTTTTTGAGGTTTCCAGGCCGGCTAAGCGCAGCGCCAGCAGGCAGCCGGTGTTAATTTGTGCACATTGCCGATTAATTCAGCACTTAAGCAAAAATCAAAAAAAATCGCTCGAAGGGGGGTTGCAGCTAAAAGGATTTCTCGTATAATGCGCCTCCCGTAACGACAGAGAATTCATTGTTACGACAGCAACAAATTTGCGGGAATAGCTCAGTTGGTAGAGCACGACCTTGCCAAGGTCGGGGTCGCGAGTTCGAGTCTCGTTTCCCGCTCCAAAATTTGAATGCAGCAAAAGCTGACAGTATCGCAAGATACGCACCACCCAAGCGGGAATAGCTCAGTTGGTAGAGCACGACCTTGCCAAGGTCGGGGTCGCGAGTTCGAGTCTCGTTTCCCGCTCCAAAATTTGAATGCAGCAAAAGCTGACAGTATCGCAAGATACGCACCACCCAAGCGGGAATAGCTCAGTTGGTAGAGCACGACCTTGCCAAGGTCGGGGTCGCGAGTTCGAGTCTCGTTTCCCGCTCCAAAATTTGAATGCAGCAAAAGCTGACAGTATCGCAAGATACGCACCACCCAAGCGGGAATAGCTCAGTTGGTAGAGCACGACCTTGCCAAGGTCGGGGTCGCGAGTTCGAGTCTCGTTTCCCGCTCCAAAATTTTCTTCCGTCTGATTTCTTATCCACAGCGTGAAAGCACGTTGGGGATGATTCTCGTTTCCTTTGACATATTCTTGTGAACAGACTTATCCACAGGTCTGCGTTTTTGTCTTAAAAGCCAAAATGCGTCGAATTGTGAATGGTATTTTTTTAACTATATGATTTATAGCAATTAAATAATATTTCGGATTGTTATTACGATCACTTGACGTCTCAGGGCGTGTTGAATTGCAATGTGTTTTTATTTTTATTCACACCCTGTGAATGAATCAGGCATCCCTCGGCAACCCTTTTTCGATCCCCCTCACCAGACGCTGTTTTTGCGGTAACTGCACTTCCACCACACAGGCATTTCGTTTCTCCATTTGCTGCGCAATCGCCCACTCAATGTGTTCGTCGAGAAGTGGGTGCTCACCTCGGCGACTTTCCAGGGCGTGCAAATTACGCTCATCCCAGGGGGCATTTCCCAACGCGACGCTAATATTTCGCAGCCAGCGGAGATGACCGATACGCCGAATGGGCGACCCTTCTGTAACTTTCAGAAAATGTGCCTCGCTCCAGGCGAACAGTTCAATCAGCTCCGGTGCGTGCAGGGCTTTGCGCGGGCTGAAATCCTCTTCAACGGTCAATTGTGAGTAACGATTCCACGGGCAAATCAGCTGGCAGTCGTCACAGCCATAAATCCGGTTACCCATTAGCGGGCGAAATTCTTCCGGGATGGCGCCTTCCAGTTCGATGGTCAGATAGGAAATACAGCGACGGGCATCGACGGTGTAGGGTTCAACAATCGCCCCCGTCGGGCAGATGGTCATACAGGCGACACAGCGCCCGCAGGCTTCTTCCACTGGCTTATCAATGGGTAACGGCAGGTCTATCAGCAGTTCGCCAAGGAAAAAGAAAGAGCCCGCGTCGCGGCTTAAGATAAGTGAGTGCTTACCTGTCCAGCCAAGCCCGGCTTTTTCAGCGATAGGACGTTCCAGAAGGGGCGCGGAATCGACAAAAGGTCTAAAATTCAGCGAGGCACACTGTTCCTGAATTTTTTCGCCCAGCTTCTTCAGACGATTACGCAACAGCTTATGATAATCACGCCCGAGGGCATAACGGCTGACGTAACCGAGCGAAGGATTTTTCAGGGTGCTGGCAAACGCGGCATGGGTGGGCAAATAGTTCATTCGCACGCTGATCACGCGAAGCGTTCCTGGCAGCAATTCATGCGGGCGGGCGCGCATCATACCGTGACGTGCCATCCACTCCATCTCGCCGTGGTACTGTTTGTCCAGCCATGCCTGCAGTTTGGGTTCGGACTCGCTGAGGTCAGTATCGGTGATACCGACGTGCTGAAAGCCCAGTTCGGAGCCCCACTGCTTGATGTCTTGCGCTAATTGATTGAGATCGAGGGGCTGTGACATGACGGACCATACAATGACGAGAAACCCCGCAAGTATACCACACACCATCTGGTCTGCGGATGACCTGCGTCGCGCCGAAAAAGAGGCCGCCGATGCGCTCGGGTTAACGCTTTATGAACTGATGCTCCGCGCTGGAGAGGCCGCCTTCACGCTTGCCCGCGAAATTTATCCTTCAGCCGCCCACTGGATTATCCTCTGCGGACACGGCAATAACGGTGGCGATGGCTACGTTGTCGCACGCCTTGCTCAGGCCGCAGGCATCACTGTCACGCTGCTGGCTCAGGAGAGCGATAAACTGCTTCCTGAGGAAGCCGGGCAGGCGCGAGCCGCCTGGTTGAATGCGGGCGGCATTATTCATGCTGACGATATTGCCTGGCCGGAAGGCGTGGATCTTATCATCGATGCTTTGCTGGGAACCGGACTGAACAGCGCTCCACGCGAACCGGCTGCCAGCCTTATCTCCTATGCGAATGAGCATCCTGCTCCGATTTTCTCTCTGGATATCCCTTCCGGCCTGCTGGCGCAAACGGGGGCTACGCCCGGAGCGGTGATTCATGCGGCTCACACTTTAACGTTTATCGCCCTCAAACCTGGCTTGCTGACCGGCAAAGCTCGTGATGTCACGGGGCGTCTTCATCAACACTCGCTTGGCCTTGATAGCTGGCTGAATGCTCAAACCACGCAAATTCAACGCGTTGAGGCTTCGCAGCTTTCACAATGGTTCTTACCGCGACGGGCAACTTCACATAAGGGCGATCACGGCAAACTGGTGATCATTGGCGGTGATGTGGGGACTGCTGGAGCCATCAGAATGGCGGGTGAAGCCGCATTACGCGCCGGTGCAGGGCTGGTGCGAGTGCTTACTCGCAGTGAGAATATCGCGCCAATCATCACCGCAAGGCCAGAGTTGATGGTACACGAACTCACTGCGCAGAGCCTCGATGAAAGCCTTGAATGGGCTGAAGTGGTGGTGATTGGGCCGGGTCTGGGTCAGCAGAATTGGGCAAAGCAGGCGCTGCGCAAAGTGGAAAACGTCCGTAAGCCCATGTTATGGGACGCTGACGCACTGAACCTTCTGGCAATCAATCCGGATAAACGTCACAATCGCATTCTGACGCCGCACCCCGGCGAAGCCGCCCGGTTACTGAATTGCAGCGTGGCAGAAATTGAGAGCGATCGCTTACTTTCTGCACAACGTCTGGTAAAACGGTACGGTGGGGTGGTGGTACTGAAAGGGGCGGGGACGGTCATCGCGGATGAAGTCCACGGAATAGCCCTTGTCGATGCCGGCAATCCCGGTATGGCCAGCGGTGGAATGGGCGATGTGCTGTCAGGCATTATCGGTGCGTTGCTAGGTCAGCATCTCACGCCGTATGATGCTGCTTGCGCAGGTTGTGTGGCGCACGGCGCGGCGGCGGATATGCTCGCTGCGCGATACGGACCCCGTGGCATGCTCGCCACCGATCTTTTTTCCACGCTACAGCGTGTTGTTAACCCGGATGTGATTGACGTAAACCATGATTAATCGAGTGATTCCCTTACCCGACGAGCAGGCAACATTAGATCTTGGCAACCGCATGGCTGCCGCCTGCACAGGCGCGACCGTTATCTATCTCTACGGCGATTTGGGCGCCGGGAAAACCACCTTCAGCCGCGGCTTTTTGCAGGCACTTGGCCACAAAGGGAACGTCAAAAGCCCCACTTACACGCTGGTAGAACCGTACACCCTCGATAACCTGATGGTGTATCACTTCGATTTATATCGCCTTGCGGATCCTGAGGAGCTCGAATTTATGGGGATCCGCGATTACTTTGCTGACGATGCCATCTGCCTGGTGGAATGGCCGCAACAGGGCGCGGGTGTATTGCCTGAACCGGATGTCGAAATTCACTTAGAGTACCAGGCGCAAGGGCGAGAGGCGCGCGTGACGGCAGTCTCCTCACTGGGTGAGTCTTTACTGGCACGTTTGGCCGGTTAACCTGAGGGATGGCGGGATGATTTATCGCGTTAAAAGTTGGTGGGTGGCAAGTTTGATGCTTTTTTGCCTGCAGGCGACGGCGGCGAGTTTATCCGATATTCAGGTGTCCAACGGAGATAAACAAGCCCGCATCACCTTCAGTTTCATGGGCGATCCAGACTACTCGTTTTCCCAGGAAGGGAAGCGCAGCGTGGCGCTCGACATTAAACAAACCGGTGTGATCCAAGGGTTACCGCTTAATTTCAGCGGTAATAATCTGGTGAAAAGCATTCGCTCGGGCACAGCGAAAGATGCCCAGTCTCTGCGTCTGGTGGTCGACCTGACCGGCGACGGGAAAACCCGTGCGGTGAAACAGCAAAGCGGCGGCAATTACACCGTGGTGTTCACCATCAATGCGGATGAGCCACCACCGCCTCCACCGCCTCCACCGCCTCCACCGCCACCGGTAATAGCGAAACGTGTGGAAGCCCCAGTGGTTGCTTCGCGTCCTGCTGAACCGGCAAGAAATCCGTTCAAAACGCAGAACGATCGTATGACCAGCGTCACCAGCAGCAACACGGCGACGCGTCCGGCGGCAAGAACAAGAACCGCCAGCGTGACGGGCGATAAGGTGATTATTGCCATTGATGCGGGTCACGGCGGTCAGGACCCGGGCGCAATTGGCCCGGGTGGGACGAAAGAGAAAAACGTCACCATCCTGATTGCCCGTAAGCTGCGTGCGCTGCTGAACGACGATCCCATGTTTAAGGGCGTTTTAACCCGTGACGGGGATTACTTTATTTCGGTGATGGGCCGATCGGATGTGGCGCGTAAGCAAAACGCCAACTTCCTGGTGTCCATTCACGCGGATGCCGCGCCAAACCGGGATGCCACAGGCGCTTCGGTGTGGGTGCTTTCCAACCGCCGCGCAAACAGCGAAATGGCCGGATGGCTGGAACAGCATGAGAAGCAGTCTGAACTGTTGGGCGGGGCGGGCGACGTGCTGGCGAACAATCAGGCCGATCCTTACCTGAGCCAGGCGGTGCTGGATTTACAGTTCGGTCATTCTCAGCGCGTCGGGTATGATGTGGCGGTAGATGTCCTGGGCCAGCTACAGCGAGTGGGCAATATTCACAAACGCCGCCCGGAACACGCAAGTTTAGGCGTACTGCGCTCACCGGATATACCGTCGATCCTGGTGGAAACTGGATTTATCAGTAACAGTGGGGAAGAGCGTCTGTTGGGCAGCGACAGCTACCAGCAGCAGATTGCTGAGGCCATTTATAACGGCTTGCGTCACTACTTCGAACAGCACCCGTTACAAAATGGTCCGCGTGGTGAATCTTCGCAAACGGCCAGCGCTATTTCTCCCGGCGGAACGTTAATTAATTAAGGAGCTTTTCAATGCCGATTCAGGTTTTACCGCCACAGCTTGCGAACCAGATTGCCGCTGGTGAAGTGGTAGAGCGGCCCGCATCGGTAGTGAAAGAGCTGGTAGAAAACAGCCTTGATGCGGGTGCAACCCGCATCGACATTGACATCGAACGCGGTGGCGCAAAGCTCATCCGCATTCGTGATAATGGCTGTGGGATTAAAAAAGACGAGCTGGCGCTGGCGCTGGCTCGTCACGCCACCAGTAAAATTGCCTCTCTTGACGATCTGGAAGCGATCATCAGCCTCGGTTTTCGCGGCGAAGCGCTGGCCAGTATCAGCTCTGTTTCCCGTTTAACACTCACTTCCCGCGTTGCCGAGCAGCAAGAAGCCTGGCAAGCCTATGCGGAAGGGCGTGATATGGACGTAACAGTGAAGCCTGCGGCCCATCCTGTGGGAACCACGCTGGAAGTGCTGGATTTGTTCTATAACACCCCAGCGCGTCGCAAGTTCATGCGCACCGAGAAAACCGAATTCGCGCACATCGACGAAATTATTCGCCGCATTGCACTGGCCCGTTTCGATGTCACCCTCAATCTCAATCACAACGGCAAACTGGTGCGCCAGTACCGCGCGGTAGCGGAAGGCGGGCAGAAAGAGCGCCGTCTGGCGGCTATCTGTGGAACGCCATTTGTGGAGCACGCGCTGGCAATTGAATGGCAGCACGGTGATTTAGCCCTGCATGGCTGGGTGGCCGATCCGAAGCAGACGAATGCGCAGCTCGCCGAGATCCAATATTGCTATGTGAATGGCCGCATGATGCGTGACCGCCTGATTAACCACGCCATTCGCCAGGCCTGTGAAGACAAGCTGGGTGCGGGTGAACAACCGGCGTTTGTCCTTTATCTGACCATCGATCCGCATCAGGTCGATGTGAATGTGCATCCTGCCAAGCATGAAGTGCGTTTCCATCAATCACGCCTGGTTCACGACTTTATCTATCAGGGTGTGTTGAGCGTCCTGCAACAGCAGGTAGATGCGCCGCTGCCATTCGCGGTTGAAGAGGAAGAACCTGCCCCACGCTCGTTTCCTGAAAATCGGGTTGCGGCTGGGCGAAATCACTTTGCTGAACCGGCTGTTGCGCGTGACTCCGCTACGCCTCGTTATAGCAGCCAGACCAGCAGCGGTGGCAACTCGCGAGCACCTTCAGGCGCAGGATGGCCGAATGCGCAGCCTGGCTATCAAAAGCAGCAGGGCGCGTTGTACAAACAACTTTTGGAAACGCCGGTTGCCGAACGCAAGCCCGTAAGCGCGCAGGAAACCGAAAGCCTTGCCGGGCACAGCAGCAGCTTTGGACGCGTGTTGACGATAGTCGCCAACGATCGTGCGCTGCTCGAACGTGATGGGAAACTGAGTCTTCTGGCGTTACCCGTTGCGGAACGCTGGTTGAAACAAGCGCAGCTTTCCCCGGAAAGCGCTCCTGTTTGCGCTCAACCACTGCTTATTCCGCTGCGTCTGAAAGTCAGTGCTGATGAACAGGCGGCAATCCAAAAAGCCCTGCCGGTATTAGGGCAATTAGGCGTGGAAATTCAATCGGAAGCGCAACATGTGACGGTGAGGGCGGTGCCTTTACCCTTAAGACAACAAAATTTACAAATCTTGATTCCTGAACTGATAGGCTACCTCGCGCTGCAACCATCCTGTGATGCGAGCACGCTTGCGCAGTGGTTAGCACGAAACCTCGCAAGCGAACATACGCAGTGGAATATGGCGCAGGCGATAGCCATGCTGACCGACGTCGAACGTCTGTGTCCGCAACTGGTGAAAGCCCCGCCTGGTGGCCTGTTACAACCCGTTGATTTACATACGGCGATGAATGCCCTTAACCATGAGTAACGACACAAAAAGCCCGCCTAAGGCCCTATTCCTGATGGGGCCAACGGCCTCCGGCAAAACGGCGCTGGCCATTGAATTGCGTAAAGTTTTGCCCGTAGAGTTGATTAGCGTGGATTCCGCCCTCATCTATCGAGAGATGGACATTGGAACCGCGAAGCCGGATGCGCGTGAGCTTGCCGCGGCACCGCACCGGTTGCTGGATATTCTCGACCCGGCGCAGGCGTATTCTGCCGCGGATTTCCGCCGCGATGCGCTTGCCGAAATGGCCGAGATCACCGCAGCAGGGCGTATACCGCTGTTGGTTGGCGGCACCATGTTGTATTTCAAAGCCTTACTGGAAGGATTGTCGCCGTTACCGCCGGCAGATCCCGAAGTGAGAGCCAGAATTGAACAACAGGCAGCAGAGCAAGGATGGAATGCGCTGCATCAGCAACTTCAGGAAATTGACCCGGTTGCTGCTGCTCGTATTCATCCAAATGATCCGCAAAGACTTTCCCGGGCACTGGAAGTTTTTTTCATTTCGGGTAAAACTTTAACGGAACTGACGCAAACGTCAGGCGAGGCTCTGCCGTACAAGGTGCATCAGTTCGCCATCGCCCCGGCGAGCCGTGAACTGCTCCATCAGCGCATCGAGCAGCGTTTTCACCAGATGTTGGCTTCAGGTTTTGAAGCAGAAGTGCGGGCGCTTTTTGCCCGCGGAGATTTGCATACGGATATGCCTTCCGTTCGTTGTGTGGGATATCGCCAGATGTGGTCGTACCTTGAAGGCGAAATTCCTTATGATGAAATGGTTTATAGAGGTATTTGCGCCACGAGACAGTTGGCTAAGCGCCAGGTAACCTGGTTACGCGGCTGGGAAGGCGTTCACTGGTTAGACAGTGAGCAACCTGAACAGGCGTTCAACGAAGTGTTGCAGGTTGTTGGTGCGGGTCAGGACTGAACGTGTAAAATTAAGACGTATCGTGCGCAATTTTTCAGAATCGCAAGGTTCTAAGTACAAGCCCGAAGTTTGTGGGTAAAAAACCCTGAAAACCGTGGGTAAAACAAGCATATAAGGAAAAGAGAATGGCTAAGGGGCAATCTTTACAAGATCCGTTTCTGAACGCACTGCGTCGGGAACGTGTTCCGGTTTCTATTTATTTGGTGAATGGTATTAAGCTGCAAGGGCAAATTGAGTCTTTCGATCAGTTCGTTATCCTGTTGAAAAACACGGTCAGCCAGATGGTCTATAAGCACGCAATTTCTACGGTGGTTCCGTCTCGTCCGGTCTCTCATCACAGCAATAACGCCGGCGGCAGTACCAGCAACTACCATCACGGTAGCAACGCGCAGGCTTCATCTGCGCCGCAAGACAGCGAAGAAACCGAATAAGGTTGATGGCTGTTTTTCCATGTCGGGGAGCCAGGTGGTTTGGTTCCCCGCTGGTCTTTTAGGAGAAATTACGCTTGTTTGACCGTTATGATGCCGGTGAGCAGGCGGTACTGGTACACATCTATTTTTCGCAAGACAAAGATATGGAAGACCTTCAGGAGTTCGAAGCCCTGGTCTCTTCCGCCGGTGTCGAAGCAATGCAGGTGATTACCGGTAGCCGTAAAGCGCCGCACCCAAAGTATTTTGTTGGTGAAGGTAAGGCTGTCGAAATTGCGGAAGCCGTTAAAGCAACAGGGGCGTCCGTTGTCTTATTCGACCATGCATTAAGTCCAGCCCAGGAACGTAACCTGGAGCGTTTGTGCGAGTGCAGGGTTATCGATCGTACCGGTTTGATTCTTGATATTTTTGCTCAGCGTGCGCGTACCCATGAGGGGAAACTGCAGGTTGAGCTGGCGCAGTTGCGCCATCTGGCAACGCGTCTTGTGCGTGGCTGGACCCACCTTGAACGACAAAAAGGCGGGATTGGTTTGCGCGGCCCGGGTGAAACCCAGCTCGAAACTGACCGTCGTTTATTGCGTAACCGCATTATGCAGATCCTCTCTCGTCTGGAGAGAGTTGAGAAGCAACGTGAGCAAGGGCGCCGTTCGCGTACCAAAGCCGATATTCCGACCGTGTCGCTGGTGGGTTACACCAACGCCGGGAAGTCGACGCTGTTCAATCAGATTACTGAAGCGCAGGTTTACGCCGCGGACCAGCTGTTCGCGACGCTGGACCCGACCCTGCGCCGAATTAACGTCGCCGATGTGGGCGAAACCGTGCTGGCGGATACCGTAGGGTTCATCCGCCATCTGCCGCACGATTTGGTGGCTGCGTTTAAAGCCACGCTGCAGGAAACGCGTCAGGCGACGCTGTTGCTGCATGTTATCGATGCCGCGGATGTCCGCCTGCAGGAAAACATTGATGCAGTGAACGTGGTGCTCGATGAAATCGAAGCCGATGAAATCCCGACGCTGCTGGTGATGAACAAGATCGATATGCTGGAAGATTTTGAGCCGCGTATCGACAGGGACGAAGAAAACAAACCGATTCGCGTCTGGCTTTCTGCGCAGACGGGAGTGGGTGTACCACTGCTTTTCCAGGCTTTAACTGAAAGGCTTTCCGGTGAAGTGGCTCAGCACACGCTGCGCTTACCTCCGCAGGAAGGGCGTCTCAGAAGCCGGTTTTATCAGCTTCAGGCGATAGAGAAAGAGTGGATGGAGGAGGACGGTAGCGTCGGTCTGGAAGTACGCATGCCGATTGTTGACTGGCGTCGCCTCTGTAAGCAAGAACCTGCGCTGACAGACTATGTGGTCTGATAGTCAATCAGCCTGAAAATTATTCGCTTTTATACTTGGTAATAAAGCCAGATACCCTAAATAGTTCGAGTTTCAGGAAGGCGGCAAGGGAGTGAATCCCCAGGAGCTTACTTTAGTAAGTGACTGGGGTGAGGGAGTGCAGCCAACGCACCTGCAGCTCGAAATATGACGGGTATGTACACCGCATAACAAATATGGAGCATATACATGGCGTGGAATCAGCCCGGTAATAACGGACAAGACCGCGACCCGTGGGGAAGCAGCAATAATCAAGGCGGCAACTCTGGGGGAAATGGAAACAAAGGTGGTCGCGATCAGGGGCCTCCTGATCTGGATGATATCTTCCGCAAGCTGAGTAAAAAACTCGGCGGCCTGGGCGGTGGTAAAGGCGGCTCTGGCGGTGGAAATACCACACAACTGCCGCGTGGCCCAATGGGCGGGCGCATTGTGGGTATTGCTGCGGCTGCGGTGGTGATCATTTGGGCGGCGAGCGGGTTCTATACCATTAAAGAAGCCGAACGTGGCGTGGTGACTCGCTTCGGTAAATTCAGCCATCTGGTTGAGCCGGGCCTTAACTGGAAACCGACCTTTATCGATGAAGTGACGCCGGTTAACGTGGAAGCCGTTCGCGAACTGGCCGCTTCGGGCGTGATGCTGACGTCCGATGAAAACGTGGTGCGCGTTGAAATGAACGTGCAGTACCGCATTACCGATCCGCAAAAGTACCTGTTCAGCGTCACCAGCCCGGATGACAGCCTGCGTCAGGCGACAGACAGCGCACTGCGCGGTGTGATCGGCAAATACACCATGGACCGTATCCTCACTGAAGGCCGTACCGTTATTCGTAGCGATACTCAGCGTGAACTGGAAGAAACCATTCGTCCGTACAACATGGGTATCACCCTGCTTGACGTGAACTTCCAGACTGCTCGTCCGCCGGAAGAAGTGAAGGCTGCGTTTGATGATGCCATTGCCGCGCGTGAAAACGAACAGCAATACATTCGTGAAGCCGAAGCTTACACCAACGAAGTTCAGCCACGTGCTAACGGTCAGGCGCAGCGTATCCTCGAAGAGGCTCGCGCGTATAAGACTCAGACCGTGCTGGAAGCGCAGGGTGAAGTGGCTCGTTTCGTGAAGATCCTGCCGGAATATAAAGCGGCTCCGGAAATCACACGTGAGCGTCTCTACATCGAAACGATGGAGAAAGTGCTGAGCCATACCCGCAAGGTGCTGGTGAACGACAAAGGCGGAAACCTGATGGTGCTGCCGCTTGATCAGATGCTGAAAGGTGGCGCAGCGCCTGCAAAAAAGAGTGACAGCAGTGGCGCTGACAGCTTGTTACGCCTGCCGCCTGCGTCAAGCTCCAGCAGCAGTGCCAACAGCAGCAATGCGCCTGCCACGAGCGATAGCGACATCATGGACCAACGCCGTGCTAACGCGCAGCGTAACGACTACCAGCGTCAGGGGGAATAACGATGCGTAAGTCAGTAATTGCGATAATTGTCATCGTGCTGGTAGGCCTCTACGCCTCTGTATTTGTGGTGAAAGAGGGTGAGCGTGGGATTAAATTCCAGTTCAGCAGTGTGGTGCGTGACAGCGACAAAAAACCGGTGATTTATGCGCCGGGCCTGCACTTCAAGGTTCCCTTCATTCAGTCGGTGAAAACGCTGGATGCACGTATCCAGACTATGGATAACCAGGCCGATCGCTTTGTGACCAAAGAGAAGAAAGACCTGATCGTCGATTCCTACATCAAATGGCGTATCAGCGATTTCAGCCGTTACTTCCTGGCAACCGGCGGCGGTGACGTCTCCCAGGCCGAAGTGCTGCTGAAACGTAAGTTCTCTGACCGTCTGCGTTCTGAAATTGGTCGTCTGGATGTGAAAGACATCGTCACCGATTCCCGTGGCCGTCTGACCATCGAAGTCCGTGATGCGCTGAACTCCGGTTCTGCGGGCACCGAAGATGAAGTGGCAACGCCAGCAGCAGACAGCGCTATCGCTGAAGCCGCAGAGCGTGTTGCCGCAGAAACTAACGGTAAAGTGCCGGTTATCAACCCGAACAGTATGGCTGCGCTGGGTATTGAAGTGGTGGACGTTCGTATCAAGCAGATCAACCTGCCGACCGAAGTGTCTGACGCTATCTACAATCGTATGCGCGCTGAGCGTGAAGCGGTTGCCCGCCGTCACCGTTCACAAGGTCAGGAAGAAGCCGAGAAGCTTCGTGCTACGGCAGACTATGAAGTGACCAAAACGCTGGCAGAAGCTGAGCGTCAGGGTCGTATCATGCGCGGTGAAGGTGATGCTGATGCGGCGAAACTGTTTGCTGATGCCTTCAGCCAGGATCCGGATTTCTATGCCTTTATCCGTAGCCTGCGTGCTTACGAGAACAGCTTCCAGAGCAATCAGGACATCATGGTTCTGAGCCCGGACAGCGATTTCTTCCGCTATATGAAGACGCCAGGCAACGCGACGCGTTAATATCGTCGGCTGTCTCATTATTGAAAAACCACCGCACTGGCGGTGGTTTGAGGCTGATGACAAACCTCTAACGAATGCAGTTTTGTCATAAGTGACCGAAAAAAAACAAGGAAAATCAATTCATTGATTTTCGGCTGATAACCACAAAGAAGGAAAAACCACGTTTTTTCCTTCTTTGTCAGCAATCTGAAACCACCGCACTGGCGGTGGTTTTCTTTTATCAGGATGAACCATGAATTCAACAATCTGGCTGGCGCTTGCGCTGGTATTAGTGCTTGAAGGGCTGGGGCCGATGCTCTACCCGCAGGCGTGGCGAAAAATGGTGTCAGCATTGTCACAACTTCCTGACCCTCTTTTACGCCGCTTTGGCGGTGGCCTTGTGGTCGCAGGCGTGGTGATCTACTACATGTTGACGAAAACGATTGGCTGATTAAAAACTCGCCGGATTCATTGTTTTTTGATGTCAAAAAGTGCTGGTCATCATTGAAACCGATGGTAGAATCCATTTTTAAGCAAACGGTGATTTTGAAAAATGGGTAACAACGTCGTCGTACTGGGCACCCAATGGGGTGACGAAGGTAAAGGGAAGATCGTCGATCTTCTGACTGAACGGGCTAAATATGTTGTACGCTACCAGGGCGGTCACAACGCAGGCCATACTCTCGTAATCAACGGTGAAAAAACCGTCCTCCATCTTATTCCATCAGGCATTCTTCGTGACAATGTGACCAGCATCATCGGTAACGGTGTTGTGCTGTCTCCTGCTGCGCTGATGAAAGAGATGAAAGAACTGGAAGACCGTGGTATCCCGGTTCGCGAGCGTCTGCTGCTCTCTGAAGCTTGCCCGCTGATCCTTGACTATCACGTCGCCCTTGATGTGGCGCGTGAGAAAGCACGTGGCGCGAAAGCTATCGGCACCACCGGTCGTGGCATCGGCCCGGCTTATGAAGATAAAGTGGCCCGTCGTGGCCTGCGCGTTGGCGATCTGTTCGACAAAGCGACCTTCGCCGAAAAACTGAAAGAAGTGATGGAATATCACAACTTCCAGCTCGTGAACTACTACAAAGTTGACGCGGTTGACTACCAGAAAGTGCTGGACGATGTGATGGCGGTTGCCGACATCCTGACCGCGATGGTCGTGGATGTTTCTGACCTGCTGGATCAAGCGCGCAAGCGTGGTGATTTCGTCATGTTCGAAGGTGCCCAGGGCACGCTGCTGGACATCGACCACGGTACCTATCCGTACGTAACCTCTTCTAACACCACCGCGGGTGGCGTGGCGACTGGCTCCGGCCTGGGCCCGCGTTATGTGGATTACGTTTTGGGTATCATCAAAGCCTACTCTACCCGTGTCGGTGCAGGTCCGTTCCCAACCGAACTGTTCGACGAAACTGGCGAGTTCCTCTGCAAGCAGGGTAACGAGTTTGGTGCGACCACTGGCCGCCGCCGTCGTTGTGGCTGGCTGGACGTTGTTGCCGTACGTCGTGCTGTACAGATTAACTCCCTCTCAGGTTTCTGCCTGACCAAACTGGACGTGCTGGACGGCCTGAAAGAGGTGAAAATCTGTGTCGGTTACCGTATGCCGGATGGCCGCGAAGTGACCACCACTCCGCTGGCAGCCGACGACTGGGAAGGTATCGAAGCGATTTACGAAACTATGCCGGGCTGGTCTGAAACCACCTTTGGTGTGAAAGAGCGTAGCGGTCTGCCACAGGCAGCACTGGACTACATTCAGCGCATCGAAGAACTGACCGGCGTGCCAATTGATATTATTTCAACGGGCCCGGACCGTACTGAAACCATGATCCTGCGCGACCCGTTCGACGCATAATCATGTCAGGGGCGCACTCACTGCGCCCCTTTGTTCCTGCTTTCCACCTTCCCCCGCTTAAATTAATTAACCGCTACCTGGCTGGCTGGTTTATCATCAAAGGTAATAACACCCTGTTTTTCCCTGCTTGAGGTTGATGTGCAGTTAACGAGTTTCACCGATTACGGATTGCGTGCGCTAATCTATATGGCATCGCTGCCTGACGGTCGTATGACAAGTATCTCTGAAGTGACGGAGGTCTACGGCGTGTCCCGTAATCATATGGTTAAAATAATCAACCAGTTAAGCCGTGCTGGCTACGTTGATGCCGTGCGTGGAAAAAACGGCGGTATTCGCCTTGGCAAACCGGCAAAAAGCATTCGCGTGGGCGATGTGGTTCGAGAACTTGAACCGTTATCGCTGGTGAATTGCAGCAGCGAGTTTTGCCACATTACGCCTGCCTGTCGGCTTAAACAGGCGCTTTCTCAGGCCGTGAACAGTTTTCTCATGGAGCTGGATAACTACACGCTGGCCGATTTGGTTGAAGAGAATCAACCGCTTTATAAATTATTGCTGGTGGAGTGACCTATCACTTCATTGGAGCTGACTACGGAGGAACCGCTATGTCACAAGATCCTTTCCAGGAACGCGAAGCAGAAAAATACGCGAACCCTATCCCGAGCCGGGAATTTATCCTCGATTTTATTTCAAAACGCGAAAAACCCGTCAGCCGTGATGAGCTGGCCACTGAGCTGAACATTACCGGTGAAGAGCAGCAGGAAGCGCTGCGTCGCCGCCTGCGCGCCATGGAGCGCGACGGACAGCTGGTGTTCACTCGTCGTCAGTGCTATGCGCTGCCGGAACGCCTTGATCTGCTGAAAGGCAAAGTCATTGGTCATCGCGATGGCTTTGGCTTCCTGCGCGTTGAAGGCCGCAAAGACGATCTTTATCTCTCCAGCGAGCAGATGAAGATGTGCATGCACGGCGATTTAGTGCTGGCACAACCGCTGGGGGCCGATCGTAAAGGCCGCCGCGAAGCCCGCATTGTGCGTGTGCTGGAGCCAAGAACCGGGCAGATTGTTGGCCGCTACTTTACCGATGCAGGCATCGGTTTTGTGGTACCGGACGACAGCCGACTGAGCTTTGATATTCTCATTCCGCCTGAAGAAGTGATGGGCGCGCGCATGGGCTTTGTGGTGGTGGTTGAGCTGACTCAGCGTCCGACTCGCCGCACCAAAGCTATCGGTAAAATTGTCGAAGTCCTGGGCGATAACATGGGCACCGGCATGGCGGTCGATATGGCGCTGCGCACCCATGAAATCCCTTACGTCTGGCCGCCAGAAGTTGAAAAACAGATTGCCAGCCTGAAAGAGCAGGTACCTGAAGAAGCCAAAATTGGCCGCGTGGATTTGCGCGACCTGCCACTGGTCACCATCGATGGCGAAGATGCGCGAGACTTTGATGATGCCGTGTACTGCGAGAAAAAACGCGGTGGCGGCTGGCGCCTGTGGGTGGCCATCGCTGACGTCAGTTATTACGTCCGTCCGCCAACCCCGCTGGATACCGAAGCCCGTAACCGCGGCACTTCAGTTTACTTCCCGTCGCAGGTTGTGCCGATGCTGCCGGAAGTACTCTCCAACGGCCTTTGCTCGCTGAACCCGCAGGTCGATCGCCTGTGTATGGTCTGTGAAATGACCATTTCGGCAAAAGGCCGTCTGACGAGCTACACCTTCTACGAAGCTGTCATGAGCTCCCACGCGCGTCTGACCTATAACAAGGTCTGGCATATGCTGCAGGGCGATCAGGATCTGCGCGAGCAGTACGCGCCGCTAGTGAAGCATATCGAAGAGCTGCATAACCTCTACAAAGTGCTGGATGTTTCCCGCGCGGAACGTGGCGGCATCTCGTTTGAAAGCGAAGAGGCGAAGTTTATCTTCAACGCTGAACGTCGCATTGAGCGTATCGAGCAAGTTCAGCGCAACGATGCCCATAAACTGATTGAAGAGTGCATGATCCTCGCCAATATCTCGGCGGCGCGTTTTGTCGAGAAAGAGTCTGAGCCTGCGCTGTTCCGTATTCACGACAAGCCGACTGAAGAGGCGATCACCTCTTTCCGTACCGTGCTTGCAGAGCTGGGCCTCGAGCTGCCGGGCGGTAACAAGCCTGAGCCACGCGATTATGCGGAGCTGCTGACTTCCATCGCCGATCGTCCTGATCATGAGATGCTGCAAACTATGCTGCTGCGCTCGATGAAACAGGCTGTCTACGATCCAGAAAACCGTGGCCACTTTGGCCTGGCGTTGCAGTCTTACGCGCACTTTACCTCGCCAATTCGTCGCTATCCGGATTTGACGCTGCACCGCGCGATCAAATATCTGCTGGCGAAAGAAGAAGGCAATAAAGGCAACTCCACCGAGACGGGGGGCTGGCATTACAGCATGGAAGAGATGCTGCAACTCGGCCAGCACTGTTCAATGACCGAACGCCGCGCAGATGAAGCGACGCGTGAAGTGTCTGACTGGTTGAAGTGCGACTTCATGCAGGATCAGGTTGGCAACGTCTTCCCGGGCGTTATCGCCAGCGTCACCGGTTTCGGTTTCTTCGTGCGTCTTAACGACCTGTTTATCGATGGTCTGGTGCATGTCTCCTCGCTCGATAACGACTACTACCGCTTCGACCAGATTGGCCAGCGCCTGATTGGTGAATCTGGCGGTCAGACTTACCGTCTGGGCGACCGAGTGGAAGTTCGCGTGGAAGCGGTCAACATGGATGAGCGTAAAATCGACTTCTCTCTGATTTCGAGTGAGCGCGGCCCGCGTAATGTTGGCAAAACAGCGCGTGACAAAGCGAAAAAACCAGCAAGCGGTAAACCAGGCGGCAAGCGCCGTCAGGCGGGTAAAAAGGTCAACTTCGAGCCAGACAGCGCATTCCGTGGTGAGAAAGGCCAGCCTAAAAAGCAGAAGCCGAAAGCGGCGAAGAAAGAGGCTGCCAGCAAAAAAGCCAAAAAACCGTCGGATAAAACGCTTAAAATTGCTGCCGCCACCAAAGCTAAGCGTGCAGCGAAGAAAGCGACAGAGTAATTAGCTAACCCCTCTCCCCGGCCCTCTCCCCAAAGGAGAGGGAGAAAAGAAAGTACCCTCTCCCTGTGGGAGAGGGCTAGGGAGAGGGGCAAACAATAATTGAACTAACAGGTAACGAGTACCCTTCATGAGTGAAATGATTTACGGCATCCACGCGGTGCAGGCCCTGCTGGAACGTGCCCCGGAGCGCTTTCAGGAAGTCTTTATTCTGAAAGGCCGCGAAGACAAGCGCTTGCTGCCGCTGATCCATGCGCTGGAAGCCCAAGGCGTGGTGATTCAGGTGGCCAACCGCCAGTTCCTGGATGAGAAAAGCGAAGGAGCCGTGCATCAGGGGATCATCGCCCGTGTCAAAGAAGGCCGTCAGTATCAGGAAAACGATCTGCCGGACCTGCTGGCTCAGTTTGAGAATCCGTTCTTACTGATCCTCGATGGCGTGACCGATCCACACAACCTCGGTGCTTGTCTGCGTAGCGCAGATGCGGCTGGCGTGCATGCGGTGATCGTCCCGCGTGATCGCTCTGCACAACTGAATGCCACGGCGAAGAAAGTTGCCTGCGGTGCGGCGGAAAGCGTACCGCTGATCCGGGTCACCAACCTGGCGCGTACCATGCGTCTGTTGCAGGAGGAAAACATCTGGATCGTCGGTACGGCTGGCGAAGCGGATCATACTCTGTATCAGAGCAAAATGACGGGCCGTATGGCGCTGGTGATGGGCGCAGAAGGTGAAGGTATGCGCCGCCTGACCCGCGAACACTGTGATGAGCTGATCAGCATTCCGATGGCGGGCAGCGTTTCTTCCCTGAACGTGTCTGTCGCGACAGGCATCTGCCTGTTTGAAGCGGTACGTCAGCGCGCAGTATAAACAGCAAAACCTTCTCTTTGGAGAAGGTTTTTAGTGTTTGCTCCCTCTCCCGTGGGAGAGGGACGGGGTGAGGGCACCAGACCGCACGGAACCTTCACTCATCCAGCGACCGTAAATGGTCGTCCTTTCTCAGCGTCATCAACGCAAAAATACTCACCACGGCGGTTGCCATCACGTAGTACGCCGGGATATCAAGATTGCCTGTCTCTTTGATTAACCCGGTAATGATGAGTCCAGCACAGCCGGAGAAAATGGCGTTCGACAGCGAATAGGCCAGTCCAAGTCCGGTATAACGCACTCGGGTTGGGAACATTTCGGACAGCATTGCAGGCCCAGGGCCTGCCAGCATACCCACTAATCCGCCCGCAATTAACACCACAACGGCTTTGACCAGCAACGTACTGGATTCCGCCTGAAGAATTTTCAGCAATGGCAGGGCCAGACCCAGAAGCAACACTGCGGCCAGCACCATAACTTTTCGACGGCCTATTTTGTCACTGAGTATTCCCGAAGGAATGATGGTCATGGCGAAACCAATGTTAGAAATAACGGCGATCAGCAGTGCCTGGTTGAACCCGGTATGCAGGGCAGACTGCAGGTAGGAAGGCATGATCACCAAATAGGTATAACCGGCGGCTGACCAGACCATCAGGCGGCCAATACCGGTCGCAATGGCTTTGAACGTGCTGCTGACGCTGGCTTTCACCACCGTGGCCTCTTCTTGTTGCTGACGGACAAAACTCGGTGTTTCCTCCATGTGCATTCGCAGCCAAAGCGCGACGACGCCCATCGGCAAGGCAAGGAAGAAAGGAATGCGCCAGCCCCAGTCGTGCAGTGCTTCAGGGGTAAGCACAAAGGACAGCAATGCGACAATGCCGGCACCCGCCAGCAGGCCAAGCGCGACGGTGAAAGATTGCCAGGCACCGTACAACCCTCGTTTACCTCGCGGCGCAAACTCCGTCATCAGCGACACGGCACCCCCATACTCACCGCCAGCGAACAAGCCTTGAAGAATGCGCAGGCAGGTCAGGATAATCGGTGCGGCAACGCCAAGCGTGGCGTAAACCGGTACAAGGCCAATCGCCGTGGTGGCTAGCGTCATCATCACCAGCACCAAAATCAGCGTCGGCTTGCGGCCGATGTTGTCACCGAGTCGGCCGAAAATGATGGCACCCAGCGGGCGGAAGAAAAAGGCGACCGCGAAAGAAGCGTAGGTCAGAATCAATCCAGTGAGCGGTGCTTCACCGGCAAGCTGGAAGAAGTTTTTGGCGATCACCGTCGCCAAAAAACCATACACCGCAAACTCGTACCATTCGATAAAGTTACCAATAGATCCTGCGATAAGTGCCCGCTTGTGTGCTTGTGCTGCCATTGATCCTGATTGCATAGAAAATCCCGCCGTGACCCTCGCATTAATATGTGAATAAATTATTCCATACATAAATCACAAGAAAATTTAAAATTCTTATGGCTGTGATGCAGTTCACGAAGCCACCTTCGATAATTTATACCTCCTTGTTTCCCCGGGCGAAGAGAGAGGTCTCTGCCCATACTTACAGCTGACGCCGATGAAGGAGGGACGCCCGTGGAATGGCAAACACATACCGTTTTCAACCAGCCGCAGCCGCTGAATAACAGTAACCTGTATCTGTCTGACTCTGCATTGCGTGAGGCTGTCATCCGGGAGGGAGCTGGCTGGGACAGTGATTTACTCGCGAGTATTGGTCAGCAGTTAGGTACGGCAGAATCGCTGGAATTAGGCCGACTGGCGAATGTGAACCCGCCTGAATTATTGCGCTATGACGCTTCAGGCGAGCGCCTCGATGACGTCCGTTTTCATCCTGCCTGGCATTTGTTGATGCAAGGGCTATGTGCCAACCGTGTACACAATCTGGCATGGGAAGAGGACGCTCGTGAGGACGCATTTGTCGCTCGTGCTGCGCGTTTTGTTCTGCATGCTCAAGTTGAAGCGGGCACGCTCTGCCCGATAACCATGACGTTTGCCGCCACACCGTTGCTCCAGCGATTGCTTCCAAAGCCCTTTACCGACTGGCTGACGCCGCTAATGAGCGATCGTTATGATGCCCATTTACTGCCAGGCAGCCAAAAACGCGGTCTGCTAATTGGGATGGGCATGACGGAGAAACAGGGCGGGTCTGATGTGCTCAGTAACACCACGCGGGCAGAAAAGATTGACGGCGCGATGTATCGTCTGGTCGGGCACAAATGGTTTTTCTCTGTGCCACAAAGTGACGCACATCTGGTGCTGGCGCAGGCCAAAGGTGGGCTCTCCTGTTTCTTCCTGCCGCGCTTCCTGCCGGATGGGCAACGCAACGCGGTGCGTCTGGAGCGGTTAAAGGACAAACCTGGCAATCGCTCCAATGCCAGCAGCGAAGCCGAGTTCACCGATGCGACAGGCTGGCTGCTGGGCGAAGAAGGGGAGGGTATCCGCCTGATCCTGAAAATGGGTGGGCTAACTCGTTTTGACTGCGCTTTGGGCAGTCACGGGCTCATGCGCAGGGCGCTTTCCGTTGCGCTGTATCATGCCCATCAACGCCAGGTGTTCGGCAAAACCCTGATCAATCAGCCTTTAATGCGCCAGGTTCTCAGCCGTATGGCTTTACAGCTCGAAGGACAAACTGCCTTTCTGTTCCGGCTGGCGCGTGCGCTTGGCAATCGGGTTTCCCCTGAAGAGATGATCCTGGCCAGATTGTTGACTCCCGTCGCCAAATTCGCGGTCTGCAAAGCGGGCATCCCCTTCGTGGCTGAAGCCATGGAAGTGCTGGGGGGAATAGGGTACTGCGAGGATAACGAACTGCCGCGCCTCTACCGTGAAATGCCGGTGAACAGCATCTGGGAAGGTTCGGGCAATATTATGTGCCTTGATGTGCTGCGCGTGCTGACAAAACAGCCGGGCGCGTTGGAGGTGTTAAGCGCAGAGTGTAATGAGGTTAAGGGGCAAGACAGGCACTTCGATCGTGCCTGGCGTCAGCTTCAGCAGCGATTACGTAAACCGGATGAGGCGCAGGGGCGTGAAATGGCTCAACAGCTCTATCTGCTGGGAAGCGGTGCGCAAATGCTGAAGTCTGCCTCGCCGCCGCTGGCTCAGGCGTGGTGTCGAATGATGCTGGATACGCGTGGGGGTGTGTTGCTCAATGAACAAACTCAGGATGACTTGCTGCTGCGTGCGACTGGCGGTGTCGGATAATGTGTTGGGGCAGGCTGTGGGGCCTGCCCGTGCTCTCAGGCATACAGAATCGCCTGCACCCGCCAGTTGTCAGGATGCTGCTCTTCGTACATCTGAATAATGCGATACCAGGAAGCCCCCTGCTCATCCGCCTTGAGGGCAATAACATGCTCGACATCCTGAAGGCTGCCTTCAATGTTATTGACGCAAATCAGGCCGATTTCATTCAATCCGGTCACGCAATCGGCGCTGGCGAACTCCGCGGGCTGAGCCGTGGTTCTTGAAAGTCCAGGTAAGAAAGCAAAGGCATGTTTCATCGTCGTCAGCTCCATTTCACGTAACCCGAGGGGAATCCGGGCAATCCATCGCAGACGTGCATCCTTTCAAACGGTATGACGTCATTGTGCACAGAGAAACGTGAATGGCTGAAAAGCAATGTAAAGCTGGCTAAAGAATGTTCGCCTACGGTTTGCGATACAAAATTGCCTGCGAATACCACTGCCCTGGCACGACGGTGTCATCAACCATGACGACGACGTAGTAGTCTGCTTTGGCGGCTGTCACTTTTTCCTTGAGAGCAGCCTCAACATCCATCGGCGAACCATACACCAGCGCACTGACGGTGCCTATTTTTTGCAGGCCTTCCGTTTGATTTCGCTTAATTTCCTGCGGATGGCTGGTCAGCGGTGGCGGTGCTTCAGGTGTACCTTGAAGCACCGTGCAACCACTCAGTAAAACCGCCAGCAGTATTGGCGCAAAACGTCGCATAGCCATATCCCGTTTCCTGATAATCATTAGTGTAGTGATTAATTGATTTGCCTTTGGGGGGAATGTTCCCGAACTGTTAGCTCCCGCGCTATTTTCGAATGAAAATAACGTAAAAGCGTAATCCACCTCTCAACATTAGCAGGCCTGAGCGGCGCGATAAACTTGCACCTGCCACTGCCGCGTGTCATACCAGCATAAAAGAAGGAGACGGCAAATGATTGAACTTGAAGTGCGCAACCTGGCGGGCAGTGAAGTTTTGCACGCATATCCAAAGGCGGCGGCCACCTCCGCTTTACCCTGCATTGTGTTTTACCATGGTTTTACTTCGTCAAAAGTGGTCTACAGCTATTTTGCTGTCGCCCTGGCGCAGGCCGGGTTTAGGGTCATTATGCCCGATGCGCTCGATCATGGTTCACGGTTTGAAGGTGATGCCGCGCAAAGGCTGCAGCGTTTTTGGCCTATCCTGCTTAATAGCATTGAGGCGTTTCCCGCATTGCGAGATGCCATTATTTCTCAGGGCTGGCTAGCGGATGAGCGGCTAGCGGTGGCGGGGGCTTCAATGGGCGGGATGACCGCTTTGGCCATTGTGACGCACCATCCGGAAGTGAAGTGTGTTGCGAGCTTAATGGGAACGGGCTATTTCTCTTCGCTTTCTCGAACGCTTTTCCCATCACCGGAATTTCCACAGACGCTACATCAGTGGGACGTTGGCCGGCATCTGGAAACTCTGGCTACGCGCCCTCTGTTTTTGTGGCATGGTGAAGAGGATGACGTAGTGCCCGCGATTGAGTCGTTCCGCTTGCAGCAGGCGCTGAAGCAACAGGGGCTGGATAAAAATCTGACCAGCCAATGGCAAGCGGGTGTTAAGCATCGCATCACACCGGAGGCACTTGAAGCCGCGGTAAGTTTCTTTCAGCAACACCTTTAAACGCGCAGGATTTTTACCCCCTGTGCTTCGAGCTGCTTAAGAATTTCAGGGTTAGCGTCTTTGCCGGTGATCAGCATATCGATTTCATCGGCACGGCTGAATAACATGCCTGCGCGCTCACCCACTTTACTGCTATCAACCAGCACCACCAGTTTCCCCACGCCGTTCAGCATTTTCTGTTCGGCCATGGCGGTCAGCATATCGGTTTTGTAGAGCCCATCCGCGGTAAGCCCCTTCCCGCTGGTGAACATCCAGTGCCCGGCATACAGCGTATTTTCGCTGCCCTGAGGGCTCAGGGTGATGGACTGGCTACGGTTGTATTGCCCGCCCATGATGATCACGCTGTCATGCTCTTGATCGATAAGGTAATTCGCTAGTGGAAGGTAGTTGGTGATTATCTGCACTGGCTTGCCGCACATTTCGCGACCCAGCAAGAACGCAGTCGAACCGCAGTTAATCACTACGCTTTCGCCAGGGCTGACTAACTGGGATGCCGCACGGGCGATCCTGACTTTTTCGTCATGGTTCATCGCTTCATGAAGATTCATCGGTGTCCAGCGAGGGCGTTGCTGGCTGATAGCCTCAGCGCCATTGCGCACTTTCTTAAGCTTGCCGTTTTCATCCAGCTTATTGATATCTCTGCGAGCGGTGGCCGGGGAGATGCCCAGTTTTTCAATCACCTGTTCCACGGTAACAAAGCCTGACTGCGCCAGGTGGTCAAGCAGGATTTGGTGTCGTTGTGCTTCCGTCATGAGCTATTCCGGTCATTCGTGATTTTTACTGATGATATTTGAAATAGTCTGTAATTACTAAATCAAAAAAAGTCTCCTGAACTGACGCTGCAACATCCCCCCGGATCGGTGCAGCGTCTGCGTGATGCTTACAGGAAGGATTTGAACGGCAAGTCAGGCTCTATCGTAAAGCAATCATCAAAACCACGAGGATAATGATATTCAAAATTATCTTTATCGAGCGGCCAGGTGAATTTGCCGCCAACCTGCCAGATGAACGGCTTGAAGCCATATTTCAGGCGATCTTTTTTCATCTCCCACAGTACGCGGATCTCTTGAGGATCGGCCTGGAAATTCGACCAGATATCGTGGTGGAAGGGGATAACGACCTGAGTATTGAGCGCTTCCGCCATGCGCAGAATGTCCGCACTGGTCATTTTGTCGGTAATCCCACGTGGGTTTTCACCATACGAACCTAGTGCTACATCGATATGATGTTCATTGCCGTGTTTAGCGTAGTAGTTGGAATAGTGTGAATCGCCGCTGTGATACAGCGAACCGCCTGGCGTTTTGAACAGATAGTTGACGGCGCGCTCGTCCATCCCGTCCGGAAGAATACCTTCTGCTTTCTGATCGGCCGGCAGCGTAATCAACGCGGTGCGATCAAATGCGTCAAGCGCATGAATTTCCACATCCTTCACTCTCACCACATCACCTGGTTTGACGACAATGCAGCGTTCTTTTGGCACGCCCCAACCGATCCACAGATCGACGCAGGTTTGCGGCCCGATAAACGGCACATCACTGGCGCAATTCTGCAACACGGCGGCGGCCACATTCACATCAATGTGATCGTTATGATCGTGGGTGGAAAGCACCGCATCAATCTCTCTAATGGCAAAAGGATCCAGCACAAACGGTGTGGTGCGCAGATTTGGCTGCAGTTTTTTCACTCCAGCCATTCGCTGCATCTGGTGCCCCTGCTTCATCAAAGGGTTACCGTGACTTTGCTTACCAGTGCCGCACCAGAAATCTACGCACAGGTTGGCGTTCCCCTCTGATTTTAACCAGATGCCGGTGCAGCCCAACCACCACATGGCGAAGGTCCCGGGTGCCACTTTTTCTTCGGCGATCTCTTCGTTTAGCCAGCTTCCCCACTCCGGAAATGTACTCAGGATCCAGGATTCGCGGCTGATTGTGTCAACTTTACTCATTACATGACTCTCCGTTATCAAAATAAATCACTTAATGATTGCTTTTGATTAACGTTGACACTCTTTGAACATAAAATCAAGAGGCGGTTTTGTCTCTTATGTCAGACCGTTACGTTTCTCATTAAGAGAGTTTTTTGGCAGTGTAATAACTAAATGTTAAGTTATATCAATTAATTATGTTGCAATTGGCGTTGATTTAGTCGTCAGAATGAAAAGCCCTTGTCGTGTTGTGGAAATAAATTGCGTAGTCAATCACATTTAATCAAATGTGCTCTTGTGGTGATTGCTTTTGATTACTAAGGTGGGCTCACTGCTCGGGCGACGTTTGTATTCGCCGTCTACAACATGGAGATCGCTATGGAGTTCCTCTACACCGTCTTTACCGTGTTCTTCAATCAGGTGATGACCAATGCCCCTTTGCTATTGGGGATCGTCACCTGTCTGGGCTACATCCTGTTACGGAAAAGCGTCAGCGTGATCGTCAAAGGCACCATCAAAACGATCATCGGTTTTATGCTGTTGCAGGCTGGGTCGGGTATTTTGACCAGTACCTTCAAACCGGTCGTGGCAAAAATGTCCGAGGTTTATGGCATTAACGGCGCCATCTCAGATACTTATGCCTCGATGATGGCCACTGTCGAAAGAATGGAAGAGGCCTACAGTTGGGTCGGGTATGCCGTCTTGCTGGCGCTGGCCTTAAACATTTTGTATGTCGTTTTCCGCCGCCTGACGGGCATTCGAACCATCATGCTGACGGGGCATATCATGTTCCAGCAAGCCGGATTGATTGCCGTCTTCTTCTACATTTTCGGCTACCCAATGTGGACGACGATCCTCTGTACGGCGGTGCTGGTGTCGCTCTATTGGGGCATCACCTCCAACATGATGTACAAGCCGACACAGGAAGTGACTGAAAACTGTGGTTTCTCCATCGGGCATCAGCAGCAGTTCGCCTCATGGATTGCCTACAAAATTGCCCCGTATCTCGGTAAGAAAGAAGAGAGCGTTGAAGATCTTAAACTTCCGGGTTGGCTGAATATTTTCCACGACAACATCGTCTCCACGGCGATTGTCATGACGGTATTCTTTGGGGCCATCTTGCTCTCTTTCGGTGTGGATACCGTGCAGGCCATGGCAGGCAAAGTGCACTGGACAATCTATATCCTGCAAACTGGCTTTCAGTTCGCGGTGGCGATTTTCATCATCGTTCAGGGCGTGCGCATGTTTGTGGCGGAGCTCTCCGAAGCGTTTAACGGCATCTCTCAACGGCTTATTCCTGGTGCGGTGCTGGCGATTGACTGTGCGGCTATCTACAGCTTTGCGCCGAACGCGGTGGTGTGGGGCTTTATGTGGGGCACCATCGGGCAGCTTATCGCTGTCGGTATTCTGATCGCGATGGGCTCTTCCATTCTGATTATTCCTGGCTTTATCCCCATGTTCTTCTCTAACGCCACCATCGGCGTCTTTGCTAACCACTTTGGTGGCTGGCGTGCGGCGCTCAAAATTTGTCTGGTGATGGGGATGATAGAAATTTTTGGCTGCGTCTGGGCGGTGAAACTCACCGGCATGAGCGCCTGGATGGGGATGGCTGACTGGTCCATTCTGGCGCCACCGATGATGCAAGGCTTTGCTTCACTAGGCCTGATCTTTATGACCATCATTATCCTGATTGCACTGGTTTATATGGTCTTCGCGGGCCGCACACTGCGCGCCGAGGAAGATGCAGAAAAACAACTGGCAGAAAACCCTGCTCAATAAGGAGTTCCGATTATGACCGTACGTATTTTGGCTGTTTGTGGCTGTGGGCAAGGCAGTTCCATGATCATGAAAATGAAAGTCGATCAGTTCCTTACCCAACAGAACGTGGCGCACACCGTCAACAGTTGCGCGGTGGGGGAGTACAAAAGCGAGCTCAGCGGTGCAGACATCATCATCGCGTCGACGCATGTCGCCAGTGAAATCGAAGTCTCCGGGAATAAGTATGTGGTGGGAGTACGCAACATGCTGTCGGCGGCGGATTTTGGCCCAAAACTGATGGAAGTGATCAACGCGCATTTCCCGGCAGATGTGAAGTAGGGGCCCGCCATGAAGTTACGTGATTCGTTAGCGCAAAACCACTCGGTCAAACTGCAGGCAGAAGCCAGCACCTGGCAGGAGGCGGTGAAAATCGGTGTCGATCTGCTGGTGGCTGCAGACGTTGTCGAGCCTCGCTATTACCAGGCCATTCTGGATGGCGTTGCTGCATTCGGGCCTTATTTCGTGATAGCGCCTGGCCTCGCAATGCCGCATGGTCGTCCGGAAGAAGGGGTTAAAAAGACCGGTTTTGCGCTGGTCACTTTGAAAACCCCGTTGGTCTTTAACCATGAGGATAACGATCCCGTCGATATCCTCATCACCCTGGCGGCCGTGGACGCCAACACCCACCAGGAAGTCGGCATCATGCAGATCGTGAATCTGTTTGAAGATGAAGCCAATTTCGACCGTTTACGTGCCTGCCGCACCGAGCAGGATGTGCTTGATTTGATTGATTCCGCCACCGCGGCGACCGCCTAAGAGGAAATGGAAATGTCTCAGTTACCGATGCTCCAGGTTGCACTGGATAACCAAACGCTGTCTCACGCTTATGAAACGACGCGCCTGATTGCTGAAGAGGTCGACATTATTGAAGTGGGCACCATCCTTTGCGTGGGCGAAGGCGTGCGCGCGGTACGTGACCTGAAAGCGTTGTACCCCCATAAAATTGTGCTGGCCGATGCCAAAATCGCCGATGCAGGCAAAATCCTCTCGCGTATGTGTTTTGAGGCGAATGCCGACTGGGTCACCGTGATTTGCTGTGCAGATATCAACACCGCTAAAGGTGCGCTGGAAGTCGCAAAAGAGTTTAACGGTGATGTGCAAATTGAGCTGACTGGCTTCTGGACCTGGGAACAGGCGCAGGAGTGGCGTGATGCCGGTATTCAGCAGGTGGTTTATCACCGCAGCCGGGATGCGCAGGCGGCAGGTGTTGCCTGGGGCGATGCGGATATCAGTGCTGTTAAGCGTCTGGCAAGTATGGGCTTCAAAGTGACCGTGACAGGCGGGTTAGCACTGGAAGATTTGCCCCTGTTCCAGGGTATTCCCATTCATGTCTTTATCGCAGGGCGAAGCATCCGTGACGCCGCCTCTCCCGTTGAAGCGGCGCGTCAGTTCAAACGCTCCATCGCCCAGTTGTGGGGGTGAAATGCGATGATGCTGTCGAATCCCGTGCCACTTGGCATCTATGAAAAAGCGCTCCCTGCCGGGGAGTGCTGGCTGGAGAGGCTCACTCTGGCGAAAACGTTAGGTTTTGATTTCGTTGAAATGTCTGTGGATGAAACCGATCTGCGGCTCTCCCGGCTTGACTGGAGCCGTGAACAGCGGCTGGCGCTGGTGAAGGCTATCGCCGAAACCGGCGTTCGCGTGCCATCTATGTGTCTGAGCGCTCACCGCCGTTTTCCGTTAGGCAGTGAAGATGACGCGGTGCGTGACCAGGGGCTGGAAATCATGCGTAAAGCTATCCTGTTTGCTCAGGATGTTGGCATTCGGGTTATCCAGCTTGCGGGGTACGATGTCTACTATCAGCAGGCCAATGATGAAACTCGCCGCCGTTTTCGTGAAGGGCTGAAAACAAGCGTCGAAATGGCAAGCCGGGCTCAGGTCACGCTGGCGATGGAGATCATGGACTCTCCGCTCATGAACTCCATCAGCAAAGCACTAGGTTATGCACACTATCTCAACAACCCGTGGTTCCAGCTTTATCCCGACATCGGCAACCTTTCCGCCTGGGATAACGACGTGCAAATGGAGCTTCAGGCGGGTATCGGGCATATCGTGGCTGTGCATGTGAAAGACACCCGTCCTGGCGTGTTTAAAAACGTGCCATTCGGTGCGGGCGTGGTGGATTTTGAACTGTGCTTCTCCACCCTGAAACAGCACGGCTATTGCGGCCCATGGCTAATTGAAATGTGGAGCGAAACGGCAGAAGACCCGCTTGCAGAAGTCGCCAAAGCGAGAGAGTGGGTGCTGGCAAAAATGGCACAAGTCGGACTGCGGGAGGTGGCATAGATGCAGCAGCTAAAAGAACAGGTTCTCGAAGCGAATCTTGCGCTTCCTCGCTTTGGGCTGGTGACCTTTACCTGGGGTAACGTCAGCGCCATAGACCGTGAACGAGGTTGGGTGGCCATTAAACCGAGTGGTGTGTCCTATGAGGGCATGCGCGCGGAAGATATCGTGGTGATCGACCTGCAAGGCAACGTTGTTGCAGGGAAATGGCGACCCTCTTCCGATACAGCCACTCACTTAGCACTTTACCAGCGCTATCCTTCTCTTGGCGGAATTGTTCATACCCATTCAACCCACGCGACGGCGTGGGCACAGGCGGGGCTTGCCATTCCCGCATTAGGAACGACGCATGCAGACTATTTCTATGGCGACATTCCCTGTACGCGTCCGCTAAGTGAAGCCGAAGTGCAGAGTGACTATGAGTTAAATACTGGCAGAGTCATTATCGAAACGTTGGGCGACTGCGAGCCGCTGCATATGCCGGGTATGGTGGTGTATCAGCACGGTCCTTTTTCATGGGGAAAAGATGCTCATGATGCCGTACACAATGCGGTTGTGCTGGAAGAAGTCGCCAAAATGGCGTGGATTGCGCGTGGGATTAACCCGCAGTTGAAACCTATCGACCACTATTTAATGAACCAACACTATTTGCGTAAGCATGGCCCTGACGCCTGGTACGGGCAGAAATAAAAAAAGCCCCCGGAGTCCGGGGGCAGCGTTCAACCAACTATGGCAAAGTGCGTTTTGGTGTTGTCCTGGTGCTAGCGGTAAACGTCAGCGCTGGCATGAATCAAGCCATTGCTGCCGGGTTCATGGAGAAGAATTGGGTGAAAGTATTTGGCGCCGCGCGCGTCACTCTCCTCACTCAAGGCCTGATCTGCTTCGCTTTCAGTGGCGATGTTATGATTGATGTAGATAACGCCTAAGCTCTGCACATCGTCCATATTTCTGGCCTGTCGGCCGTCTATCTTAATGGCTGCCATCGCGTTTGCACTGAGCAAAACCGCAGCCATTACGGCGATTGCGATGTTTTTCATGATAGTCACTCCCTACAGCCTGCTGTGTTTAGGTAGGGCTCCTTCTGCGTCCAGATGGGGTCTGATTTAAGTGTAATCGTTACTTTTAGATTCTTAAGCGACCATTTCTGATGCAGTTGTTCAAAAAAATGACGCATTCCGTGTTGATTAATTTTAAGCCACTGAGCCAGCGCAGCTTTGCGCTTAGTGCGAATTATTTGCGCAATCACCTTGAGTTTCCTGGGTAGCGCAAGTATGATTACGCGTCAATTTTTCAGCCGCCCTTTAACACGTTCCTTGCCTCCATGGGCCGCGGCTGACCCAGACAGGAGGCTGAATAATCCGTAAGGAGCAATTCGATGCGTCATTACGAAATCGTTTTTATGGTCCATCCTGACCAGAGCGAACAGGTTCCGGGTATGATCGAGCGTTACTCTGCTGCCATCACTGGTGCAGAAGGCAAGATCCACCGTCTGGAAGACTGGGGCCGCCGTCAGCTGGCTTATCCGATCAACAAACTGCACAAAGCTCACTACGTTCTGCTGAACGTTGAAGCGCCACAGGAAGTTATCGATGAGCTGGAAACTACTTTCCGCTTCAACGATGCCGTTATCCGCAGCATGGTTATGCGTACTAAAACCGCTGTCACTGAAGCATCTCCGATGGTTAAAGCGAAAGACGAGCGCCGTGAGCGTCGCGATGATTTCGCAAACGAAACCGCAGATGATGCTGATGCTGGGGATTCTGAAGAGTAATCGCTGATGGCCAACCGTCTGGTGTTGTCCGGCACAGTGTGCAGGGCGCCCCTTCGAAAGGTCAGCCCATCAGGAATTCCTCACTGCCAGTTCGTGCTTGAGCACCGTTCGATGCAGGAGGAAGCCGGTTTTCACCGGCAGGCATGGTGTCAAATGCCCGTTATTATTAGCGGACAAGAGAAGCAGGCCATTACTCACAGTATAACGGTCGGCACGCAAATCACTGTTCATGGCTTCGTTAGCTGCCACAAGGCGCGAAACGGGCTAAGCAAAATGGTTCTGCATGCCGAGCAGATTGAATTGATAGATTCTGGAGACTAGCCAAATGGCACGTTATTTCCGTCGTCGCAAGTTCTGCCGTTTCACCGCGGAAGGCGTTGTAGAGATTGATTACAAAGATATCGCTACGCTGAAAAACTACATTACCGAAAGTGGTAAAATTGTCCCGAGCCGTATCACCGGTACTCGTGCAAAATACCAGCGTCAGCTCGCTCGTTGCATCAAGCGCGCTCGCTACCTGTCCCTGCTGCCGTACACTGATCGTCATCAGTAATCGGTCACAGTCTATTAACTCGACTTTGAGAGGATAAGGTAATGCAAGTTATTCTGCTTGATAAAGTAGCAAACCTGGGCAGCCTGGGTGATCAGGTTAACGTTAAAGCGGGCTATGCTCGTAACTTCCTGGTTCCACAGGGTAAAGCTGTTCCTGCTACTAAGAAAAACGTAGAGTTTTTCGAAGCACGTCGTGCTGAACTGGAAGCCAAACTGGCTGACGTTCTGGCGGCTGCTAATGCTCGCGCTGAGAAAATCAACGCACTGGGCACCGTTACTATCGCGTCTAAATCTGGCGACGAAGGTAAACTGTTCGGTTCCATCGGTACTCGCGACATCGCTGATGCAGTGACTGCTGCTGGTGTTGACGTGGCTAAGAGCGAAGTTCGCCTGCCGAACGGCGTTCTGCGTACCACTGGTGAGCACGAAGTGGACTTCCAGGTTCACAGCGAAGTGTTCGCTAAACTGGTAGTAAACGTTGTTGCTGAGTAATTCATTACTCTGAAATAACGACGAAGCGCCGGCCATGTGCCGGCGTTTTGCTTTTCTGCATTGTAACTTTTCGCTTCCAGGCTAGCTATTGCGTCGCCCTTTCCGGATAATGAATTGAAACGCTATTTTGATTCAGGTGTCAGTAATGGAAAGGGTTACACCCGCCCCGCTTTTTACCCGTAAGAATGTTGTCTACCTCGGCGCCACGCTTTGCTGTCTGCTGTGGGGAAGCTCCTATCCCGCCATTAAAAACGGCTATGAAATTTTCCAGATTGCGACGGACGATATTCAGTCGAAAATAATCTTTGCTGGTTATCGCTTCCTGTTCGCCGGGCTGCTTCTGTTGTTATTTGCCATGGCGCAGCGCAAACCGATCGCCCGGCTTAGTGGCCGTCAATTTGGCCAACTGACGCTGCTTGGCCTCACGCAAACGTCTCTCCAGTACGCTATTTTTTATATTGGCCTGGCTTTCACGACTGGCGTGAAAGGGTCAATCATGAATGCCACGGGCACGTTCTTTAGCGTCCTTTTGGCACACTTCATTTATCAGAATGACAAACTGAGCTACAACAAAACGCTCGGGTGTATCCTCGGTTTTGCTGGCGTCATGCTGGTGAACTTCAGCCATTCGCTGGTGGACTTCAGTTTTGTCTGGCAGGGCGACGGGTTTGTGGTGCTGGCGGCCTTCATCCTTTCCGCAGCAACACTCTATGGCAAACGTATATCTCAGACTGTCGATCCTACTGTGATGACCGGCTGGCAGCTAGGCATTGGCGGCACCATGCTGGTGGCAGGCGGCTATCTGAGCGGTGGCTCGTTAACGTTTCACGGTGTTGAATCGGTGGCTGTTCTGGGCTACCTGACGCTGCTTTCCTCCGTGGCTTTTGCACTTTGGAGCACGCTGCTCAAGTACAACCGCGTCAGCATGATTGCGCCTTTCAACTTCGTGATCCCGGTAGCGGGAACGGTGCTTTCAGGCATTTTCCTTGGGGAAAATATTCTGGAGTGGAAATACGCGGTGGCGCTGGTGTTGGTGTGCTCGGGGATTTGGTGGGTAAACAAACGCAGTGAGTGATGGGTCGCCCGGCCGCGCGAGAGCTGCCGGGCGAAAACTTAGCGGACGCGGATGTAGCTTCCATCTGCCTGACGGGTGAACAGAGCCTGTTGGCCATTGCCGCTATCGACGGTTAAGCCTGTCACCACGCCGTTGGCATTCTGTCGCACCTGAACCATCTGCCCGGCTTGCAGTGAGCTAAGAGGCTTACCGGCACCTTCCACTTTTGACATCGCATAAACATCGGTGGCGGGCAGGTTATGATCGCGGAACAACTGCGCCAGCGTTTTGCCCGGCTCAACGCGGTAAGAACGCCATTGCTGCTCAATACCCGGTAAGGATTGCGAAGTTTCTGGGGTGGACTGCGGTTGAGTCTGAACCTGAGGCTGGTCATCCGGTTGCTCTTCCTGAACGACTTCCGGTGCGACAGGTGCGGCCTGGCCCGGATCGTTGACCGGCGGAGAAGAGACAATAGGCGGCAGCGGCTGCTGCAGATTGCCCTGTTGCGGCTGAGATTGCGATTGCAAATCGAGCTGCGCATCGCGACTCACAGGCTGCGTAACGCTATCATTCGTGGGAAGCAGAAAGCCGATAATGACCAGGGCAAACCCCGCGATGATACCGCGACGGTGCAGCGGAGGCAGCGGGTCCATCAGTCGAATACTATCCGGGGCATGCCAGATTTTTTGTAATGTCGGTTTTAATGCGAATCGCCCGGGCATGGGTTACCTCCTGCTCCGCGTTTCCCTGTTTGCCCCTCAGTATATACATTATTTTGCCGAGACAAAGTTTTACCCAATGCGGCCTGGCTGATATGCTGCCCGCTGATTTTCATCCGATGAAAGGAAAGACCATGGCAACCCCGACTTTTGACACCATTGAAGCCCAGGCGAGTTACGGCATTGGCCTGCAGGTAGGACAACAGCTCAGCGAATCTGGCCTGCAAGGCCTGCTGCCAGAAGCGCTGGTCGCGGGCATTGCGGACGCGCTGGAAGGCAAGCAGCCGCAGGTACCGGTAGATGTGGTGCACCGTGCTCTGCGTGAGATCCACGAGCGTGCTGATGCGGTACGTCGTGAGCGTTTTGAAGCCATGGCGGCGGAAGGCGTGAAATATCTGGAAGAAAACCGTGAGAAAGAAGGCGTGAGCAGCACCGAATCCGGCCTGCAATTCCGTGTTCTGACTCAGGGCGAAGGCGCTATCCCGGCTCGTACTGACCGCGTACGCGTTCACTACACGGGTAAGCTGATTGACGGTAGCGTGTTTGACAGCTCTGTCGCTCGTGGCGAACCTGCTGAATTCCCGGTTAACGGTGTTATCGCTGGCTGGATTGAAGCTCTGACCCTGATGCCGGTTGGCTCTAAATGGGAACTGACCATTCCTCATAACCTCGCTTACGGCGAGCGTGGCGCTGGCGCGTCCATCCCTCCTTTCAGCACCCTGGTCTTCGACGTCGAACTGATCGAGATCCTGTAAGTCCGCTGAATCCTCTCCCGGCAACGGGAGGGGAGCATAACATCAGCGAGAAATCCTTAAATCAGAAATTTGTCAGCATTTAATCTTGCATTACTGCGCGGTAAGTGTATTTTTGTGAGCTGTTTCGCGTTAACAGAGTGATATAACACTCACTTCCAACATCTTATTAACATAATAACCATTTCAGTGTATTCAACCCGCCGATTCTTACCTACTATCGATAAGTCTTAAAAATGAAACCTCAGCAGAGGTATTCAATGGCCAAAGAGCCAGCACAACACAACAGGAACAACAGGAAGAAAATCACATGGTAGATCAGGTAAAAGTCACCGCCTCTGAGGAACCGGAGACGGAACAGTCGCTACGGCGCAATCTCACCAACCGACACATTCAGCTCATTGCCATTGGCGGCGCTATCGGCACCGGCTTGTTTATGGGCTCCGGTAAAACTATCAGCCTCGCCGGGCCGTCGATAATCTTCGTCTATATGATTATCGGCTTCATGCTCTTTTTCGTCATGCGTGCAATGGGTGAGTTGCTGCTGTCGAATCTCGAATATAAATCGTTCAGTGATTTTGCCGCGGATCTGCTGGGCCCGTGGGCAGGCTATTTCACCGGCTGGACCTATTGGTTCTGCTGGGTGGTGACGGGGATGGCAGATGTGGTCGCCATTACGTCGTATGCACAATTCTGGTTCCCCGGGTTGTCCGATTGGGTGGCATCACTCGCGGTTATCTTGCTGCTGCTGGGCTTAAACCTGGCCACGGTGAAGATGTTCGGCGAGATGGAGTTCTGGTTTGCGATGATCAAAATCGTCGCCATCGTCGGGCTGGTGATTGTCGGTCTGGTAATGGTGATGACGCACTTCACCTCCCCAAGCGGCGTGCAGGCCTCTTTCGACCATTTATGGAATGACGGCGGCTGGTTCCCGAAAGGGCTCAGTGGATTCTTTGCAGGCTTCCAGATAGCGGTGTTTGCCTTCGTGGGGATTGAACTGGTTGGCACCACGGCGGCTGAAACCAAAGATCCGGAGAAGTCCCTGCCGCGGGCGATTAACTCCATCCCAATCCGCATCATCATGTTCTACGTGTTCGCGCTGGTGGTGATTATGTCTGTCACGCCATGGGGTTCAGTGGTGCCGGATAAGAGCCCGTTTGTTGAACTGTTCGTTCTGGTTGGGCTGCCTGCTGCGGCAAGTATCATCAACTTTGTGGTGCTGACTTCTGCCGCTTCTTCAGCCAACAGCGGTGTGTTCTCAACCAGCCGCATGTTGTTCGGCCTGGCGCAGGATGGGGTGGCCCCGAAAGCGTTCGCGAAACTGTCTAAGCGTGCGGTTCCGGCAAAAGGCCTGACCTTCTCCTGCATCTGTCTGCTGGGCGGCGTGGTGATGCTCTATGTGAATCCAAGCGCCATCGCGGCGTTCACGATGATTACCACCGTGTCGGCGATTCTGTTTATGTTCGTGTGGACCATTATTCTGTGTTCATACCTGGTTTACCGCAAACAGCGCCCGCAACTGCACGCGACATCCAAATACAAAATGCCTCTTGGTAAGCTGATGTGCTGGGTGTGCATGGCGTTTTTCGTGTTCGTACTGGTTCTGCTGACGCTGGAAGACGACACCCGTCAGGCGCTGATCGTCACGCCGCTGTGGTTTGTCGTGCTGGGTGCTGGCTGGTTGTATGCCGGGAAGAAGCGTTTAGCTAAGTAATTGCGAAAGGTGCCGGATGGCGCGCGCTTATCCGGCCTACAACTTCGCGTAGGCCCGGTAAGCGTTAGCGCCACCGGGCAAAAATCACTCCCCCGCTAAAGCCCGAGGAAACAGCACATTATTCTCAAGACTGATGTGCTCCATCAAAGTGGTGCACGCTTCCGGCGGCGGAGTCACGTTATTGGTCACATGCTTGATCACTTCCAGCAGTTCACCCGCCTCATCATGTTTGCTTTCCATCACGCTGATAGGCCCCATCGCCTGATTGCCCATACCTTGTTTGATCATCGGGAACAGGATTTGCTCCTCTTTCATCATATGGCTGGAAAGCTCCTGATGCAGCGCCGTCAGATACCTGGCTAAGCCGCGCGGCACGTTAGGTTTATCAGCATGAACGCGTTCGACTTTTGTGGCCTGCAGAATCAGCTCCGGCAACTGCTCACGATGCCTGTCGTGTATGCTCAATGATGTCTGCCAGCGGCGTGGTGCGCCATTTTTTCTCCACCGGCGCTTCCGTCAGTGTAGCCAGTTCGGCTTCAATGACTGCCTGGGAAATACGGCATTATTTGGCCGGTTCTTTCTGGAGTGCCTGGCGCTGCGTTTTTTGCGGTTTAGACCACGTCGATAACCAATAGAACGATACCCGTCAGTCAGCAAGGGCGGAAGGCTTTGACGCAGCAAAAAGGTATACAGCAATCCGGCCAGCGTTTTGAAGACGATAAGCGGCCCGACAATCACCGTCGGCAGGCGTTGGCTGGCGATATTCCAGCACAGCGCCCCTCCCGTGAACTATCCCGTTATTATCGAAGATAGCCCACGGTGATGCCACAAAAATTAACCAACGGTTAACTTTTACAGCAGGGTTTTGACGCTCTCAGCCAGCGGAGTCGTCGGGCGATTGATGAGCTTGCTCAGGGTATGACTGTCATCAAACAGGCCGCCTTTGGACGCACCAATGTCTGAATCCGCCAGCATATCTGCCAGTCCTGCTGGTAGGCCAACGCCTTTCAACGCGGCAGCAAAATCGGCTTCGCTCAGGTTCTGGTAGCTGACGGGTTTGCCGCTTTGCTTGCTGAGTTCCGCCGCCAGTTCGCTGAGCGTCCAGGCCGTGTCGCTCGCCAGTTCATACACTTTTCCGGCATGGCCGTCGGTGCTGATCACTTTAGCGGCTGCGGCTGCATAATCTGCACGTGGAGCCGCAGCGATTTTGCCTTCACCTGCCGCACCGATAAACACGCCGTGTTCGATAGCCGGTGGCGCACTGGCCAGATAGTTTTCGGTGTACCAGCCGTTACGCAGCAGCGCATAAGGAATACCGGATTCAGCCAGCATTTTCTCGGTGGCAACGTGTTCAACGTGCAGGCCAAGCGGCGATTTATCCGCATGAAGTAGGCTGGTGTAGGCGATAAATTTCACCCCAGCCGCTTTTGCCGCACGGATGGCATTGCCATGCTGTTCTGCGCGTTTGCCGACTTCGCTCCCGGAAATCAGCAGCAGTTTGTCCACGCCCTGCAAAGCGGCCTGCAATGAAGCCTGGTCGTTGTAATCGCCCTGACGAACAGTAATGCCTTTATCGCTCAACGCCTGAGCCTTTGCCGGATTGCGAACAATCGCCACTAGCTGATTGGCAGGTACGGTGTTGAGCAGGTTTTCAATAACGAGTTGGCCAAGCTGGCCGGTAGCGCCGGTAATCGCGATCATGAGGTGACTCCTTCGTGTTTGTCTTCAGTTGTGATACGCTAACACTCAAGCTAACTTTTAGTAAGTACGTACAAAAAGGTAAGTATCAAAATGACGAATCCGACCCTGAGTGAGCAACTGCGTGATGGCAATTTGTTTGCGGAGCAGTGTCCGTCCCGCGACGTGCTTAAACATGTGACCAGCCGCTGGGGTGTGCTGATCCTCGTGGCTCTGCGTGATGGCACACACCGTTTCAGTGATTTACGCCGGAAAATGGGCGGCGTGAGTGAGAAGATGCTCGCGCAATCATTACAGGCGCTGGAGCAGGATGGCTTTGTCGACAGAGTGTCTTACCCCGTAGTGCCGCCCCATGTGGAATACAGTTTGACGCCGCTGGGTGTACAGGTGAGTGAGAAAGTGGAGGCACTGGCGGACTGGATTGAACTGAATCTGCCGCAGGTGATGGCGAACTGGAACGAGCGTGCGGCGTAAGCGGCCAGGCTGATTTTGTAGGCCGGGTAAGCGTAAGCGCCACCCGGCGTTAGCATTACTTCGACAAATCGACCTGATACACCGCGAAACCAATCTCGTCGGTGCCCACTTGTTTCATCGGATACTGCGCTTTCTCTTTGATAAAGGCAGCGGCTTTTTCAGAAGGCGAGGTTTCAAAACGGATATCCAGCGGCGTGGTGGAATGGATCGGCGCGAGACGCCAGTTGTTATCCGCTGCCGGGTGAATTTCACCGTGCTTCTTCGACTCTGCACCAATCCACGCAGCCAGCACCGAACGGTTCTCATCCGGGGAAGCGAAGGCGATATGGCTGTCACCTGTGCCTGCAAACTTCCCGCCGTAGGCGCGGTAATTGTTGGTTGCCACCAGGAAGGTCGCTTTCGGATCGACTGGTTTGCCCTCAAACGTCAGGTTTTTAATGCGCTCTGAGTGCGGATTCAGACTCTGACACTCCCCGTCATAACGAGCAGGTTGAGTCACATCAATCTGGTACTTCACGCCATCAATCACATCGAAGTTATAGGTGCGGAAGTCGTTCCAGTTGATCAGCGACTGCGGCTTGCTGCTGGTCGGGTCAATCTGATTAAACTGCCCGGCGGAGCACTCCAGCCACTCTTTCACCTCTTTGCCGGTGACTTTCATCACCACTAGCGTATTTGGGTACAGATAAAGGTCAGCGGCGTTACGGAAGGTCAGCTGGCCTTTTTCGACTTCGGTGTAGCTCGCCGGATCGTTTTTACGTCCGCCTGCTTTGAACGGGGCAGCGGCTGAGAGTACCGGCAGTTTTGCCAGGTCGGGATCGCCCTGAATAAAGTGTTCCACGTAGGCTTTCTGCGCCATATTGACGACCTGAACGGTAGGATCGTCCTGAACCAGCGACAAATAGCTGTACATGTTGTCCGACGATTTGCCAACCGGCTTGCTGACAAAGGCGCGAGTGGCATCATGATCGGCTTTCAGGACATCAACCAGCTTGCTGTCTTCCGCGGCGAGCGATTTCTTCGCCACCGGATCGTAAATCGGGCGCGCTTCGGCTTTCGCCTGCGTCACCTGCCATGTGCCGCTGTCATTGTTAAGCACTAAATCAACCACGCCAAGGTGATCGCCCCACATGCCGGGCATTACCGCAGGCACGCCATTCAGCAAGCCTTTCTCGATATCTGCGCCCTTAATGCTGGCGAAGTCTTTTGACGGGAACACAGCATGAGCGTGACCAAACATGATGGCGTCCACGCCTGGCACCTGGCTCAGGTAGTAAACAGAGTTTTCCGCCATCGCGTGATAAGGGTCAGCCGACAAGCCTGAATGAGCGATGACGACGACCACATCCGCGCCTTTCTCACGCATTTCCGGCACATACTTGCGTGCGGTTTCGGTGATGTCGTTGACGGTGACTTTCCCACTGAGGTTGGCTTTATCCCAGGTCATGATTTGCGGCGGCACAAAACCGATGTAGCCAACATTGAGCGTCTGCGTTTTTCCGTCCTGATCGGTGACCTGAGTCTCTTTAATCAGATAAGGGGTAAACATCGGTTTTTGGGTCTTAACGTCGATGATATTGGCATTAACGTACGAGAACTTTGCCCCATTGAGGGCTTTGTGCAGATACTCCAGACCGTAGTTGAACTCGTGGTTACCGAGGTTGCCTACCGCGTAGTCGAGGGTGTTCATCGCTTTGTAAACCGGATGCACATCTCCCATTTTTAAGCCTTTGGCGGCCATATAATCGCCGAGCGGGCTTCCCTGAATGACGTCGCCGTTATCGACCAGCACGCTGTTTTTGACTTCGCCACGAGCGGCATTGATCAGGCTGGCGGTGCGCACCAGGCCAAATTTTTCCGTCGCACTGTCTTTGTAGTAGTCAAAATCCATCATGTTGCTGTGCAGGTCAGTGGTTTCCATGACTCGCAACTCCACCGTCGCGGCCTGGCTGCTTGCAGCAATCAGCGTGGCAAGGAGCGTTGCGCTAAACTTAATCATCAGAGAGGTCCTTTTATTGATCAGGGGCACAAAAGCCAAAAGGGTATACATCCTGTTGCTTACAGAAGTGTGAAGGTTGCCAGAAAAAAGTGTCAGGAACCGGGCAGCGCTTCACAGATAGCGCAATTCGCTGCGATGGGATATAACTAAAACAATGAGTTAACACCACTGTAATGAAACCGAGGTGGAAAATGCTGGAACATGTATGTCAGCTTGCACGGAACGCAGGTGAGGCCATTATGCAGGTCTACGATGGCGCGAAGCCGATGGACGTGGTCAGTAAAGCCGATGATTCTCCGGTGACGGCAGCGGATATCGCCGCGCACAAAGTCATTGTCGAAGGGCTAAGCGAGCTTACGCCGGATATTCCTGTACTGTCGGAAGAAGACCCGCCGGGTTGGGAGATTCGTCAGCACTGGCAGCGTTACTGGCTGGTGGACCCCCTGGACGGCACCAAAGAGTTCATCAAGCGTAACGGTGAATTCACCGTCAACATCGCATTGATAGAAAAAGGAAAACCTGTGCTTGGCGTGGTGTACGCCCCGGTGATGAAAGTGATGTACAGCGCCGCGGAAGGTAAAGCGTGGAAAGAAGAGTGCGGGGTGCGCAAACAGATTCAGGTGCGTGACGCGCGCCCGCCGCTGGTGGTTATCAGCCGTTCTCACGCTGACAATGAACTGAAAGAATATCTTCAGCAGCTTGGCGAACACCAGACCACGTCGATTGGCTCGTCGCTCAAATTCTGCCTGGTGGCAGAAGGGCAGGCGCAGCTTTATCCGCGCTTCGGGCCGACCAACGTCTGGGACACCGCAGCCGGCCACGCTGTCGCCATGGCGGCCGGGGCTCATGTTCACGACTGGCAAGGTAAAACGCTCGATTATACGCCGCGTGAATCGTTCCTGAACCCCGGTTTCAGGGTGTCGCTCTACTGACCGAGCAGCTTATGCAGCAGGGCAATCACCTGCTGCACCTCTTCCTGCGTCAGTGCGCCATCTTTCGCCCACTCGACGCGTCCGTCTTTATCCAGCACCGCAATCGCCGAGCTTTCTTCATCCAGCTGCCAGGCTTTACGCGCCAGGCCGTTGCTGTCGACAATAAACTGTGACCACGGGTAGAGCTTTTTATTGCTCTCGATGCTGCTGCGTACAAACATTCCGGACCCCGGAATCGCATCATCGGTGTTGACGATGGTGGTGGTCTGGTACTTGTCATGTGGGAATTTTGCGGCCTTGATCGCCTCAATCAGCGTTGCGTTTTTCTCTTTGGCAGAGGTACGCCCGGCAATATGTTGTACAACTCTCACCTTGCCAGGCAGCTGCGAGCTATTCCAGTTTTTGTAGCTAAACTCATCATTATCAAGAATGAGTTCGCCACGGTCGGCAATGCCCACAGGCGACACGCGTTGACCGTTTTCAAAATTATGTGCAGAGGCCATCAGTGGCATTAACAGGCATGAAATCGCCATCAGCTTACGTAGAGTCATGGTGTGTCCTTATTTTATGCAGGTGATCCGACCACTTAGGTGTCAGCGTTAATCATAAGTGCGAATGATGATGTTTTCCCGCAAGCGCAATGCCAGTTTGCGGGTGAACGCACATAACCGTGAGAAAATGAAGGTTTATACTGCCGTCTTCGTCGTTCTGAAAAGATAATTCTTAAATTTTGTCATCAAACGGTAAATATACTTATACAGACTGGGTGTCCCGGTCGATATGGACTATAGTTTTAGTGCATTAATTTTGCGCCCCCTGGAACGCGGAGCTGATTGTGGCACCGACTGGGCGTAAGACTCAGCAGGAGACAAAAATGAAAATTTTCCAAAAGTACAACCCGCTTCAAGTGGCGAAGTACGTTAAGATCCTGTTTCGTGGACGGTTGTACATCAAGGACGTGGGCGCTTTTGAATTTGATAAGGGCAAAATTCTTATCCCAAAAGTGAAGGACAAGCAGCACCTTTCGGTGATGTCCGAGATCAACCGTCAGGTTACGCGTCTGCAAACAGAGATGGCGTAATCACCCCAACGTGCTATGCAGTAAGCAGTAAAAAAACGGCTCCCCAAAATGGGAGCCGTTAGTGTTTCTGGCAGACTTTCAACGAATGGACATCTGTCATAGGGTACTGAATAAAAAATAAGGAAAATCAATTTATTGATTTTCGGCTGCTAACCACAAAGAAGGAAAAACCACGCTTTTTCCTTCTTTGTCTGCAGTATGACGGCTCCCCAAAATGGGAGCCGTTAGTGTTTCTGGCGTACCGTGTCATAAGAAACCTTTATTGGACAAAGAAACCACCCGCTGTTTGTATGTTGCTAATATGTAACAAATAAACAGGTGTCCGATGTTCACGATCAAAACCGACGATCTCTCTCATCCTGCCGTTCAGGCGCTAGTGGCCTATCATCTTTCCGGCATGCTGGAACAATCTCCGCCCGAAAGTAGCCACGCTTTGGATGTGCAAAACCTGCGCGATCCGGCCGTGACCTTTTGGTCGGTATGGGAAGGCGAGCAGCTTGCAGGAATGGGGGCGCTGAAATTGCTTGATGAAAAACATGGTGAGCTGAAATCGATGCGCACCGCACCAGATTTTTTGCGACGTGGAGTCGCGAATCTGATTGTGCAGCACATCCTGCAAACCGCGCATGCCCGATGCCTGCAACGCCTGAGTTTAGAAACAGGAACACAGCCAGGATTTGCCGCCTGCCATCAGCTCTACCGCAAGCACGGTTTCGTTGACTGCGAGCCGTTTGCTGACTACCAGCCCGATCCAAACAGCCGTTTTATGACTTTAGAGTTAAGGCAGGAAAATGAAGCAGTGTGATGGGGTTGGTGTTTAACAAACGAACGCTGGGTTTCTCTGATCGGAATCTGGATGTCGGTTTTGAGTCAGGTGCGGACGTTGCAAATCGACTCGGTTGTCAATGAACAGCACGTGGGTCATTTAACCACCCGTAACGCCTACATACTTTATAGCGAATGCCCCTCTCTTAAATCTTGCTTAGAGCCCTGCTTGCAGCGCTTTCATTATCCATAACACAATCCTTATCTGAACAGCTAAACAATGTTTTTTAGCTAAGGATTAGCTTTTTCTCCTTTCTTAGCTGTACAGAGGAACTATAATTCCTGGCTAAGAAAAATACATTTTATTGAGGGGCATACATAGTGATTCATTCAGAAAACAAGCTCCTACAGGATGTGGCGTCGACCCTTGAACGCGTCCTTGAAGCCAGGATCACAAAACGGAGTGGCCTGTCGGACGACGACGGTAACGGAAGTTCTGCGCCTCATAGATGAAGGCCGTGTTGAAACTCAGTAAGGCAGATTGCTTGATTTGTTCTGCAGTTCCCTGAAACAGACCAGGTTGAATCATTATGGGTAGTTGTGAGCGGGTGTGTAGAGATTCAGCCCGCATCTCTCGCAGGCTTTTGCCCTCAGACCTCTGCCGCTATCGGGCCAATAACCCAACCCAATGTCCAGCCATAACCAATTGATTTAAATGATGTAACCTACCTAGGGGAATTACATCTCACAATGGGATCTTCCTTCCAGTAATGTCCCTTGTCGGTGTTGGGTTATCGCAGTATCCTCCCTTCGCACCTGAAAAATCAGGTGTCGGGATTAGCCTCCTGCTTTACACTTACTGGCGACATATGACGCGCTTAGCGTTTTTTTATGTCGCTTGCACGGTTACACCGCAATGGTGGGCCGGGCGGGGGCGTCGCAAGACGCGCCGGTGTCCAGTAAGGCCGGTAAGGCTAACTCCGCTCGACCTGCCACCCGGACGATTAGCCTCTTCTGTGGTGGTTCAATTCATCACTTACCGGAGGCTGTTTTATGGCCAATATTATTCATACAGACTGTGATGTCCTTACCCTCCCGTTTAGCGCCGCAACCGACTTCACAGATCTCGCTGATTATTGCGACCGCTTTGCTGAAACTCTGATTGAGTGCAACGAGACCACGCAAAAACTGGCGCTGTTAGGCCGCATGGGTGCCTGTCTGGCAGTCCTGCGTCCGACGCTCGACGAGCCCATTCCACCGCACCTGATTGAGCGTTTCACCGTGGATACGCTTCCTGCGGCCTCCCCATTTTTCGAACCGGATGCCGAAGCGCTGTGCGACTACTGCCAGTCGCTGGTTCAGGTGCTGTGCCAGCAGTCTTTGCTGCCTGAAACTGAAAAATCGTTGAAGGGATTGCTGTGTGAACTGGTGTGGATGTTCGCCGGGGAGTTAAAAGCCCCTCGTTGGGATCGTTCACCCACGGCCCATTGAGTTGTGGTATCGCGGAGTCAAAATGAAAACGCTCCAGTTTAGAGCTGGAGCGTTTAGTAAAGCGGGTAGGGAATCAGACACCCTCTGATAGCTGAGGGTGTCTTGTGTTCTTATGCCACGTTCTGTTCTTCGGCATCAGGCAGTTTCGGGGTCAGTACGGTGGGTTTGCTGTCGATACGCGTCACCAGCAGCTGATCGATGCGGTAGTTGTCGATATCCACCACCTCAAACTTGTAGCCCGAGAACTTCACGAAGTCGGTGCGTTTTGGGATCTTACGCAGCATGAACATCATAAAGCCGCCGATGGTTTCGTAGTTACCAGACTGCGGGAACTCGTCGATATCCAGCACGCGCATCACGTCATCGATTGGCGTGCCGCCGTCGACAAGCCAGGAGTTCTCGTCACGGGCAACAATCTGCTCTTCCAGCCCCTGGCCGACCAGGTCGCCCATCAGGGTGGTCATCACGTCGTTGAGGGTGATGATACCCACCACCAACGCGTATTCGTTCATGATGACCGCGAAGTCTTCACCCGCCGTTTTGAAACTTTCCAGCGCTTCTGAGAGCGTCAGGGTGTCCGGCACAATCAGCGTGTTACGGATTTGCACGCCGCTGGTCAGCAGCAGGCTTTGGTTGGCCAGCACGCGGTTCAGCAGGTCTTTCGAATCGACGTAACCGATGATGTGGTCGATATCCTCTTTACACACCAGGAACTTGGAGTGTGGATGCTCGGCGACTTTGCTCTTCAGACTCTGTTCGTCTTCGTTGATATCGAACCAGATAACATTTTCACGCGAGGTCATTGAGGACGGAACGGTACGCGATTCCAGTTCAAACACGTTTTCGATAAGTTCGTGTTCCTGCTTACGCAGCACGCCCGCCAGTGCACCGGCTTCCACCACGGCGTAGATATCGTCAGAGGTGATGTCGTCTTTACGCACCATCGGCAGTTTGAACAGGCGGAAAATCATGTTGGCCATGCCGTTGAAGAACCACACCAGGGGGCGGAAGACGGCAAGACAGAAGCGCATCGGGTTGATGATGCGTAAAGCCACGGCTTCAGGCGCGATCATACCGATGCGTTTCGGCGTCAGGTCGGCAATCAGGATAAACAGGCTGGTGACGACGACAAATGACAGGATGAAGCTGATTTGTTCGGCCAGTTCGGCAGACATGTAGTTAATGAAGACGCTGTGGAAGGCCGGTGAAAACGCGGCGTCACCGACAATACCGCCAAGGATGGCGACGGCGTTAAGCCCAATTTGCACCACGGTAAAGAACATACCGGGGTTTTCTTGCATTTTCAGAACACGTTGTGCATTAACGTTGCCCTCATCGGCGAGTAGCTTCAGTTTGATCTTGCGGGAAGCTGCAAGCGAAATCTCGGAAATCGAGAAAAACGCACTGACGCCGATGAGGCAGAGTATGATTAATATACTGTTTAACATAGTTTTTCTGGCGGTTTACGCCAGGACCTCGGAAGGGTAGTTGATGATGATTTTGAGTGTGGAATGACACTTAAAAAAACCGGTCCGAAGGTTCTGGACCGGTAATATCGGGGATCAGTATAGCGTAAGGGACTGTAAATTCGCCAGAGGTTAACTTCCAGGCACTAACGCGGCACTTTTTTTGTTGGCTTCCGGGCTGGCATCCCACACCTCATTCCAGGCTCGTCCTGTCAGTTCTTTAATCACCACGCGGGTCTCATCATCGCAGTCCTCAGCGTTGCCCCCGAGTTTGCGTCGGGCGATTTCTTTAATGAGAATTTTGTGATTCTTCTGCGTCAGTTTGAACTTGAAGGTCATCCAGAAGCTGATAGCCAGCAGCGTGCCGGTGGCGAAAATCATCAGGCCAATAATGGCGTGCAGGGCGCTAATGGGCTGCGAACCGCCGCCTTTCACGAACCCGCTTTCTTGCAGCACCACACCAATTAGCATGATAGCCAGCGCAACCGTGCTCTTACGGGTCAGTACCATCACGCCCGCGAAAATGCCTTCCCGGCGCTGACGAGTGACCATTTCATCCACATCCGGGATGAAGCTGTAGATGTTCCACGGAATGTAATAGAGGCCCGCACGCGCCGCCCCCAATACCACGAAGACCGCAGAGAACAGCAGCGTCGGCACCACGATATTATTGATGTACACCACGAACAGAAACGCCAGCACCGCAAAGATACAGCTGTAGGAAAGGCGTAGCGCGCCTGAAGGCGTCATGTTCAGTTTGTTCATCAGCATCATAAAGCCGAAGGTGCCGGGTATAGACACAAACGCGGCAATGCTGAGTAATCCTGATACCGCCGCCGCGTCACGCCCCAGCCCGTACACCACGAAATAGGTGAAGACGGAACCGAAGACATCCATCGCCGTAAACGAGCAGATGTAGATAATAATGTGCTGGCGAAAGGCTCTGATTTTAAACGCAGAGAACAGGTCCAGGACCAGATATTTGAGGTGATTCAACAAGCCTGGCTGACGGTGGTTATCGGGCGTAAATTCATACTCTTCACGGACGTCTTTGGCTTCCCAGGTGCAGGCCCAGGTGGTCAGCACGGCGAAGAAGTAAATGATGGCAAAGACGCTGCCCGTCAGGGTATAGGTTAATGAGTTATCCTTACCCGTGAATTGCATAATAATGCCCGGCACAGAGACAGCCAGAAATCCGCCCAGTGCTGAACACATCATACGCACACCGGCCAGACGAGTACGCTCGCTGAAGCGGTTGGTCATTTCTGCCGCCAGCGTTTCCCATGGCACCAGCACCATTGCCGATAACAGCTCAATGGAAAGGTAAGTGCCGAGGTAATACCAGTAGTTCATGTCTGTTATCCAGACGAGCGCGTACAGGAACATCAGCGGCGCGCTGATCAGCAGAAAGAAACGGCGGCGACCAAACTTACGGCCAAGCCAGGTATTACCGAAGTTATCCGTGACGTAGCCCATGATTGGGCTCAGCAGCGCATCGATAACCCTCGCAATCGCGAAAATTGAGCCTGCTTCAAGCACAGACAGGCCGCAGTAGGTGGTATAGAAAAAGAGTAACCAGGTGCCGATAACGGCAAAAGCCCCTCCGCCAAAAAGGTCGGTCACGCCGTAGCCTATCGCTACGCCATAACCCACTTTGCGTTCGGTTGGTTTTGTCATTTTATTATTCTCATGCTGGTAGTGATTAAGGTTGGCGTACCGCAGTACGCCCCATCGGAATACAGCAAAAGGGTGGTTAGTCGGTCAGCGTGACCCATTGACGCAATTGTGATGAGCGGTAGATGGCCTCCACGAGCTGTAAGGATTTTGCGGCATCGTCAATGCCTGAAAAGTTGGGTTTTTCCCGGTGTGAGAGGGCGGCATAAAACTGGCTGATGGCCTGAAAATGCCCGACTCCCCAATAGCTTTTGCTGTGGTTGTAAGGCGTGGTGTCACTGGCGATCATCACCCGTTTATCGCCAATAACGCGCCAGAGGGTGTTATCCCGCAGCTGTAACTCGCCCAGTTCGCAGTGGATATCAAGCTGAAGCGGGGCATCGAGCGTGTGGGTATTGCTGGCGAAAAACAGGCCGCGCGCGCCGTTGTTGAAATCCAGCGTTGCCATCGCGGTGTCTTCGGTGTCGATGATGTCGGCCAGCCGGGCGCAATCCACCACGCCTTTGACTCGCGTCACCCCGTTGCCAAACCATTGCATCAAATCCAGGGTGTGAATCGCCTGATTGATAAGCAAGCTGCCGCCTTCAGAGGCGAAGCGGCCGCGCCATGAGCTGTTGAGGTAATAAGGCGGCGTGCGTGACCAGGTGAGAAACGCTTTGATGCTGAGCATTCGCCCAAGCGCGTTTTCATCCAGCAGTTGCTTGAGCGCCAGGCTGGTGGGGTTAAGGCGATTTTGATAGCACACGCCTAATTGCCCTTCGGCCTGCCGCTCTGCTGCTTTGATTTCCTCAATCTCGATACTGTTCATCGCGACCGGCTTTTCGCAAAACACCTGTTTCCCCGCCGCCAGTGCCGCGAGGATCATCGGCTTATGCAGGGCGTGCGGCGTGCAGATGTGCACCACATCAATGGCGACATCGAGCAGCATCTCCTGATAGTCCTGATAAAGGCGACAGCCGTATTCTGCGGCTAACCGTTGCCCTTTCTCGACATCGATATCGACAACGGCACGAAGCACCACGCCGGGTATCTGTTGCAGCGCTTCAAGATGGCAAGTGTGAATAGCTCCGCACCCGACAATGGCCGCATTGAGTGTTCTCATGGCAGCCTCCGGTCAGCGCGCGTTCGCCAGCATTTGTGCTTTAACGCACAGCTCTGCGGCTTTGAAGGTGTGAGCCTGCGTCATGGCGTTTTCGGTGCGGTTCAGGCAGTCCTTAATCAGCTCGCCGAAGTAAGGGAAACCGACCTGGCCTGCAACCGGATAGCGATGCTCACCGTCGTTATTCACCAGATAAACCACGTCCTGCTCGCCGCGAGTCAGGTCGATGTATTTGCGGATTTCGATATAGCCTTCGGTGCCGAGCAGGGTCAGGCGGCCATCGCCCCATGTCGGCAACCCGGCAGGCGTGAACCAGTCGCAGCGGAAATAGCCGGTTGCGCCGTTCGCACCGCGGATCATTGCATCGCCAAAATCTTCAAATTCCGGGTATTGCGGATGATTCACGTTGCGCACCTGGCTTGCGACGATCTCCGCCTCTTCATTGCCGGTGTAATAGAGGAATTGCTCAATCTGGTGGCTGCCGATATCGCACAGAATCCCGCCGAAATAGCGTTTCTCGTAGAACCAGTCCGGACGGCCTTCACCTTCACGGTGCGGCCCGGTGCCGAGCGTTTGGATAACGGTGCCAATCGCGCCCTGTTTCACCAGTTGCCCGGCAAACACGGCGCTTTCGACGTGCAGGCGTTCGCTGTAATACACCGCATATTTACGCCCGGTTTTTGCCACCATCGCTTTGGCATCTTCCAGTTGGGCGAGGGTGGTGAGCGGGGCTTTATCGACGAAATAGTCTTTACCCGCCGCCATCACTTTTAAACCCAACGGGCAGCGCTCAGAGGGAACACCTGCCCCGGCAATCAGTTGGACCTGGGGATCGTTGAGCAGTGTTTCCAGCGACGGCGCAACCTGCACCTGTGGGTATTGCTGAACAAACTTATCCACTTTTGCCGGGTCTGGATCCCAGACCCACTTCAGGTCTGCGCCTGCTTCAATCAGGCCGTTACACATGCCGTAAATGTGCCCGTGATCGAGGGCGGCGGCGGCAAAGACAAATTCTCCCGGCTCCACTACCGGCTGGGGTTTTCCCGTTGGGGCGTAATTCATCCCGTCGTTTTTGTTCATGATGCAGTTCCTGTATCCAGATTTTTGCCAAGCGGGATTGCGCCCACTTCGCTGAAGTTGGCCACTGAGGCAGATTTTTCGTGAAAGTGCGGAGCAAGGGCCGTGAGGCCGCCGGTGCGATAAAACGCGTCGTCCTCCGCGAGAGGTAACGAGACCACCGAGCGAGTGATGGCTGATTTATAAATGGCGGTGATCAGTTCCAGCGAACGCTTGCCCTGCAAGCCGTCAACCAGCGGAGGTGTGTGCTGTTCAATGGCGCTGAGGAAATTGTCGATTTGGCCGCTGTGTAATGTCCATTGCAGCGCAGGCGTACTGCGTAAGACGGTTTCCAGCTTGTCTTCCAGCGCGGTGTCATTCGTTTCCTGTGGAAAACCGTTATCCGCTGACTGGCTGGCGAGCACGTTCCAGGGGGCAGAGATTCGCGCTTTTTCCCCCTGAATAACTATCTTCTGATCTTCTCCGTGATGCACAACGGACGCGGTCAGTTGCGTCAGTGCACCAGAGGCATATTTGAAGATGGAAGCACTCAGGTCTTCCACTTCCGCGTTGTCATGGGCGACGTTACTCATCATCGCGACGACCTCGGTCGGGAATCCGAGCATCCACTGAATGGCATCGATGTGGTGAACGGCGTGATTGAGCGTGCAACCGCCCCCTTCTTTTTCCCAGGTGCCGCGCCACCACAGGTCGTAATAGCAGTGACCGCGCCACCAGAAGGAGTCCACCTGCGCATGGCAGATTTTCCCCGCAAGCCCCGAATCTACGGCCGCTTTCAGCCGCCAAAAGGCATCGGTAAAGCGGTTTTGGGCGATAATGGAGAGCATTTTGCCGCTGGTCTTTTGCGCCGCAATCATCGCGTCACACTCTTCCAGCGACGCCGCCATCGGCTTTTCGCACAACACATGTTTGCCCGCGTTCAGCGCGTGAATGCTTATCTCCGCGTGAACATACGGCGGCGTACACACGTCGACGATATCCAGCTCGCGCTCTTCCTCCAGCATTTGCTGGTGGCTGCTGTACACGCGAGCCTGATGCAGGCCGTAGCGGGCTTTCTTCTCCTCGGCTTTTTCCGGGTAGATATCAACCAGCGCGACAATCTGACAGCGTTCGCCCATCGCCTGATAGCCCTGAATGTGGTTATGCGAGATATTGCCTGTGCCCACAATCGCAACACGTAACATAAGCGCTCCTTACCAGGTGCCAGAGGCGTCGAGCGTGCGGCTCACCACCTGTTTGTCCACGGAACCGGCGATGCGCTCGTCGAGCAGCGTTTTGAAGCGCTGTTCATCAAACGGCAAATCGACCCAGCTGTCGGTCCAGGTGGAAAGGTGCATCGCATTGGAAAGCGTGAGCCCGCGAATGCCTTCGAGCCCCGGTGCGATAAGCGCTTCGCCACGCAGCACGGCGGCACAGAAATTGGTGGTAATCACGTGATGTTCACTGCATTCAGGCGCGACAGGAATGGAGACTTCCCAGCATTCCGGTTCGCCAAAACCGTTTTGCCAGCGGGTATTAAAGTCGTCTTCGGATTCGCGCAGACGCCAGTAGCGCAGACGGCCTTCTTCCACGACGACTTTGCCTCGTGACCCGGCGATTTCGAGACGGTTGGTGCCAGGGGTTTCAGCGACGGTAGTGATAAATACGCCGGTAGCGCCGTTGGCATATTCGGCGTAGGCGGTGACTTCATCTTCCACTTCAATCTGACGGCGTTTACCGAACTGGCAGAAGGCACGCACGCGAGTCGGCATGCCAACCAGCCACTGCCATAAATCGAGCTGGTGCGGATCCTGATTGAGCAGCACGCCGCCGCCTTCTCCTTTCCACGTGGCGCGCCAGCTGCCGGAGTTGTAGTAACTCTGCGAGCGATACCAGTTGGTGATAATCCAGTTGGAGCGACGAATTTCGCCCAGTTCACCGCTGTCGATCAGGTCTTTGACCTTCTGATACAGCGGGTTAGGGCGCTGGTTGTACATGATGCCGAACACCACATCGCATTCGCGTGCGCAGGCATTCATGGCCTGGACTTGTGCCGTATAGACGCCAGCCGGTTTTTCACAGAGGGTGTGAATGCCATTACGCATGGCGAGCATGGAGAGTTCGGGATGGGAATAATGTGGCGTTGCAATAAGCACAGCGTCGATTAATCCGCTTTGCAGCAGGTCTTCAGCGTCTTTAAAAATCTCAACTTTTTCACCGACGACATGGCGGATTGCGTCGTGCTTATTTTGGTCAATATCACAAACCGCTGTCAGCACCGCTTCTTTAACTGTGCCTGCCAGCAAATAACGTGCGTGAACGGTGCCCATATTGCCCACACCAATTATGCCGAATCTGATTCTTTTCATGTCACACCTTATTCAACGTTAAGGAGAGGTCAGGTGAAAATAGAAAAGGCAGAGAGGACAAACAAAAGGATTTTGTGAGAATGCTCGCAGGCCAATTATCAAAATCGCCTGCAACAATAAAATCTGTTTTAGAATCAGGTTACTGCGTCTGCAAAAATTTGCAGATATTGATTGTTAGCGAGATCACACCATGTCCGGCAAGCTGAAAATGAATCAAATTGCAGAGGCCACAGGGTATTCGGTGAGCACCGTCTCCCGGGTATTGAGTGGCAAGTCATACACCAGTGAGCAAGCGCGGGACGCTATTGTGGCCTGCGCCAGAAAGCTCGGCGTGCTGGATGAACTGGCAAGCGGACGTTTGTTAATTAATGGGATTGCCGTGTTTGCTCCGGCGAGAACATTCACGGCGCGTGGGGATATTTTTTATCAGGAAGTGACGCGAGGCATTGCGGATGCGGTCGAGCCTCATGATGTCTGGCTCACCTATTGTGGGCTTGAAGAACAGCACGCTGATATAAAAGTCTTTCTCGATAAAGCCAATAATAAAAATATAAACGCGATAATTATCATTGGGACTGATGATTCAACCGTATTAAAACTCGCGCAAACTCTGAATAAACCTTGTGTCTTAATTAATACCAATGACCATGACCGTTTACTGGATGCCGTCTCTCCCGATCATCGGGCGATTGGGTTTAATGCGATGCGTCATATCTTTGAGCAGGGCCATCGACGCGTGTTGAGCCTGACGACGCTGCGGCGTGAAACGCTGTATGCCCGTCTGGATGGCATAAAAGAGGCTTATCGGCATTATCATGTGCCGTTTAGCGTGCAGCAGAATTTAATCATCACCGAAGGTTTTACCGCGGATGAATCCGAGCAAGCACTGAGTCACTGGCTGGAAAGAACGCAGCGCGAACATTGGCCAGAAGTTATCTTCCCGGGCAGCACCCACATGACGATTGGCGTGCAGCGAGTGCTGGAAAAGCACGGGCTACGGGTTCCGGAAGATATTTCGCTTATCACCACCGATTTTATCTGGCGCATGGACAACGAATTGCCAAGGCCTGTGACCAGCCTCATCGTGCCTTGCCGGGAACTGGGCGTTGAAGCCGTGCATCTGTTGCAAAACCGACTGAACCGGCAGAGCACGTCGGTGCTGAACGTGTTATTGCAGGGAAAATTGCAGGATGCAGGCACGGTCAGCAACGCGACACGGCATGCGGCCCGCGTCGCGATGGAGAGCTAATCAGGCAAGTTGAGGAGGCAGGCAAACGCCGATGCCGCCAATGCCGCAGTAGCCGTAGGGGTTTTTGTGCAGATACTGCTGGTGATCGTCTTCGGCATAATAAAACGGTTTTGCCGTGGCGATTTCAGTGGTGATAGCCCGGTCGTCTTTGGCTTCATGCATTGCAGCCTGGAATCGAGCCAGGCTCTCTTTCGCCGCTTTTTCCTGTTCTGGCGTCAGCGGGTAAATGGCCGAGCGATACTGGGTGCCGTGATCGTTGCCCTGGCGCATCCCCTGAGCCGGGTCGTGGTTTTCCCAAAAGACCTGCAACAACTGCTCATAGCTGACGACTTTCGGGTCGTAAACCACACGCACCGCTTCTGCATGCCCGGTGTCACCGGAACACACTTCACGATAAGTCGGATTTGGTGTATAGCCGCCTGTGTAGCCTGCTGCGGTACTATAAACGCCAGGAATCTGCCAGTAGAGGCGCTCTACGCCCCAGAAGCAGCCCATGGCAAACAGCGCCACTTCCATTCCTTCAGGAACGTGGATCATCGAATGACTGTTAACAGCGTGTAATGCGGCGACAGGCATCGGCGTATTGCGGCCAGGCAGCGCTTCCGATTGAGCAACCCGGTGATTTTTATCGAATAAGCTCACGGTTTAGCCTCCGGATAAAGGAAATTGGGGTTAAGGTTGTCACAGCGCTTCACTTTGAACACAATAAAGGCAATGAATACGTCTAGATTTAAACATAAGAAATATTGGGGTAGACGTCTTTTTTTCAACCGATAGTGTTGAACTTTTGTTAAGTCGTGGATCGGACTTTGTGTTTCCTGACGGGGCGGAAACAAGGACATTTGGGAGATAACGTGCCACAAATTCGCCAGTTATGTTGGGCCAGCCTGTTGCTGGTCAGTGGTGTTGCCGGTGCGGCAAACATACGTTTGCAGGTCGATGGACTGTCGGGTGAGCAGCTGAAAAACGTTCGCGCTCAGCTCTCAACGATTGAAAGCGACGAGGTTACACCGGATCGCCGCTTCCGTGCGCGCGTGGATGATGCCATCCGCGAAGGGCTGAAAGCCCTGGGATACTACGAACCTAAGATTGATTTCGAACTGAAGCCGCCGCCGGAAAAAGGGCGGCAGGTGTTGATTGCGCATGTTACCTCGGGTGAACCCGTGAACATCGGTGGCACCAGCGTGATTCTGCGCGGCGGTGCGCACACCGATCATGATTATCTGGATTTGCTAAAGAAGCGCCCTGCGGTCGGCACCGTGCTGAATCACAGTGATTATGACGGCTTCAAAAAGGACTTGACCAGCGTCTCGCTGCGTAAAGGCTATTTCGACAGCGAATTCAAAAAGAGCCAGCTCGGGGTGTCGCTCGAACGGCATCAGGCGTTTTGGGATATCGATTACGACAGCGGCGAACGCTACCGCTTTGGCAAAGTGACGTTCCAGGGTTCGCAGATTCAGGACCGTTACCTGCAAAATCTGGTGCCCTTCAAAGAAGGTGACTACTACACTTCTGACGATTTGGCTGAGCTGAATCGCCGTTTATCGGCGACCGGCTGGTTTAATTCTGTGGTTGTGGCACCCGAATTTGATAAAGCACGCAAGACTAAAGTGCTGCCGTTAGATGGCGTCGTATCGCCGCGTATGAAAAATACCATTGAGACCGGGGTGGGATATTCCACGGATGTCGGCCCTCGTCTGAAGGCTTCGTGGAACAAGCCGTGGGTAAACTCCTACGGCCATAGCCTGACGTCCGATCTCAGCCTCTCAGCGCCGGAACAGCAGCTCGATTTTACCTACAAAATGCCGCTGCTGAAGAACCCGCTTGAGCAGTACTACACCGTGCAGGGCGGTTTTAAACGCACCAATCTTAACGATACCGAATCCGATTCCACCACGCTCGGCGTGTCACGCTATTGGGATCTTTCCAGCGGCTGGCAACGCGCAATCAATCTGCGCTGGAGTCTTTCTCACTTTACCCAGGCTGACGTCACCAACACCACCATGCTGCTCTATCCGGGCGTCATGATCAGCCGTACCCGCTCGCGCGGCGGCCTGATGCCGACCTGGGGCGATTCCCAGCGTTATTCAGTGGACGTGTCGAACACCACCTGGGGATCGGATGTTGATTTCGCCGTCTTCCAGGCGCAAAACACCTGGATTCGTACTCTGTACGATCGTCACCGCTTTGTGGTTCGCGGTAATTTCGGCTGGATAGAAACCGGTGATTTCGACAAAGTGCCGCCGGACCTGCGCTTCTTCGCCGGGGGCGACCGCAGCATTCGTGGTTACTCTTACCAGTCTATTTCACCGAAAGATGCTAACGGCAAACTCACCGGGGCCTCGCGCCTGGCAACCGGCTCGCTGGAATATCAGTACAACGTGACCGGCAAGTGGTGGGGCGCGGTGTTTGTCGACAGCGGCGAAGCGGTGAATGATTTTCGTGATAACAACTTCAAAACGGGCGCGGGCGTTGGCGTTCGTTGGCAATCGCCTGTCGGCCCGATCAAGCTTGATCTGGCGGTGCCGGTGGGCGACAAAGAAGAGCATGGTTTGCAGTTCTACATCGGTCTGGGGCCTGAATTATGAGTTTATGGAAGAAAATTAGCCTCGGCGTGCTGGTCTTTATCGTTCTGCTGCTGGGCACGGTGGCTTTTTTGGTGGGCACGACAACGGGCCTGCATCTGGTCTTTAAAGCCGCAGACCGCTGGGTGCCGGGCCTCTCGATTGGCCAGGTTGTTGGCGGCTGGAAAGATCTCACCGTTAAAAATCTGCGTTATGAGCAACCGGGTGTGGCCGTTGACGCCGGGCAGTTCCATCTGGCTGTCGATACGAAATGCCTGTGGAACAGCAGCCTGTGCGTGAATGATCTTTCACTCAGCAACGTGAACGTGACTATCGACAGCAAAAAAATGCCGCCGTCTGCTCCGCCACCTGAAGAGGACAGCGGTCCGCTAAACCTCTCAACATCGTATCCCATCACCCTGAGCCGGGTGGCGCTGGATCACGTCAATATCAAAATCGACGACACCACCGTGTCAGTGATGGATTTCACTTCCGGCCTGAACTGGCAGGAGAAAAACCTGACCCTGACGCCAACCTCGCTGCAGGGCTTGCTGATTGCCTTGCCGAAAGTCGCGAAAGTGGCGCAGGAACAGGTGGTTGAGCCGAAAATCGACAAGCCGAAGCCGGATGAAAAACCGCTTGGCGAAACGATGAAAGATCTCTTCTCAAAACCGGTGCTGCCGGAAATGACCGATGTGCATTTACCGCTGAACCTCAACATTGAAGAGTTCCGCGGCGAGCAGCTTCGGTTAACGGGCGACACCGATTTGACGGTCTACAACCTGCTGCTGAAAGTCAGCAGCATCGACGGCAATATGAAGCTCGATGCGCTGGACGTCGATTCCAGCCAGGGCACCGTCAACGCCACCGGGACCGCGAAATTGCAGGACAACTGGCCGGTTGATTTGACCCTCAACAGCACCCTGAACATCGATCCGGTGAAGGGTGAGAAGATCAAAATGAAGATCGGCGGCGAAGTGCGCAAGCAGCTCGACGTGGGGATCAATCTGTCTGGCCCTGTGGATGTGGATTTGCGTGCCCAGGCACAGCTGGCGGAAGCCGGGCTGCCGCTGAACCTGGAAGTGCTGAGTAAGCAGGTTTACTGGCCGTTCACCGGGGAAAAACAGTTCCAGGCGGACAACCTGAAACTGAAACTCAGCGGCAAAATGACCGATTACACCCTCTCTTTCCGCACCGCAGTGAAAGGGCAGGGCGTGCCGCCAGCCACCGTCACGCTGGATGCCAAAGGCAACGAGCTGCAGGTGAATCTCGACAAGCTGACCATCGCGGCGCTGGAAGGTAAAACGGAACTCAAAGCGCTGCTCGACTGGCAGAAAGCCATCAGCTGGCGCGGCGAACTGACGCTCGACGGGATCAACACCGCGAAAGAAACGCCTGAATGGCCGGCGAAACTCAACGGGCTCATTAAAACCCGCGGCAGCCTGTACGGCGGCAGCTGGCAGATGGATGTGCCTGAAATGAAGCTCACCGGCAACGTGAAACAAAACAAGGTCAACGTTGAGGGCAAGCTTTCCGGCAACAGCTATCTGCAATGGAAAATCCCAGGTCTGCATCTGGAGCTTGGCCACAACAGCGCGGACGTGAAGGGCGAACTCGGGGTGAAAGAGTTGAACCTGGATGCCACCATTGATGCGCCGGGTCTGGACAATGCGCTGCCAGGCCTTGGCGGTACAGCGAAAGGCTTGTTGAAGGTGCGCGGCACCGTTGATGCGCCGCAGCTGTTGGCCGATATCACCGCCAGCCACCTGCGTTGGCAGGAGCTGAGCGTGGCGCAGGTCGACATCAAAGGCGATATCAAATCTGCCGACCAGATTGGCGGCAATCTGGATGTGCGCGTGGACAGCCTTGCTCAACCTGGCGTCAATATCAGCCGCGTGCAGCTTTCGGCGAAAGGTGATGAGAAGCAGCACAAGCTGGAATTGCGGATTCAGGGCGAACCGGTATCTGGCCAGCTTGATTTGGCCGGGAGCTTTGATCGCAAAGAGGTGCGCTGGAAAGGGACGCTGAGCAATACCCGCTTCCAGACGCCGGTGGGGCCGTGGTCGCTCTCTCGCGCTATCGTTCTCGATTACCGTAACAAAGAGCAGAAAATCAGCGTTGGCCCTCACTGCTGGACTAACCCGAACGCCGAGCTGTGCGTGCCACAAACCATTGATGCGGGCGCAAGCGGGCGTGCGGTGGTGAATCTTAATCGCTTCGATTTGGCGATGCTCAAGCCGTTTATGCCAGAAGCGACCCAGGCCAGCGGTGTGTTTAGCGGTAATGCCGACGTGAGCTGGGATACCACCAAAGAAGGCCTGCCGCAGGGCAAGGTGACGCTCTCCGGGCGCAACGTGAAGGTGACGCAGACCGTCAACGATGCGCCGCTGCCAGTGGCGTTTGATACGCTGAATCTGAGTGCCGATTTGCATAACAACCGTGCGCTGCTGGGCTGGACAATCCGCTTGACCAATAACGGTCAGATGGACGGGCAGGTTGAAGTCACCGATCCGCAAGGGCGGCGTAATCTGGGCGGCAACGTCAACATTCGCAACTTCTCGCTGGCGATGGTTAACCCGATCTTCTCTCGCGGTGAAAAAGCGACAGGTTTGCTTAACGCCAACCTGCGTCTGGGCGGCAATGTTCTGAGCCCGCAACTGTTCGGGCAGCTGGCTTTGAGCGGTTTGGATATCGACGGCAACTTCATGCCGTTTGATATGCAGCCGAGCCGCATTGCGATGAACTTCAACGGTACCCGTTCAACGCTGGATGGCGTCATTGCGACGAGACAAGGCCAGATCAGCCTGAGCGGGAATGCTGACTGGACGCAAATCGACAACTGGCGTGCGCAGGTGGCAGCGAAAGGCAGCCGCGTGCGTATCACGGTGCCGCCAATGGTGCGCCTGGATGTCTCACCTGATGTGGTGTTTACCGCGACGCCGAGCCTGTTCACGCTCGATGGCAACGTTGACGTGCCGTGGGCGCGAATCGTGGTTCATGATGTGCCGGAAAGCGCTGTCGGCGTGTCCAGTGATGAAGTGATGCTCGACAAAGAGTTGAAACCGGTGAATCCGCAGACGGCCGGTATTCCTGTCAACAGCAACCTGACCATTCACGTGGGCAATAACGTGCGTCTGGATGCGTTTGGTCTGAAAGCACGTCTGACCGGCGACCTGAAAGTGGCGCAGGACAAACAAGGCTTGGGCCTTAACGGGCAGATTAACATTCCGGAAGGGCGCTTCCATGCTTATGGTCAGGACCTGATTGTGCGCAAAGGCGTGCTACTTTTCTCAGGCCCACCGGACCAGCCATTGTTGAATATTGAAGCGATTCGTAACCCGGAAGCCACGGAAGATAACGTTATTGCTGGCGTGCGTGTGACCGGTATGGCCGATCAACCGAAGGCAGAAATCTTCTCCGACCCCGCTATGTCGCAGCAAATGGCGCTTTCTTACCTGCTTCGTGGGCAGGGACTTGAAAGTGAAGGCAGCGATGGCGCGGCGATGACCTCGGCGCTGGTCGGACTAGGGGTTGCACAAAGTGGGCAGGTTGTGGGTAAAATCGGCGAGACGTTTGGCGTAAGCAATCTGGCCCTGGATACCGCAGGTGTAGGCGACTCCTCGCAGGTAGTGGTCAGCGGTTATATCGCGCCGGGCCTGCAGGTAAAATATGGCGTGGGAATTTTTGACTCTCTGGCAACACTCACGTTACGCTATCGCCTGATGCCCAAGCTATACCTGGAAGCGGTGTCTGGCATAGACCAGGCACTTGATCTGCTCTATCAGTTTGAGTTTTAGCAATGCGAATATTTGTTTACGGCAGTTTACGACGCAAACAGGGCAACAGCCACTGGATGACCAACGCTCAGTGGCTGGGCGATCACAGCGTCGATAACTATCAACTCTACAGCCTGGGCCACTATCCAGGTGCCGTTCCCGGCGAAGGAACAGTAGCAGGTGAAGTGTATCGAATCGACGCCTCGACGCTCGCCGAGCTTGATGCGCTACGCACCAAAGGCGGTGAGTACGCACGTCATTTGATCCAGACACCGTATGGCAGCGCATGGATGTACGTCTACCAGCGCTCGGTGGAAGGATTTACCAGGATTGACACCGGAAACTGGCTCGATAAAGATCCGTTCTGACAGGAATAACGTCACTTTCGAGTGGCGTCAGACTGCTGACAAAGAAGGAAAAAGCGTGGTTTTTCCTTCTTTGTGGTTATCAGCCGAAAATCAATAAATTGATTTTCCTTGTTTTTTTATTCGGTACCCTATGACAAATCTCATTCGTTAGAGGTTTGTCATCACTCTCACGCCACTTTCGAGTGGCGTTATTTTTTTGCGAGCAAGGCAGAGGAATTTCCTGCAACGAATTCCCGTTTTCCTCCCTTCTCCGTATCGCCACGCAGTTCTGCTTAAAATCCCCAATCAGTTCTGGCAGGTTAAAAAAGAAGCGCGTAGAACATGACATCAGCTCATCAGAGATGTAGCGCACTGAAAGTGCCGTCAGGTAACAGGGTAGAATAAGGAGGTTGAGGTGGAGGATAGTCAGTCAGTATCAACTACGGAACTTCGCAAGCGTTACGCGCTGGATGAATTGATTGACGAGTGTGATCTGGATGCGCCTAAAATTTCGGAGGAACAGATCTGGGGACTCGATGAGTCTGTAGGCAATGAAGAGTGGTGAGAAAACACACCCTGAAATTGTGGAAGAAGCACTGGCAAGGCTGATGGCAATCTTAGAATGAAAAACACCGCCCGGAGGCGGTGTTCTCAAAGACGGAAGTCTTATTTCTTCTGAGCACGTTCGAAGGAGGCAACGATTTCAGCTTTTGCAGCTGCTGCGTTGTCCCAGCCTTCTACTTTCACCCATTTGCCTTTCTCAAGCGCTTTGTACTGCTCGAAGAAGTGGGAGATCTGCGCTTTCAGCAGCTCTGGCAGGTCGTTCACATCTTTGATGTGATCGTACTCTTTGCTCAGTTTGGTGTGCGGTACCGCAACCAGTTTCGCATCTTCACCGGCTTCGTCGGTCATCTTCAGAACGCCAACCGGACGGCAGCGGATCACAGAACCTGGCTGCAGTGGGTATGGCGTTGGGACCAGAACGTCAACCGGGTCACCGTCCAGAGACAGGGTGTGGTTGATGTAACCGTAGTTGCACGGATAGAACATCGCGGTAGACATGAAACGGTCTACAAACAGCGCACCGGTGTCTTTGTCGATTTCGTATTTGATAGGATCTGCGTTAGCCGGAATTTCGATAACGACGTAGATATCTTCAGGCAGCTCTTTGCCCGCTGGGACGTTGAGTAAGCTCATGTCTGATTCCTTTAAAATGTAGGTCAATCAAGTGCCCGGTATTATAGCCAACTCACTGTAAATGTCTTCGCTTCTTTTCAGCTTCCACCCACGTCTGCGCTGATTTTCAGAGCCTTTAACCAGGCGAAAAATCCATAAACGTAGCTGCTTCCTCGATACGTTTGTGGAAGCGCTTACAATTTGCGAATTCTCTTTTTGGAAGTGTGATGTAACGCATCTCGTTACATTTCCCATTGTCTATAGTTTTTCGGCAGATTCCTTTTTATACCCTAAATAGTTCGAGTTTCAGGAAGGCGGTAAGGGAGTGAATCCCCAGGAGCTTACTTTAGTAAGTGACTGGGGTGAGGGAGTGCGGCCAACGCACCTGCAGCTCGAAATATAACGGGTATACTACAATAACCCGAAGAGGAACCCCCTATGTGGAAGCGCTTACTTTTGGTCTCCGCTGTTACCGCAGCCATGTCGTCTATGGCGATGGCTGCTCCTTTAACCGTAGGATTTTCGCAGGTCGGATCGGAATCCGGTTGGCGTGCTGCCGAAACCAGCGTGGCGAAAAGTGAAGCTGAAAAACGCGGTATCACCCTGAAAATTGCCGATGGTCAGCAAAAACAGGAAAACCAAATCAAAGCGGTACGTTCGTTTATCGCTCAGGGCGTGGACGCCATTTTCATCGCACCCGTGGTGGCGACAGGCTGGGAGCCGGTGCTGAAAGAAGCCAAACAGGCGAAGATCCCCGTGTTCCTGCTTGACCGCTCCATCGACGTTAAAGACAAATCGCTGTACATGACCACGGTGACCGCCGACAACATCCTCGAAGGGAAACTCATCGGCGACTGGCTGGTGAAAACCGAAGCGGGCAAACCGTGTAACGTGGTTGAACTGCAGGGCACCGTTGGCGCAAGCGTCGCCATTGACCGCAAGAAAGGCTTTGCAGAAGCCATCGCCAAAGCGCCAAACATCAACATCATTCGTTCTCAGTCCGGTGACTTTACCCGCAGTAAAGGGAAAGAAGTCATGGAGAGCTTCATCAAGGCTGAAAACAACGGCAAGAACATCTGCATGGTTTACGCCCATAACGATGACATGGCTATCGGGGCCATTCAGGCCATCAAAGAAGCCGGTCTGAAGCCGGGCAAAGACATTCTGACAGGCTCCATCGACGGCGTACCGGATATCTATAAAGCGATGCTGGCCGATGAAGCCAACGCCAACGTTGAGCTGACGCCAAACATGGCAGGCCCGGCCTTTGACGCGCTTGAGAAGTTCAAGAAAGACGGCACTATGCCGCCGAAACTGACCCTGACCCACTCACAGCTCTATCTGAAAGACAGCGCCCAGGCGCAGCTCGATAAGAAAAAAGATATGGGTTACTGATTCGTTGTGCCAGCCCCTTCGCCCCGGTTCTTTTCCAAAAGAAGAGGGCCGGAAGGTGAAGGCGCTGGTTTTGTTCCCTCTGAAGGGCTGGGAGAGGGAGAAAGTCAAAACCTGCATCGAATCGTTCCCTCTCCCCGCGGGAGAGGGCTAGGGAGAGGGGTCACTCATGAGCACCCAGCAGCAGCAGGAGATTTTGCGCACGGAAGGCCTGAGCAAATTTTTCCCCGGTGTAAAAGCGCTGGATAACGTTGATTTCAGCCTGAAACGCGGTGAAATCATGGCGCTTCTCGGCGAAAATGGCGCTGGAAAATCGACCCTCATTAAAGCCCTGACCGGTGTCTATCACGCCGATCGCGGCACCATCTGGCTGGAAGGCCAGCCCATCTCCCCGAAAAATACCGCGCATGCTCAACAACTGGGCATTGGGACGGTGTATCAGGAAGTGAACCTGCTGCCCAACATGTCGGTGGCGGATAATTTGTTTATCGGCCGCGAACCGCGCCGTTTCGGGCTTATCCAGCGTAAAGAGATGGAAAAGCGTGCCACCGAGCTGATGGCTTCGTACGGTTTTTCGCTGGACGTGCGCGAGCCGCTAAACCGCTTCTCTGTGGCGATGCAGCAAATTGTCGCCATCTGCCGCGCGATCGATCTCTCCGCCAAGGTGCTGATCCTCGACGAACCCACCGCGAGCCTCGACACCCAGGAAGTGGAAATGCTCTTCACCCTGATGCGCCAACTGCGCGATCAGGGCGTCAGTCTGATCTTCGTCACCCACTTTCTCGATCAGGTTTATCAGGTTAGCGACAGGATCACCGTCTTGCGTAACGGCGGCTTTGTCGGCTGCCGGGAAACCAAAGCGCTGCCGCAGATAGAGCTGGTCAAAATGATGCTGGGCCGCGAGCTGGACAACAATGCGCTGCAACGCGCAGGCCGCACGCTGCTTAGCGATAAACCCGTTGCGGCGTTCAAAGGCTACGGCAAGAAAGGCGTCATCGAGCCGTTCGATTTGCAGGTTAGACCCGGTGAAATTGTGGGGCTGGCTGGCTTGCTCGGCTCCGGGCGTACCGAAACCGCAGAGGTTATCTTCGGGATCAAACCGTCAGACAGCGGCAGTGCGGAGATCAAAGGCAAGCCGCAGACGCTGCGCTCGCCGCATCAGGCTTCTTGTCTGGGCATTGGTTTCTGCCCGGAAGACAGGAAAACTGACGGGATTATTGCCGCCGCCTCGGTGCGGGAAAATATCATTCTGGCGCTACAGGCTCAGCGCGGCTGGCTGCGCCCCATCCCTCGGCGTGAACAAAATGAGATTGCCGAGCGGTTTATACGCCAGCTAGGCATTCGCACCCCGAGCGCGGAACAGCCGATTGAGTTTCTTTCCGGCGGCAATCAGCAAAAAGTGTTGCTGTCCCGCTGGTTGCTGACGCGTCCACAGTTCCTGATCCTTGACGAACCGACTCGTGGCATCGATGTCGGGGCGCATGCGGAAATCATTCGCCTCATCGAAACGCTTTGTGCTGATGGCCTGGCGCTGCTGGTTATCTCTTCTGAACTTGAAGAATTAGTGAGTTATGCCGATCGGGTGATCATCCTGCGCGATCGTAAACAGGTGGCAGAGATCCCGCTGGATGCGCTGTCCGTTCCGGCGATCATGAATGCTATTGCGGTATAAGGGGTAAGCAGTGATGCCACAATCTGTTCCTCAAACTACCCCGCCGAAACGCCGCTTTCGCTGGCCGACGGGGATGCCGCAACTTGCGGCGTTGATTTTAGTTTTGCTGGTCGACAGCCTCGTCGCGCCTCACTTTTTCCAGGTGGTGTTGCAGGACGGGCGCTTGTTCGGCAGCCCAATCGACATTCTTAACCGCGCGGCACCTGTGGCGCTGCTGGCGATGGGTATGACGCTGGTCATTGCTACCGGTGGCATTGATTTGTCCGTTGGCGCAGTGATGGCGATTTCCGGAGCCACGGCGGCCTCAATGATTGTGTCCGGGCACAGTTTGCCTGTTGTATTGCTGGCTGCACTGGGCACGGGCGTGCTGGCCGGATTGTGGAACGGCATTCTGGTGGCGATCCTCAAGATCCAGCCGTTTGTCGCGACGCTGATCCTGATGGTGGCCGGTCGAGGCGTGGCGCAGTTGATCACCTCCGGGCAGATCGTCACCTTTGATTCGCCGTCGTTAGCCTGGATTGGCAGCGGCAAGTTACTGCTGTTCCCAACGCCGGTGATCATCGCGTTGGTCACGCTGATCGTGTTCTGGCTCTTCACCCGTAAAACCGCGTTGGGGATGTTTATCGAAGCCGTTGGGATCAACATCCGCGCGGCGAAAAACGCCGGGGTAAACACGTAATGCCGATCATTTAAGAGTACTTGAACGATCCTGCCAGTGAGAGACAATCCGGGAACAGCCCTCTGCTCCCGGATTTTTTTATGTCTGAACAGGATATGGATTTTGTTGTTGATGCTTTCGCCTCTGAGCTGGATGCTTTTTCTCGCTCCCTTGACCCCCTCTGGATACACCAGGCATTAAGCGCCTGCCAGAAGGCCAGCATTCGCAGGCGTCGCCTCCCTGCTGAGCAGGCTGTCTGGCTTATTCTGATGATGGGGTTGCTGCGTGACTTATCCATTAAAGATGTCTGCCATCATCTCGACATTGTTCTCCAGCCTGAAGACGGTTATCAAAGCCTTGCCCCCAGCGTACTCACTGCCGCACGCCAGCGCCTGGGCGAAGCCCCACTTCGCTACCTTTTTCATGCCTGCAACGAGGCCTGGCAACCTGCGGCACTCGGGCCCGCTACGTTCCATGGCCTCCGGGTTCTGAGCGTTGACGGAACACTTTTTCGCACGCCCGATTCACCTGAGAACGCCGCTGCTTTTGGGTTTATCGAACCGTCCACGGGGACATTCCCGCAGGTACGGATGGTCGGGCTGATGGCAACCCATTCCCATATGTTGCTGGATGCGGCGTTTGGCGGTGTGGCCGAGGGGGAGCTAACGCTGGCGCATCGTCTGATTTCCTCCGCCCCTGACCATACGCTGACCCTGTTCGACCGCTGTTATTTCAGCGCGGCTTTTTTCCTGGAATGGCAGCAGGCCGGAGCCTGCACACACTGGCTCACACCAGTAAAAAGTAAACTCCGCTATGAGGTTATCGAACGATACAGCGATTACGACATGCTGATTGAGATGCCGGTTTCACCTCAGGCTCGCAAGGCTGCGCCTCATCTCCCGGAAGTCTGGCGGGCAAGGATGGTGAGTTATGTCAGCGGTGGCGGTAAAGGGAAAATCACGGGATTTTTAACGTCGCTGACCGATCCGGTCGCCTGGCCAGTCGAAGATTTGCTGCGAATTTACTGGGAACGCTGGGAGATCGAACTAGGCTATGGAGAGCTAAAAAGACGGCAGTTGAAGGGGGAGGTCACACTGCGGAGCCGATTTCCGGAGGGGGTAAAACAGGAGCTGTGGGGGATCCTGGTGTCGTACAACCTGCTGAGAAAGGAAATGGTGGATATTGCAGGAGAGGCCGGCGTTATTCCAACCCGGATAAGTTTCGTGGCGGCATTAAATATTCTGATATCGCAGGTCAGGGTGAGTGGTAAGGGCGCGACGGGGAATATACCTAAGCATCTGAAAGGAATGAGGGAAAATGTAAAAGCCTTTATCCTTCCGGAAAAAAGAAAGCACCGACGATACGAGCGTTCGGTGCTTTATATTCCGCCTAAATATCCGTTCAGCTATAAGTCACGCGAGGCTTAAGTGAACGGCATTA
>NZ_JBLFJW010000009.1:0-159194 GCF_047713085.1 Pantoea sp. sgz302252
GTGCTCCCGGACAGCACCCGCCGGGAAACGCAGTTCGACGCCGCCGGGCGACCGGTCAGTACCACTTCCGGCAGCCTGACCCGGCAGATGGCATATGATGATGCCGGGCGTGTCATTCAACTGACCAATGAAAACGGCCGCCACACGGAATTCACCTGGGATGCACTGGACCGCCTGATGCAGCAGACCGGGTTCGATGGCCGCACGCAGCGCTACCAATACGGGCTGACCGGCAAACTCACCCAAAGTGACGATGAAGGCCTCATCACCCTCTGGCACTACGATGAATCTGACCGGCTGACGCACCGCACGGTCAGCGGCGAACCGGCGGAGCAGTGGCAGTATGATGAGCGCGGCTGGCTGAGCGGTATCTGTCACCTCAGCGAAGGCCAGCGCGTGGCCGTTCACTATGACTACAACGACCAGGGCCGCCTCACACGTGAACGGCAGACCGTCCACGCCGCGGACTCTGAAGAACTGCTGTGGCAGCACGACACCCGCCACGCATGGCAGGCCGGACTCGCCACCTGCGTCACACCTGACGGTCTCCCGGCCGCAGAGTGGCTGACCTACGGCTCCGGCCATCTGGCAGGCATGAAGCTCGGTGACACACCGCTCATCGACTTCACCCGCGACCGCCTGCACCGCGAGACGCAGCGCACTTTCGGGAATTTTTCCCTCACCACCGGCTACATGCAGACAGGTCAGCTCAGTGACCGTACGGCCACGGTCCCGTCGCTCAGCCGGGCGTACCGCTGGAACGACAACGGCGAACTTATCACCCTGAGCGGCCCGCATACCCAGCGCCAGTATCAGTATGAGAACGGTCGTCTGCACAGCACGCATATCAACGACCAGCTGTACATCTCACTGACGGACCCGGCGGGCAACCGCCTGACCGGCAATCCGCTGCTGCCAGCGGTCTGGCCGGACAACCGTCCCGGACAGGACGCACATTTTTATTACCACCACGACCACCACGGCAATCTGACAGAGAAAGACGAACGGGCCATCCGCAAATTCGGCAGCCACACGCACCATTATCGCTACGACCCGCAGCACCGGCTGGTGGAGTATCAACAGAGGCAAAATGGCTATATCCACATAAAAAGCCGCTACCGCTATGACCCGCTGGGCCGCCGCATCAGCAAACAGGTGTGGAAGGCGACAGTATTCCACGACGGCAGCTGCAGCCAGCCGGAACTGAAGCAGACGGTGTGGTACGGCTGGGACGGCGACCGCCTGACCACCACGGAAACGGAAGGCACCCGCGTCCAGACAATTTATCTGCCGGGCAGCTTCACGCCGCTGCTGCGCATCGAAACACCGGCTGCGGAGCTGAGAAAAGCGGTCCGCCGCACGCTGGCGGAAAAGCTGCAACAGGAAGGCAGCGTGACGCTGCCGCCGGAACTGACCTCGCTGCTGGACAGGCTTGAACTGGAAATTCAGCAGAACGGCGTCAGCGAGGACATCCGCCAGTGGCTGGCAGGCTGTGGGCTGACGGTGGAGCAGATGGCCGGGCAGATGGAGCCTGTTTATATTCCGGATCGGAAAATTCATCTGTACCACTGCGACCACCGCGGACTGCCGCTGGCGTTAATCAACATGGACGGCAGCCTCGCCTGGCAGGCGGAATATGACGAATGGGGCAATCTGCTGCACGAGGATAATCCACAAAACCTGCAACAGCTTATCCGTCTGCCGGGCCAGCAGTCCGATGAAGAAACCGGGCTGTATTACAACCGCCACCGTTACTACGACCCGATGCAGGGGCGGTATATTACTCAGGACCCGATTGGGCTGCGGGGTGGGTGGAATGCTTATGGGTATCCGTTGGATCCTCTAAGAGAGGTTGATGCATTAGGATTAGAAAGAACTAAAATTGATGGCAGAAATATAACTGTCCATAATGCGGACGTTGACCCATGGCCGAGTGACCCGCATGGCCATATATATGATTCAAATGAAGTTATTGATAAAGATGGTAACATCTATGATAAGTCAACCGGTAAATATAGATGTGCTTTAGGGAAGAAATCATTGGCAAAGTGGACAGAGTTTTTAAAAGGGATTGGGAAAATATCTGCTATAGGTGATTTGTTTTTCATGCAAGATTTAAGCATGCTGATTACCAAAGAACAATGTATTATGGGTGATATGTCTGCGTGCAAAATATACAAGAAACTTGGTGGCGAAATAGCTAGCGAGCAACCTGAAATGATATAGGGATTTAAAATGAAAAACAAAACAATATATGCAGTGGTTTCCCCTTCTATAAGTATCGCTCAGTGGTTATCTCTTTGTGAAAAGTGGGATTCTGAACCTGACATTACCATGGATACATCATTAATTAACAGCAGTGAAGAGATAATGCACGTAGCTAAGCTTGCTTTCTTAACCAAAAATAGGTTTTTTTCATTGTCAGTAATGTCAAACCTGGCAGAAAAAGAATTAATTTCTAATGAATTGTTAGATACTATTTTTGATATTGGTGATCAAGCATGCAAGGAAACAGTTTGCTTAAGAAAAAATTTAAGCAAAGAACTAGATAGAAAATGCAAATCTGTGCCACTAACTCATCATTACAAAAAAAATAAAGAGCTTTGATGATGATATTCAGCCAAGAATACCATGCCAGATAAGAAAAATGATAATAACAGTCTGCTTATTGATCCGCCGTAGCCTGCCGCAGGCGCTGATAAACGAAGACGGCAGCACAGCATGGCAGGCAGACCACGACGCCTGGGGCAATGTGCTGACGGAAACAAATCCGCACAAGCTGAGCCAGCTTATCCGTCTGCCGGGCCAGCAGTCCGATGAAGAAACCGGGCTGTATTACAACCGCCACCGTTACTACGACCCGATGCAGGGCCGGTATATCACTCAGGATCCGATTGGACTGCGGGGTGGGTGGAATTTGTATACATATCCGTTGGATCCTTTAAGAGAGGTTGATGCATTAGGGCTTTTTCAGATGTGCCATAGAACATTTGATCCTATCCCAGTGCCTTATGCAAGACATTGCTATATAAAATTTGAAGATGGAACTACATCAAGTTTTGATAATAATGGTACCCATGCAGATCCGGCACCTAATAAGTCGGGAACAGTTTGCACTGAGCCTCAAAATCCTTCATTAGATGAGTGCATTCGAGAGTCAATGAAAAATTGTAAAGGTGAAAATTATAATTTCACCAAATTTAATTTTTGCCATTGTGCAGAATAGGCTATGAAAGCATGCGGGAAATCTATTCCTAAAACATCATGGCCAAACTCCCCAATCAATCCCGGGCCCCAACCTGGAGAGGCCGGATACAACCGGAGTCCAGTTTTTGGGCCAGATCCTGGTAATCATTGAAATGGGAAAAAAATTCCTCACTGATTTGTTATGGATATTGCTTTTTTTGTTTTTTTTGTTCCTTTGGTCATCGTTTGATGAGTATGTTTATGCACGATTAAATATTCATGGTGATTATGTTTTATATATAATTTGGGGGTTGCCATTAATTTGTGGTGGTAGAGTTTCATACATGTTAGGTTTTAGTGGTTTATGGTTTTGTTTCGGTTATGCATCAATTATTTTTATTGCCGTTTTTGTATTTAATTTCATTGCATATAGTTTTCATCAAGCGTCCGACTTCCCTGGGTGGGTGGGGGGGATATGGATAGCAACTATTTTTTTCACCTTAAGCTTTGCAGTGATGCTTTTAGGGTGTTTAGTCGGGGCCATTTCACGGAGTATATTTAAAAAATGAAACGGTCAATATTTAACTCAAGAAAGTTTTACAGGTTAATAGGGCAATGATATCTACACTGTGGCTGATATCATGGTATATCTATATGTTATTTAGTAGAGATATAAATAATGATGTAATTACTGATATGCCATAGTTAATATGAAAAATATGTTGCCATTGAGCTTTTTGGGGAGGGGAAGTCAACTCAGAATGAGTTTAGATTAAGAATGTATGAATGTTTTTAATGACTCGATACTTAGCGATGAGCCACATTTTCATCAGAAAATAGTGCTGAGATATATCTGAAAAATATCCTTCACAAGGAAAGAAAGATGACACTTATAAAGCTAATAGTGAAGGTAAACACCAGAAAAACATTGAACATTGAGCCTTCCTTTACGAAGGCTCAATGGGTCAGCTAAACATCGCCGTCACAGACGCACTTGCCAGGCTGTGGAAATGCACGTTAAAGCCGACCATGGCACCGCTTGCCCCTTCGTCTACTTCAATTTTGGCCACGTCCAGCGCATGCACCGTAAAGATGTAACGGTGCGTTTCGCCTTTCGGTGGAGCTGCTCCGCCGTAGCCTGCTTTGCCAAAATCGGTACGGGTCTGAATCGCGCCATCTGGCAGGTCGGCGATGCCTGAACCTGCGCCTTGCGGTAACACTCGCGTGTCGGCAGGCAGATTCACCACAACCCAGTGCCACCAGCCGGAACCGGTTGGCGCGTCCGGGTCATAGCAGGTCACGACAAAGCTTTTCGTGCCGGAGGGCACATCGTCCCACGCCAGGTGTGGCGACAGGTTGTCACCGTCGTAGCCCATGCCGTTGAACACCTGACGGTGCGGGAGCTTATCGCCGTCTTTAAAATCATGACTGACAAGTTTCATCGCTTTTCCTCGCCTCTGAATTAACGACTCAGTGTAGCTCAGCGGCTGAAAAGTGTGTTGTCACTTAGCGCGGCTTTTACCGCTTTCGTCAACTGATTTAACTGTTCCGGTGTAATGATAAACGGGGGCATCAGGTAAATCAGTTTGCCAAAAGGACGAACCCAGACTCCTTGTTCGACAAAGAATTTTTGCAGCCGCGCCATGTTGACGGGCTCTTTCGTTTCCACCACACCGATAGCGCCGAGAATGCGCACATCCGCCACCAAAGGCGAGTCGATGGCTTCTGAAAGCTCACATTTAAGCTGTGCCTCAATAGTTGCCACTTGCTGCTGCCAGTGGCCTTCTTCCAACAGCGCGAGGCTTTCTGCTGCCACGGCGCAGGCCAGCGGGTTGCCCATGAAAGTTGGGCCGTGCATAAAGCAACCGGCTTCCCCATTGCTGATGGTTTCTGCCACTTCGCGGGTGGTCAGGGTGGCGGAAAGCGTCATGGTGCCGCCAGTCAGGGCTTTGCCCAGACAGAGAATATCGGGCGCAATCCCGGCATGTTCACAGGCAAACAGTTTGCCTGTACGGCCAAATCCGGTGGCGATTTCATCGGCAATCAGCAGAATTCCTTCGCGGTCACACATCTTGCGCAGACGACGCAGCCACTCCGGGTGATACATGCGCATCCCGCCCGCGCCCTGAACGATAGGCTCGACGATAACGGCGGCAATCTCGCTGCGATGAGCCGCCATCAGGCGCGCAAAGGCCACCATATCGCGTTCATCCCACTCACCGTCAAAGCGGCTTTGCGGCGCAGGCGCGAACAGGTTTTCCGGCAGATAACCTTTCCACAGGCTGTGCATCGAATTGTCTGGATCGCAGACCGACATCGCACCAAACGTATCGCCATGATAGCCGTTGCGGAACGTCAGGAAGCGGCTACGAGATTCGCCTTTCGCCTGCCAGTATTGCAGGGCCATTTTCATCGCCACTTCCACCGCGACCGATCCTGAATCGGCCAGGAATACGCATTCGAGCGATTCCGGCGTCATTGCCACCAGTTTGCGGCACAACGCGATGGCGGCAGGGTGGGTTATCCCGCCAAACATCACATGCGACATCTGCTCAATCTGTTGGGTCATGGCGGCATTGAGGCGAGGATGGTTGTAGCCGTGGATCGCCGCCCACCATGACGACATGCCATCCACAAGTTGCTCACCGGAGGCGAGCTGCAACTCGCAGCCGTGCGCAGACACCACGGGGTAAACCGGGAGCGGGGAGGTCATTGACGTGTAGGGGTGCCAGATATGGCGCTGATCGAAAGCGAGATCGTCCTGGGTCATAATCGACTTGTAAACCATTTTAAAAAGTTTTAGGTTTACGATCCTACACTGAACCAAGAAACAACTGAACCCCTTTTGGAGACGCCAATGGCTCACCACCCACGCTGGACACTGTCGCAGGTCACTGAACTTTTTAATAAACCCTTGCTGGAACTGCTGTTTGAAGCGCAGCAGGTGCATCGTCAGCACTTCGATCCTCGCCAGGTGCAGGTCAGCACGCTGCTGTCGATTAAGACAGGCGCTTGCCCGGAAGACTGCAAATATTGCCCGCAAAGTGCTCGCTACAAAACCGGGCTTGAAGCCGAACGTCTGATGGAGGTTGATCAGGTGCTCGACTCTGCGCGTAAAGCGAAAAACGCCGGGTCGACCCGTTTTTGCATGGGCGCGGCGTGGAAAAATCCACATGAACGCGACATGCCCTACCTTGAGCAGATGGTCAAAGGCGTGAAAGAAATGGGCCTGGAAGCCTGCATGACGCTGGGCACGCTGTCCGATTCACAGGCACAGCGTCTGGGTGCGGCCGGGCTGGATTATTACAACCATAACCTCGATACCTCACCGGAGTTTTACGGCAACATTATCACCACTCGTACCTATCAGGAACGTCTGGATACGCTGGGCAAAGTGCGTGATGCGGGGATAAAAGTTTGCTCTGGTGGCATCGTAGGCCTGGGGGAAACGGTGAACGATCGCGCCGGTTTGTTGCTGCAACTGGCAAACCTGCCAACGCCGCCAGAAAGCGTGCCCATCAACATGCTGGTGAAGGTCAAAGGCACGCCGATGGAGAACAACGAAGACGTGGATGCGTTTGAGTTTATCCGCACCATCGCAGTGGCTCGCATCATGATGCCAACTTCGCACGTGCGCCTCTCCGCAGGCCGCGAGAAGATGAACGAGCAGACTCAGGCGATGTGTTTTATGGCGGGCGCAAACTCGATTTTCTATGGCTGCAAGCTGCTGACCACGCCGAACCCGGAAGAGGATAAAGACCTGCTGTTGTTCCGCAAACTGGGGATCAATCCGCAGCAGACTGAAGTGCTTTCAGGCGATATCGAACAGCAGCAGAAGCTGGAGCAGGCGCTGTTAACACCGGACACAGACGATTACTACAACGCGGCGACGGTATGAGCTGGCAGCAACGCATAGACACAGCGCTGGCAGAACGACGCTCGGCGCAAACCTTTCGCCAGCGTCAACCCGTTACGCAAGGTGCGGGCCGCTGGTTACAGCAGGGTGAGGAGCGCTGGCTGAATTTTTCCAGTAACGACTATCTGGGGCTGAGTCACCACCCGCAGATTGTCGCCGCCTGGCAGCAAGGCGCTGCGCTTTACGGCACAGGTAGCGGGGGGTCCGGGCATGTGACGGGTTACAGCGACGCGCACCAGCAGCTTGAACAGCAGCTGGCGGAGTGGCTGGGTTATCCTCGCGCGCTGCTGTTCATCTCTGGATTTGCCGCCAATCAGGCGCTGATTGCCGCGCTGATGGGCAAAGACGACAGGATTGTGGCCGATCGTCTGAGTCATGCCTCCTTGCTGGAAGCGGCTTCTCTCAGCCCGGCCCAGCTTCGACGCTTTGCGCACAACGACAGTGGGCAGCTTGCACAATTGCTGGCGAAACCGACTACAGGCCTTCAGCTCACGGTAACGGAAGGCATTTTCAGCATGGATGGTGACAGTGCGCCGCTGGCAGAGATTGCCGCAGCCACTCGTGAGGCTGATGGCTGGCTGATGGTGGATGATGCGCATGGTATCGGCGTTTGCGGTGAAGAGGGGCGAGGAAGCTGCTCGCAGCAGCAGGTTAAGCCCGATCTTCTGGTGGTCACCTTTGGCAAAGCTTTTGGCCTGAGCGGCGCGGCAGTGTTATGCAGTGAAGCCACCGCCGATTATCTGCTGCAATTCGCTCGCCATTTGATTTACAGCACCAGCATGCCTCCCGCGCAGGCTGTGGCGCTAAGCCAGGCTCTGGCAGTCATTCGAAGTGAGGAAGGCGATAGGCGGCGAGAAACACTGCGCAGTCACATCGCCCGTTTTCGCCACGGGGCAGAGCAACTGGGGATGACGCTGACCGCTTCACAAAGCGCCATTCAGCCGCTGATAGTCGGCGAGAACGAGCGAGCGCTGCGGTTAGCGCACCACTTGCGCGAACAGGGACTGTGGCTGACGGCTATTCGCCCCCCAACCGTGCCCGCAGGCACCGCACGTTTGCGGGTGACGCTGACGGCAGCGCATCAACCGGAAGATATCGACAAGCTATTGGAGGTGCTGAATGCCACCGGTCAATAAATCCGCTGTGGCCGCCGCTTTTGGCCGGGCTGCCGGTCACTATCAGCAGCATGATGCGCTACAGCGTCAGTGCGCAGCGGCGTTGAGGGCCCAGCTCCCCTCGCAGCCATTTGAGCGTGTGTTAGATGCAGGCTGTGGACCGGGAAGCGTCAGTCGCTTGTGGACGGAAGCCGGGAGTGAAGTCACCGCGCTGGATCTTTCGCCGCAGATGCTGGCAGAAGCACTACGCCAGAACGCCGCGCGTCACTATGTTCAGGCTGATATCGAATCTATGCCGTTAGCCGAGGGTCAGTACGATTTGGTCTGGAGCAACCTGGCCGTGCAGTGGTGTGAATCGTTGTGCGTGGCGCTACAAGAGCTCACTCGCACGGCACGTCCCGGCGGCGTGGTGGCGTTCAGCACGCTGTTGGCGGACTCGCTGCCTGAGCTGAATCAGGCCTGGCAGAGCGTCGACGGCCAGCCACACGCCAATCGTTTTTTATCGCAGGAGCACATTCTCTCGGTGTTAAAGCCGTACCGTTTTGAGCACCAGACTCAGACGTTCAGCCTGACGTTTGACGATGCGTTGAGCGCCATGCGCTCCCTGAAAGGGATTGGGGCGACGCATCTCCATGCGGGCAGAGCGGCTCAAACCCTGACGCGCAGCCATCTGCAACAGCTTCAGTTGGCCTGGCCGAAACAGCAGGGGCGCTGCGTGCTGAGCTACCACATTTTTACAGGAGTGATTTACCGTGACTGAACGTTTCTTTGTCACCGGCACCGATACCGAAGTGGGCAAGACGGTCGCCAGTTGCGCCTTATTGCAGGCAGCAACCCGTCTTCGCTATCAGACTGCGGGCTTTAAGCCTGTAGCCTCGGGCAGCGAAATGACAGCGCAAGGGCTGCGCAACAGCGATGCGGTGGCGTTGCAGCACAATAGCGCCGTCGTCTTAAGCTATGAAGAGGTCAACCCGTACACCTTCGCGGAACCCACCTCTCCGCACATTGTGAGCGAAGATGAGCAGCGCCCGATCGACATGCAGGTAATGTCGCGGGGATTACGAGCGCTCGAAGCCAAAGCCGATTGGGTGCTGGTTGAAGGCGCTGGAGGCTGGTATACGCCGCTTTCATCGTCCACAACCTTTGCTGATTGGGTTAAGGCTGAACAGTTGCCGGTGATTCTGGTGGTGGGGGTAAAACTCGGCTGCATCAATCACGCGGTGCTCACGGCGCAGGCCATTCAGCAGGCAGGGCTGACATTAGCGGGCTGGATAGCCAACGACGTTGTTCCACCTGGCAAACGGCATCAGGAATATCTGGCGACGCTAACGCGCATGCTGCCAGCGCCGTGTCTGGGGGAAATTCCCTGGCTGGAACAGGGCCCGGAGGCCGCTGAGCCAGGGCAGTATCTCACGCTCACAGCACTTCATTCTGGGTCATAAACTGTTCCAGTAGCCGGGTATCCAACTGCTGAACATTGCCTTGCGCCACGTTACGCCCACGGTGCAGCAGGCAAAATCTGTCGGCGACCCGGCTAATAAACGACAGGTGTTGCTCGGCGAGCAACACCGTCAATCCGAGCTCGCGATTCAGGCGCACAATAAAATCCCCCAATTTATGCATGAACCCTTGCCCCATGCCTCGCGTCGGCTCGTCGAGGATCAGCAGTTTCGGCTGTGTGACCAGTGCGCCAGCCAGTGCCAGCTGATATTGCGTGTCTTCACTCAGCGCGGACCCCTTCACTTGCCGTAACGGGTAGAGTTCTGGCAGGAGCTCATAGATATCGTGTCCCTGAGGCGTAAAACCGTCGCTGCCTGCTCTCTGTGCAATACGCAGATTTTCCTCGACGGTCATTTGCGAAAAAATGCGTTTGTCCTGCGGGACGTAACCGATGCCCATTGCGGCCCGTAGCGGCGGTGAAAGGGTCTGCAAATCACAAGGCGGCCCACTGGCCTCATGCCAGAAGATGCTGCCGCTTTCGATGTCCTGATAGCCCGCAATACAGTTGATGAGGGTGGTTTTTCCCATTCCCGGCAGTCCCATCAGGCAGGTGCAGCGCCCGGGTTCGAGGTCGAGGTCAACGTTCCAGAGCGTATGCTGACTGCCGTAATAGTGATTCACTGCGCGTAAACTCAACATGGGCCTCTCCTTCGTGGTGTGCCATCGGTGGCGATAAGATTCTGCAATTCCCTTGCCAGAACAGCGAAACATCCCGCCCGGCGCTTTTTTTCAGACAGAGCCGTAAGAAACCGCACAATTGACAGGCTAAAGGCGCAACGGGTGCACTTTGGCAGTGCCTGTTATGAAGCGCTGTGGTGCAGTGAGAATGCTGGATTTGCGAGCGATCTCTCAGTGCAAAATGGCAGATGCTTTACTGATTAAACGCAAAAAAGAACGATAAATATTTTTTCCCTGACGCGTTGTCTGACCTGAAGCGTTTTGCGCGAGTGGCAGGGGCGTTGGGCTGCAGACAGTTATCCACCATTCCTGTGGATAACCTTGTGCATTAGAGTTAGAAAACTAACGATGAGCGAGAGAATACGCGGCTTCCCGCCGAATTGCTGCGAAACGCGGCTTTTTAATATTTTCTTTTTTAATCAAGTGGTTGTATAAAATCAATGCCTGTAAGAAAAGTGTCACCCGCCGCCACAAAAGATTCATTACCTATATTGACAAATGTTAAAAATGGAAAAGTTCTGGGGATAACCCACCCGGACAGGTGTTTTATCTTGTCACAGCGTAAATTTCCGCCACAGTTGCTTGCTTGTGGAAGCGGTAACACAGATACGATAATGCGGTACTGTTTTTTTATCCAGTATTTTTGATTGGCAAATTTTGCTGCGGAGAGTAGAATTAAGCGTCCGCCCGTTTCCCCTTCATCAGGTTGTTACCCATGAGTAAACCGTTAAAACTGCATTCTGCTTTTCGTCCCTCCGGGGATCAGCCTGAAGCCATTCGTCGCCTGAAAGAAGGGCTGGAAGATGGCCTGGCGCATCAAACGCTGCTGGGCGTAACCGGGTCAGGGAAAACGTTTACTATCGCCAACGTGATTGCGGATCTTCAGCGCCCCACCATGATCCTCGCGCCCAACAAAACCCTGGCGGCACAGCTTTATGGCGAGATGAAAGAGTTCTTCCCAGAGAACGCGGTGGAATTTTTCGTCTCCTACTACGATTACTACCAGCCTGAAGCGTACGTCCCAAGTTCCGATACCTTTATCGAGAAAGACGCTTCGGTGAACGAACACATCGAGCAGATGCGCTTATCCGCCACCAAAGCGATGCTTGAACGCCGCGACGTTATCGTGGTGGCTTCTGTTTCGGCTATTTATGGTCTGGGTGATCCTGACCTGTACCTGAAAATGATGCTGCACCTGACGGTCGGCATGATCATCGATCAACGCTCCATTTTGCGCCGTCTGGCGGAGCTGCAATATGCCCGCAACGATCAGGCGTTCCAGCGTGGTACTTTCCGCGTGCGCGGTGAAGTGATAGATATTTTCCCTGCGGAATCCGACGACATTGCGCTACGCGTGGAACTGTTTGATGAAGAAGTCGAGCGTCTGTCGCTGTTCGATCCGCTGACAGGGCAGCTGGAATCGACCATCCAGCGCTTTACGGTGTACCCGAAAACGCACTACGTCACCCCGCGTGAACGTATTTTGCAGGCGATGGAAGAGATCAAAGAAGAGCTGGTCGACCGCCGCAAAGTGCTGCTGGAGAACAACAAACTGCTTGAAGAACAGCGCCTGTCGCAGCGTACGCAGTTTGACCTCGAAATGATGAACGAGCTGGGCTATTGCTCGGGCATTGAAAACTACTCTCGCTTTCTCTCCGGGCGCGGGCCGGGCGAGCCGCCACCGACGCTGTTTGACTACCTTCCGGCAGACGGCCTGCTGGTGATTGATGAATCCCACGTCACCGTGCCGCAAATTGGCGGGATGTACCGCGGCGACAGGGCGCGTAAAGAGACGCTGGTGGAATACGGCTTCCGTCTGCCGTCAGCGCTGGATAACCGCCCGCTGAAGTTTGAAGAATTTGAAGGCCTGGCACCGCAGACCATTTACGTGTCGGCCACACCGGGCAACTACGAGCTTGAGAAATCAGGCGGCGATGTGGTCGATCAGGTCGTGCGTCCAACCGGTCTGCTGGACCCGATTATCGAAGTGCGTCCTGTCGGCACGCAGGTTGATGACCTGCTTTCTGAAATCCGTTTGCGTGTAGCTATCAACGAACGTGTGCTGGTCACCACGCTGACCAAACGCATGGCCGAAGATTTAACCGAATATCTGGAAGAACACGGCGAGCGTGTGCGGTACCTGCATTCGGACATCGATACCGTTGAACGTATGGAAATCATCCGTGATTTACGCCTCGGCGAGTTCGACGTGCTGGTTGGCATTAACTTGTTGAGGGAAGGCCTCGACATGCCAGAAGTCTCGCTGGTGGCGATTCTGGATGCGGATAAAGAAGGCTTCCTGCGTTCTGAACGTTCGCTTATCCAGACCATGGGCCGCGCGGCGCGTAACGTTAACGGCAAAGCGATTCTCTATGCCGATAAAATCACGCCGTCGATGGCGAAGGCGATGGGTGAAACCGAGCGCCGCCGCGAGAAGCAGGAACGATACAACGAAGAAAATGGCATTGTGCCGCAGGGCCTGAACAAGAAAGTGGTCGATATTCTGTCGTTTGGCGAGAATATCGTGAAGGCCAAAGGCAAAGGCCGGGGTAAAGGGCGCTCTGCTGCCGATGTTGAAGCGGCTGAACTGGCACTGACCCCGAAAGCGCTGCAGCAGAAAATCAGCGAGCTGGAAACGCAGATGATGAAGCATGCGCAGAATCTCGAATTCGAAGAGGCGGCAGAGGTGCGAGACCGTTTACACCAACTGCGAGATCTGTTTATTGCTGCTTCGTAGAGCCACGCCGGATGGCGGCTTCGCCTTATACCGGCCTACGTTTATCCGGGGTTTGTAGGCCTGGCAAGCGTAGCGCCGCCGGGCAATGAATCAAAAATTAAGACCCCGGTCACACTCGGCGGCCAGGGTCTTAATGTTCCGTTAATGTAACCAGGCGATACTACCTTCACTTTAATGAGGGTAGCGTCATGCAAAAACAGGATTTGTTAACAACACTCACCGTTCTGGTTTCCTTTCTTATCGTCATCGGCTTTTTCCATCAGTGGATTTTGACTTACTGATTAACGCCCACGGCGGGAAAATTTCACCCACGCTTTCACGCCCGACACCGATTTACGGTTATGCAGAAAGAACTGCGCATCGTGCAACTGTGCGATGCGGGTAACAATGCTGAGCCCAAGTCCGATCCCGCCGTACCGGCTGTCCATCCGCACAAATGCTTTACTCAACTCGCCACTTTTCGCTTCATCAATGCCCGGGCCTTCATCTTCAACCGCCATCATCCCTTTATCGACTGTCACGGTGATGGTGGAGTTTTCAGGGCTGTAGCGATGGGCGTTTTCAACCAGATTGCGTAACAACACTCGCAGCAACGTGGCATCGCCAGAAACAGTGACTTCAGGTTCACCCTCAGGCAGCTTCAGGGTTTGCCCACGTTGTTCGAGCATGGTTTCCAGTTCGCCCTGAATCGGCAGGATCACCTCTTCAATGAGCGGTACCTGCTGGTAGCTTCCCGCAGAAAACGACTGGCCGACACGGGCCAACTGCAACAGTTGGGAAATGCTTTCGGTCATCTGATCCAGGCGTTGCAACAGCGGATCGACATTCGCGGTGTGCATCTTAGCCATCAACTCAAGATGCAGACGCAGTCCTGCAAGCGGAGTGCGAAGCTCGTGGGCGACGTCGGCGGTAAACATTCTTTCGCGATCGAGGGTCTGATTCAGGCGGCCTACCAGCTGATTAATCGCTGCGGTTACCTCGTCGACTTCGCTGACGGAATGTGGCAGTTCAATCGGCTTCAGGTTGTCTGGGGTGCGGGAGTTCAGTTCTTGCTGAAGATCTAACAGCGGGCGAGTGATGCGCTTCACGGCCTGCAAACAAATCCACAGCGCCAGCCCGATGATCAGCATGCTGGGGATCAGCAGGCTGGCAACGGCTTCACGCACTTCATGCTCAATGTGTTTATGGTTGTTGTGGCCGTCAACGGCGCTCTGCACTAAAAGCTGAATTTGCTCCTGGCTTTCATGCCACAGCCAGAACACGCTGATGACCTGACAAACCAACAGGATGCTGGCAATCGTCAGCAGGAGCTGACGACGCATTGTCCATTTCACATCTTGAAGGAACGGCAGATTCATTTACGCCTCTCCGTCGTCTTTCACCAGCATATAGCCAAAACCTCGCACCGTGCGGATACGGGATTTGCCGATTTTGTCGCGCAGGTTGTGGATATGCACTTCTAACGTATTGGTCGAAGGCTCGTTATCCCAACTGTAGATGTCGTTGTAGAGGATTTCGCGGTGCACCGGGCTGCCTGCTTTCGCCATCAGGCGAGACAGCAGGGCATACTCTTTCGGTGTTAATTCAAGCGGTGTCTCGCCCAGTGAAACCAGGCGACGGGTCACATTGACGTGCAGATTGCCGACGCTGATTTCGTTATCGCCCTGATTATTGTGACGACGCAGCAGGGCGCGTACACGGGCGTTGAGTTCTTCCAGAGCAAACGGTTTGACCAGATAGTCATCGGCACCGGTATCCAGCCCGGTGATACGGTCGCTGACGGTATCACGGGCGGTAAGGATCAAGACCGGCAAGCTGATTTTTTCACGACGAATACGCGCCAGAAAACTGAGGCCATCTTCATCAGGCAGCCCGAGATCTAACACGATCAGGCTGTAATGGCCGTTGGCCAGGCACAACGCGGCTTCATGGGCGGTGGTCACGCCATCGCAGACGTACCCTTCGCTTTGCATCGCGAGGATCAATCCTTGCAGTAATAACGCATCGTCTTCAACGACCAGCACTTTCATTTATTTCGCTCCTCTGCACGACGCCAGAATATCGTCGTTCGCCTGGTATTCCCTGGTACTCACACCCGCTAAACCTAACATGGTAGAGAATAAGTTATCCTGGGAATAGTCGTTTGCTTTTGCGTGATCTTTCAGACACTCATAATTCACGCCATAACGCTGCTGATAATCCGGTGACAGCCAAATGAGCATCGGCACATGCTTCTGCGTATCCGGAGCGATAGACCACGGCAGACCGTGCAGATAGACGCCATTTTCACCCAGTGATTCACCGTGATCGGACAGATAAACCAGGCTGGTGGTAAAGGTGTTCTGCTTCGACTCCAGCAATTTGATGGCCTTATCGACGATATAATCCACGTTCACAATGGTATTGTCGTAGGTATTCACCAGCTCTTCGCGAGAGCAGTTCTGAATTTCATTGCTGTCACAGGTTGGGCTGAACGTCCGCAGGTCTTTTGGATAGCGGTTGTAATAGGTTGGGCCGTGGCTGCCGATGGTGTGTAAGACAATTACGCCATCGCCTTTCAGGTTGTTGATGTAGTCTTCCAGACCGTGGAACAGTACGTCGTCATAGCATTCGCCGTTGATACACTGGCCCGGCAAATCCAGACGGGTCATGTCCTGATGCGGGACCCTGTCGCAAGCGCCTTTACAGCCACCGTCGTTTTCATTCCACAGCACGTTGATGCCAGCACGCTGAATCACGTCCAGCAGGCCTTCCTGATGCTGCGCCAGTTCAGCGTTGTAGTGGTCGCGTGGCATGTTGGAGAACATGCACGGCACGGAAACAGCCGTCGCGGTGCCACAAGAGGTGGTTTTCGGGAAATACACCACATCGTCTTTTGCCAGACGTGGATTAGTGTCGCGTTCGTAGCCGCCCAGCGAGAAGTTTTCTGCACGTGATGTTTCGCCCAACACCAGAATCGTCAGGTTACGGCGAGGGCCGTTTTTCATCTCAGGTTTTTGGGTCGCGTCTTCACCGATATGCACCAGCGGCAGGTGCGCCAGACGGTTGTGTGAATACCAGGAGTTGATGGCCACAACGCTGTTAGACGGGTTGAGTGACTTCACCAGCTCTTTGTTATTACGGAACAGCGACGCGTAATCTTTATAAAACAGCAGGGCGATAATCACGATCAGCAGCGCAGAGCCGCCAATGCTCGCCAGACGCAGCGCGATGCTTTTCCAGGCGCGGGCCGGTTTTTTCACCTTGATCCACAGTGCAATAAGCACCGCCAATACGCCAGAAAGCGCAATGGTCAGCACCATTTTGGTCGACATCAGGGCAAAGCTTTCTGCTGGCGTGGTGTCGATAATGTTGGTGATCATCGAGCGGTCAATCACCACGCCAAAGTTCATGATGAAGTACTGCGCCGAGGCACCCAGCAGAATAAAGAGGCTGACCAACAGGCGATCAAGCCACAGGAATGAGGACAGCGTCAGAATGATGTTAAGGGCACAAATCAGCACAATCGGCATGGTGGCGAACACCAGGGCGTTATGCAGGCCATCGACGGGCAGCAGCGCGAACGCTTGTTTATAGAATGCGACATTCAAAAACAGCGACATATAAAACGCGCACAGAATCAGATAGCTAACGTGCCCAAGGGTTGGACGACGAAGAGAAAATCGTGACATCACAAAGCATCCGGCAGAAAAAGATGACGCTATGATGACAATCCAGCTTTAAGACAACCTTAAGAAATTAAGGTTTGTCTTAAAATGCAGCAGACAAGCATGCGCAGCCACAGGCGGTAGGACTTGCCCGGATGCCAATCATCAACGGCCCCTTTGCGTCAGGACTTTGTGTCCGAATTGACGAGTACATTCTCGTCAATAGTCGCAATCAGTTCTAAGAAGGAATCCCGGAGAGGGTTTTTTATTTTAGGATTCCATGCGATTCCAATGGGCCAGCTGTCATTGATGAGAGGGCAAGGGATCAAGGTAACGTTCGGAGGCAAAAAATGACGAGCGGCAGAGGGCAGTAATGCAACACCGTTTTGGGCTGCGACTAAAGCGAGAAGGGTATGAATATCATCCGTTTCAGTATACACGCCGGGTTCTAATCCAACGTTCGCAATAAAGTTTTTGGTTAACCCGTAGAGGCAGGGAGAGGCATTTTCATTTATCATGATCAGGTTGTTATCCTGAATTATCGATTTTATTCCGATTGTTTTATTAATGTCCTGATGAACGGCGAGTGCAAAGTGTTCATTCATTATCATTGTGGCGCTAAGTTTTTCATCAACAGGTAAACGTAAGAATCCTATGTCAATATCTCCTTCAATTAATAACTGGCATTGTATATTTGAAGGGGTGTCTTTTAACGAAATTTCGATATTCTTGTTTCTTTTGTTAAATGTTTTAACTAGCTCAGGAGCTATTTTATAACTGGAAATTCCAAATGCAATGGACAGCTTTTGCGACTTTTCGTTTTTTATTGTATTAAGACAGGCATTGAATTCATTGTGCGTTTTTAAAAACTCTTTGCTTTTAGGGTAGAGATTCTCGCCCGTGGCGGTGAGATATGATCCATGCCGACCACGTATAAATAGCTTTGCTCCTATTTGTTTTTCTAATGTTTGAATGTATTTTGTTAAAGCAGGTTGGGTCACACAAAGGGCTTCAGCAGCAGAATGGTAGTTTTCATTTTCAGCCAGGGCGATGAAGGCTCTGATCAGCTTTACGTCCATATTATTTATTCCATTATGTTATCAAACCTGTGGTTTTCTTGATTATACATTTTATTTAGCTTTGGTAAATATGGGGTTGAAGACCGTTTTTATGACCTATTAGGGGCGTGATGAGCAATGATGACAGAATATCGTTAGGGCAATTAGTCATAGCAAACGAGAAATCAAAGTTAAACTAAAAGGATAGGGTAAATGAATGTAGATGATAGAAAAATTAAAGCAGTGCTATTTGATATGGATGGGGTATTGGTTGATTCCAGAGGCGTGATCGAAAGGGCCTGGACTGAAGCTGGAGAAATGTATGGGATAAAAATCTCAGAGGATGACATACATAATCATATCCACGGGCAACCCGGACCTCATACGATAAAGGCCTTATTTGGGCATCTGCCAACAATAGATCAGCAAAAAGTACAGACACATATTATCCACACTGAGAATACTGCGGATTTTGTGCCCATCCCAGGTGTTGCTGACTTCGTTAAAAAATTAACGGAGGCCGGCATCCCTTTGGGGATCGTCACTAGCGGATGGAGATATAAAATAGATCGTGTGATTGAGGCCCTCAATGCTCAATCATTTTTCTCGGTAATAGTGGAGAGAGACGATGTTAAAAGAGGCAAACCGTACCCCGATCCGTATCTTCTTGCGGCAGAAAAATTGACTCTTTCACCTGGGGAAACGCTTGTTTTTGAGGACGCTAAGAGTGGTGTTATTTCAGCAGTTTCAGCAGGCTCTCTCTGCATAGGCATTGGGGGGGATGAATTGATTTCCTGCGGGGCAGTGTTCACTGCTGTTGATTTTTTAGAAGCAAACACCTTTACGTATTCCAGTGAGGGGACGGTGATTTCGTTCGGGGAAAATAAAACCATTTACATTAGGGCGTAGTGATAAGCGTGCCAGTGCTCAACCAGCACGCAGAAAAGGCGTTAACCCAGCGCCTGAATGGCCTGTTCCAGCGCATCGCGCAGCAGGTGTCTGTCGTGGCGATAGCGAATATCACTGGCTTCGAGCTGGGTCTGAATCACGACCCGTCCTGCCATCTCAGACACATCCGCTTTTGGCCCAACGACCACGGCATCAATCACCGGCTTGCCGACGTAATGCTCCATCAGTTCGAGTTTAGCTTTCAGCGACAAACTGGCCGCGGCAGGGCTTAGCTCTTTGCCCAGATTGCCGATATAGACCATCGGCGCTGGCGTGCGACGAAGCGCTTGCGCCATATCTTCCAGCAGCAGAATCGGCATCAGGCTGGTGTAGAAACTGCCTGGGCCAATCAGGATTAAATCTGCTTCTGCAATCGCGTGCACCGCTTCGCGCGTGGCAGGCACGGACGGAGAAAGCATCAGTTCTTTCGGTGGCAGCTTCAGCTGATCGATATTCACTTCACCGTAGATTTCATGACCTTCATCGTCGATAGCCATCAGGTCAACCGGGACTTCGGACATCGGGATCAGCGAAGCCTCGACTTTCAACAGGTTTCTGATCAAATTGATCGCTTCCAGCGGCCGCACGCTCAGGTGATCCAGCGCTTTTAACATCAGATTACCGAGGTTATGCCCGGAAAGTTCGCCATTGCCACCAAAGCGGTACTCAAACATGGCGGAGGCCACGCTCGGCTCGGTGATTAATTGATTCAGACAATTGCGCATATCGCCCCAGGCAATGCCGCCTTCGGCGCGGCGAATACGACCGGTTGACCCGCCGTTATCGGTGGTGGTGACGATGCCTGTCAGGCGAGACCCCAGAGAGGAGAGCGAAGACATCACTCGCCCCAGACCGTGCCCGCCGCCGAGCGCCACAACCCTGTCGAGATCCGCAAAAGTACGATTGCGCATAAAATTCCTTATGAAAAACGAACCCTGCCACCTTAGCGTAACTCCCCCTAAAAAACGATGCCAGGGTTAGGGCAAAATGACACATATCAATGCAAAAGTGTGATTTTTGCGTATTCTGTAGCGAAACTGCACGATCAGGTCGCTATGTATAAGATTATATAGCGAATGCACGGAATGGCGAAACTGGCATTTCCACGCTACTATCGGCTTAACCCGCTTTCGAAAATCGAAAGTTACACTCTAGCCTTTGTGCCTAAGTCTGAGGATATGGCGCTCTGGCCGTGACGACAGTCACCAGGGTACAGAAAGAAATGACTGTGCCTCCCGTATCTGGAAAGGTGTACATGGCTCCACAACTCACCGATGCTTTCGCGCGCAAGTTCTACTATTTGCGTTTGTCGATTACCGATGTGTGCAACTTCCGTTGCACCTATTGCCTGCCCGATGGCTATAAGCCCGGCGGCGTCAGCAATAACGGCTTTCTCTCCGTGGCTGAAATCCGCCGTGTCACCCGTGCGTTTTCCGCCATGGGTACAGAAAAAGTGCGCCTGACGGGCGGCGAACCTTCGTTACGCCGTGATTTCACCGACATCATTGCCGCTGTGCGCGAAAACGAGCAGATTCGCCAGATTGCGGTCACCACCAACGGTTATCGTCTTGCGCGTGATGCACAAAACTGGCGCGAGGCCGGATTAACGCACGTCAATGTCAGCGTCGACAGCCTCGACGCACGCCAGTTTCACGCCATCACCGGGCAGGATAAATTCCAGCAGGTGATGGAGGGCATCGATGCGGCCTTTGCTGCCGGGTTTGAAAAAGTGAAGGTCAACACCGTGCTGATGCGTGATGTGAACCATCACCAGCTCGATACCTTCCTGGCCTGGATCAAACCGCGCCCGATTCAGTTGCGTTTCATTGAGTTGATGGAAACCGGCGAGGGCAGCGAGCTGTTCCACAAACATCACATCTCCGGCATGGTGCTGCGCGACGAACTGCTTAAACGCGGCTGGATCCACCAGATTCGCCAGCGCAGCGACGGCCCGGCGCAGGTCTTCTGCCACCCTGATTACGCCGGGGAAATTGGGCTCATCATGCCGTACGAGAAAGATTTCTGCGCCAGCTGCAACCGGCTGCGCGTCTCCTCTACGGGAAAACTGCATTTGTGCCTGTTCGGCGACGGTGGCGTTGATCTTCGCGATCTGCTGGCCGAAGACGCCCAGCAGCCCGATCTCGAAACCCGTATCTCAACCGCTCTGGCGCAGAAAAAGCAGACCCATTTCCTGCATCAGGGTGAGACCGGCATTACTCAGAATCTTTCATATATCGGCGGCTGAGCCGAGCCACCAGAAGAATAAGGAGGTTTGTTATGAGTCAGGTGAGTGCTGAATTTATCCCGACCCGCATCGCTATTCTTACCGTCTCCAGCCGTCGTGGCGAAGACGAAGACACGTCCGGCCATTATCTGCGTGATTCGGCGCAGGAAGCGGGCCACCATATTGCCGACAAAGCTATTGTGAAAGAGAACCGCTACGCGATTCGCGCCCAGGTCTCTGCGTGGATTGCCAGCGATGACGTGCAGGTTGTCCTGATTAACGGTGGCACCGGATTGACCGAGGGTGATCAGGTGCCAGAAGCGTTGCTGCCGTTGTTTGACCGCGAAGTCGAAGGCTTCGGCGAAGTGTTCCGCATGCTGTCGTTTGAAGAGATTGGCACCTCGACGCTGCAATCTCGCGCCGTCGCGGGCGTTGCCAACAAAACGCTGATTTTCGCGATGCCAGGGTCGACCAAAGCCTGCCGTACCGCGTGGGAAAACATCATTGCGCCGCAGCTTGATGCGCGCACCCGTCCGTGTAATTTTCATCCTCATTTGAAGAAATAAACCATGTCGCAACTGACGCATATTAACGCCGCCGGTGAAGCCCATATGGTGGATGTTTCCGCCAAAGCAGAAACGGTGCGCGAAGCGCGCGCCGAAGCGTTCGTCACCATGAAATCGGAAACGCTGGCGATGATCATCGACGGCAGCCACCACAAAGGCGATGTCTTCGCCACCGCGCGTATTGCCGGTATTCAGGCCGCTAAACGCACCTGGGATCTTATCCCGCTTTGCCATCCTCTGATGCTCAGTAAAGTGGAAGTGAACCTGGAAGCCCAGCCGGAACAAAACCAGGTGCGCATTGAAACGCTATGCCGTCTGACAGGCAAAACAGGCGTTGAAATGGAAGCCCTGACAGCGGCCTCCGTTGCCGCGCTGACCATCTACGACATGTGCAAAGCTGTGCAAAAAGACATGGTGATTGGCCCGGTTCGTTTGCTGACGAAAAGCGGCGGTAAGTCTGGCGATTTTAAGGCGGATGTATGATTAAGGTGCTTTTCTTCGCGCAGGTGCGTGAACTGGTGGGAACCGATGCGCTGCAACTCGACTGCAACGCCGCGACGGTAGAACAATTGCGTCAGCAACTGGCGGCGAAAGGCGATCGCTGGGCGTTAGCACTGGAAGAGGGCAAGCTGCTGTCGGCGGTGAACCAGACGCTGGTGGAAAGCTCTCACCCGATTGTCGATGGCGATGAAGTGGCTTTCTTCCCGCCGGTGACAGGAGGCTAATGATGAGCGAAACGCTGATCCGTGTGACGAGTGAGCGCTTTAACGTTGGCACCGAATATACCTGGCTGGCGGAGCGTGATGAAGACGGCGCGGTCGTCACCTTTACCGGCAAAGTACGCAACCACAATCTGGGCGACAGTGTGAAAGCGCTGACGCTGGAACACTACCCTGGCATGACGGAGAAGGCGCTGGCGGAAATCGTCGACGAAGCGCGTAACCGCTGGAAACTCGGCCGCGTTTCAGTCATTCATCGCATCGGCGAAATGTGGCCGGGCGAGGAAATTGTGTTTGTCGGCGTGACCAGCGTGCACCGCGGCAGCGCTTTTGCCGCCGGGGAATTCATTATGGATTACCTGAAAACGCGCGCCCCGTTCTGGAAACGAGAAGCCACGCCGGAAGGTGAACGCTGGGTGGAATCCCGCGACAGCGATCAGGAAGCCGCAAAGCGCTGGTAAAACACGTTTTTTGAACCTCTTTTACAAGCGCTTGTGATACGCTTATAAAACACCCATTTTTCAGAGGTATTCATCATGGACCGATACTCGCGTCCCGATTCAATCGTGCAGGCACGCTCAGGCCTGCAGACCTATATGGCGCAGGTGTATGGCTGGATGACCTGCGGATTGCTGCTGACGGCATTTGTGGCATGGTATGCCGCGAACACCCCGGCGGTGATGATGTTTGTCTTCTCCAGTAAAATCACTTTCTTTGGTTTGATCATCGCCCAACTGGCGCTGGTGTTCGTGCTTTCCGGCATGGTGCAGCGACTGAGTGCTGGCGTGGCGACCACGCTGTTCATGCTGTATTCCGCGCTAACCGGGCTGACGCTTTCCAGTATATTCCTCGCGTACACCTACAGCTCTATCGCCAGTACGTTTATCGTCACTGCGGGGATGTTCGGCGCGATGAGCCTCTACGGTTACACCACCAAACGCGATTTAACCGGCATGGGCAAAATGCTGTTTATGGCGCTGATTGGTATTGTGCTGGCCTCGCTGGTGAACATCTGGCTGAAGAGCACCCCGCTGATGTGGGCAGTCACTTACATCGGCGTGGTGGTGTTTGTGGGTCTGACAGCCTATGACACGCAGAAGCTGAAAAGAATTGGCGAGCAAATCGATACTCGCGACAGCAGTAACCTGCGCAAATACGCAATCCTCGGCGCGTTGACGCTGTACCTTGATTTCATCAACCTGTTCCTGATGCTGCTGCGCATTATGGGCAACCGCCGCTAAACCTTGTTGCCCGGTGGCGCTGACGCTTACCGGGCCTACAAGCCCGTAGGCCGGGTCAGCCGAAGCTGCCACCCGGCAATCAGGGAATCTCACTTGGCCATCACCTTCTCATTCTTCGCTCTCAGCTTCTTCGCCCGGCTTTCCAGCCCCAGATAACACACCGTCGCTAACGCTAGCGGAATAAAGAAATAGAGCACCCGATACGCCAGCAGCGCGGCGATAATGGTGCCTTGTGAAGCGTGTTCGCCTGCAAGCAGAGCGATGAATACCGCTTCGAGCACGCCAATGCCCGCTGGAATATGTACGATAACACCTGCGATACTGCTCACCAGCAACACGCCCAGCACAAAGAAATAATTCACCTCTTGCCCCAACAGCAGCCAGATGATCGCCCCCATGGCCATCCAGTTGGCGCTGGAAATCCCCATTTGCACGAGGGCGAAACGCCAGGAGGGCAACACCAGTTTTTGGCCTCTGACCGTCAGGTGACGTCGTTTAGCGAAGGCACAAGCCCAGAGATAAACCGCAATCATCAGTAGCAACGCCGCCCCGATGATGCGCAGCGTGGTATCGCTGATATACCAGTGTGCGGGCAAATCAACAACGCCGATGCTGAAGATAACTCCGCCAAGCAGAACGTACCCCAGCCAGTTAGTGGTGATACTCAAGGAGAAGATACGGGTGATGGTTGCGCCGGGTAATCCCAGCCGGGAATACAAGCGATAGCGCATGCCAATTCCGCCAACCCAGGTGCTCAGCGTCAGGTTAAAGGCATAACAGATAAACGACACCAGCATCACCTGGCGTTTCGCCAGCTTGTGGCCGCACCAGGCCCGGCCGAGCAAATCGTAGCAGCCGTAAATCAGGTAGCTGAAAATGACCAACGCAACGGCACTCAGCAGGGCGGTGCGGTTATAGTCACGAATGACATTCCACACTTCCTGCCAGTCGACTTTGCGCGCGTAAACCACCAGCAGCACCGCCACGGCGATGAAAAACAGCCACGTCAGGATTTTTTTTGCCAGCCGCCAGCGAGGATGTGAATGACTCATCAGGGTTTTACCCCCGGATTCTCTGGTTCAATTCGGTCCTGGGTTTCAAGCGTGGTTTGCACGGGCGGCGCTACCTGCGCCAGCTTCGGCGTGTGGGCTGGCAGCCAGCCGACCAACGCCGGGAAGTGGCGTAAGAAGTGGAACGCCAGCACGCTTTTGCTCAGATTCCACCAGCTGCGTTTCGGGATCATCGAAGCATCGACCTGCCGACTGTCCTGTTCGATCAACTGATTGAGGTTGTCCCGCAATGTCTGATTAAACGCTCTGTCGTGAACGATCAGGTTCGCTTCCAGATTGAGTGACAGACTTAATGGATCGAGATTACTGGAGCCGACCGTCGCCCAATGATCGTCCATCAGCGCCACTTTGCCGTGCAGCGGGCGGCGCTGATATTCGAAAATCCGCACGCCGCCTTTCACCAGATAGTTGTACAGCAGCCGCGCGCCGACTTTCACGATGGGCATGTCCGGTTCGCCCTGAACCACCAGTTTCACCGTCACACCGCGGCGTGCGGCATTGCGCATTGCGTGCAGCAGACGATAGCCCGGGAAGAAATAGGCATTGGCGATAATCACTTCCCGCCGGGCGTTAGCGAGCATCTTCAGATAATGCCGTTCGATGTCATCCCGATGTTCTTCGTTATCTCGCCAGACGAACAGCGTTTGCGCCTCGCCCGGCGTGCGGTTTTCCTCTGGTCGATGGCGACGTCGCCAGAAGCGGCGCGCGTTGGCGTTACCCGGCAAGTTTTCCAGCTCGAACTGCAAAATATCCTGTACCACCGGACCTTCCACGCGCACGGCGTAATCTTGTTTCGCTTCGGGCCCGTAGTCGGACATATGTTCTGCGGAATAGTTAATGCCGCCGACAAAAGCCACCACGCCATCGACCACCACAATTTTGCGGTGCATTCTGCGAAAGAGGTTGGTGCGCAGGCCAAACAGGCGAGGGCGCGGATCGTAATAGCGAAACACCACGCCCGCGGCGGTTAACTCGCCGACGAATTGATCGCTCAGATCCGGCGAGCCGTAGCCGTCGAGCAGAACTTCAATTTGCACACCGCGCTGGGCGGCTTTCAGTAAAACGTCGTGTAATTGCCAGCCGATGTTGTCTTCAAACCAGATAAACGTTTCCAGAATGATTTTGCTTTCAGCGTGCTCAATGGCGCTGAAAACCGCGGGATAATACTGGTCACCGTTCTCCAGAAGCTGGATTTGATTGCCTTCTCGCCAGCTGCATTTCATAGATGGATCTCCGCGCTCAACGGCGCATGGTCGGAAAGATGTCGCCACTGGCTCAGCGTCAAGGCTGTCGGCTGGCTGGCGTGAGCGTTTTTGACGTAGATTCTGTCCAGCCGTAATAAGGGAAAACGTACCGGGAAGGTTCGCACCGGGCGGCCCAGCGCGCGGGTGAAAATCTCTTCCAGCCCCGCATGTTTTTTTAACGGCGCGTTTGCCCGCAAACGCCAGTCGTTAAAGTCACCTGCCACAATCACCGGCTCATTTTTCGGCAAGCCGTTTACCCATTCGCTCAGCATCGTAAGCTGTGCCTGACGATGTGCCTCGCGCAAGCCGAGGTGTACGCAGATAACGTGAATGGGCGTTGATAAATGCGGCGGCACAATCCGGCAATAAAGCAGGCCGCGCTTTTCACTCTCGCCCACCGAGATATCCCGGTTTTCGTAATGCTCAATCGGGAAGCGCGACAGCACCGCATTACCGTGATGACCTTCGGGATAAACCGCGTTACGGCCGTAGGCATAGTCACTCCACATGGTATCGGCGAGAAATTCATAATGGCTGGTGTCCGGCCAGTTCTCGACATGCAGCGGGTGAACTTCATGGGCACCAAGGACTTCCTGCAGGCAAACAATATCAGCGCCCACGGTACGAACCGCATCGCGCAACTCCGGCAACATGAAGCGTCGGTTAAACGCGGCGAAGCCTTTATGGGTGTTGATCGTCAGTATTTTTAGGGAAAAAGGGGCTGAGTTCTGGGGCATCATTCTCCTGCCAGTGTCACTGTCCTGAATAAAATAGTGTAGTAGCCGTCACAAAAAGGTGCGGTGTTACGGAATTTTCCGTAAAGTCCGGTACTCTGAATAACAGTTGAAAATGCTTCGGGAGAGATGACATGAAGTGGCAACAACGAATTCGTGTCGCAACTGGCCTGAGCTGCTGGCAGATTGTTTTGCATCTGCTGGTCGTTGCAGTTCTGGTATTGGGATGGATGAGCGGGGCGCTGGTGCGCGTGGGGCTGGGGCTCTGCGTGCTTTACGGCGTCACGGTGCTGTTGATGTTAATGCTCCAGCGCCACCACGAAGAACGCTGGCGTGACGTGGGCGATTTTCTGGAGGAGCTGACCACCACCTGGTATTTCGGTGCGGCGGTGATCGTTCTGTGGTTGCTTTCACGCGTGCTGCAAAACAACCTGCTGCTGGCGCTGGCGGGCGTGGTCATTCTGGCCGGCCCGGCGATGGTGTCGCTGCTGGCGAAAGACAAAAAGTTAGGCAACGTGACGGCGAAACATCGCGTACGCCACTGAGCCTGTTGTGGTCGCTATCACCAGTAGCGGCCACAAGCTCTGCCAGACAATATCAAAGCTCGCATCCTTCAAATAAATCTGCTTGGTAATATCCGTAAAGTGACGAATCGGGTTAATCCACGTCGCGTTTTGCAACCATACGGGCATGTTCTCAACCGGGGAAACATATCCCGAAAGCAGGATTGCCGGCATCATAAACACAAACACGCCGATAAACGCCTGCTGCTGCGTTGAGCACAGCGACGAAATCAATAAGCCAAATCCCACCAGCGACAAGCCATACACAATCATGGTGAAGTAAAACAGCGCCAGCGATCCCGAGAACGGTATTTGATAGGCGAAGATACCTATCGCCAGCACGATACTGGCCTGGAAGGTGGCGACAATCAGCGCTGGCACCGCTTTGCCGACAAAAATCTGCCACGTGGCGAGCGGTGAAACCAGAAGCTGATCCAGCGTGCCTTGTTCGCGTTCACGCGCAACGGAAAGCGACGTGACAATCATCACCCCAATTGTGGTGATCATCGCTATCAATGACGGCACCACGAACCATTTGTAATCCAGATTTGGGTTGTACCAGTTGCGCACCACCAGCTTGCTGTTGTTGGGCTTAGGCTTGCCGTCGAGCAATTCCTGTTGGTAATCGTCCACAATCTGTTGCAGATAATTCGCCGCAATCTGGGCGCTGTTGGAGTTGCGTCCATCCAGAATCAGCTGCATCGGCGCAGTTTGCAGGCTGTCGATGTTGCGGGAGAAATCCGCCGGGAAGCGCACCAACAGCAAGGCCTTTTGCGTGTCGATGGTCGGCTGGATCTCCTGCGGGCTTTTCAGCAACAGAATATGGGTAAAGGCTTTAGCCCGGGCAAAGCGCTGAGTCAGTTCTACCGCATGTTTGCCGTTGTCTTCGTTGTAGATGGCAATCGTGGCGTTGGTGACTTCCAGCGTGGCGGCGAACGGGAACAGGAACACCTGAATCAGCACCGGCATAATCAGGATCGCCCGCGTCTGCGGTTCGCGCAGCAGCGATTGCAGCTCTTTTCGAATCAGTGTCCATAAGCGATGAAACATCTTTACTCCTTAATCACCCGCGTCGGGTGGCGGCTGCGCCTGACCCGACCTACAAACTGCATACCTCGTAGGCCCGGTCAGCGCAGCGCCACCGGGCAATGTGTCAGTCCAGCCGACGCCTGGTTTTCAGCCATGTCAGGCCGATAAACATCACCGCCGAGGCAATCAAAAACAGTACGTTAATCACCAGTACCACCGGGATGTTGCCCGCCAGAAACAGGCTTTGCAGAGTGCTGACGAAATAGCGTGCCGGAATGATGTACGTCACCACGCGAATCGCCGCTGGCATGCTGTCTATCTGGAAAATAAACCCGGACAGCATAATCGACGGCAAAAACGCGGCGTTGAGCGCCACCTGAGCAGCGTTAAACTGATTGCGGGTAATAGTGGAAATCAGCAGCCCCATGCCCAGCGTGCTGAGCAGAAACAGGCTGGTAATGAAGAATAAAATCACCAGCGAGCCGCGGTAGGGCACCCCGAGAATAAACACCGACACCAGCATACAAAGCAGCATCGCCAGCATCCCGAGGAAATAGTAAGGGATCAGTTTGCACAACAGCAGCTCGGCGCGGGTGACTTCGGTGGAGAGCAGCGCTTCCATGGTGCCGCGCTCCCACTCGCGGGCCACCACCAGCGAGGTAAGGATCGCGCCGATAACCGTCATGATGATGGTCACCGCGCCAGGAATAATAAAGTGCTGGCTGATGGCCGCCGGGTTAAACCAGTAGCGCGTCTGGACGTCGATAAGCGGCTCAAACTTTTCGCCCCTGTCCTCCGCTCGTTGCATCTGCCAGATTTGCCAGATCCCCTGCACGTAGCCTTGCACAAAGTTGGCAGTATTGGGTTCGCTGCCGTCGGTGATCACCTGAATCGGCGCTTCGTCACCGTCGCGCGCCATTTGCGCGGCAAAGTTCACCGGGATAACCACCAGCCCGCGAATTTTGCCCGCCTGCATTTTCTGGATAAGCGCCTGGCGGTTATCGCTTATGGTGGCGTCAATGTAGGGCGAACCGGTCATGGTGTGGGCGAAGTCGAGCGCTTCCTCGCTCCGTTGTTCCAGTAAAATTCCCACTCGCAGCTTGCTCGAATCGAGGTTGATGCCGTAGCCGAAGATAAAGAGCAGCATCAGCGGGATAACCACCGCAATCAGCCAACTGCTGGGATCGCGAATAATCTGCCGGGTTTCTTTCACGCACAAGGCGCGAACCCGTCGCCAGGAGAGAACGTTACTGGCCATCGGCATGCTCCTTATCCCAGTCATGGATAAGCGTAATAAACGCTTGTTCCATCGTTGGATCAGTCGTTTCCTCGTCAGCCGCCTTGGCTTTCAAATCATCCGGCGTGCCGCTGGCAATCAGCTTGCCGCGATACACCAGGCCAATGCGATCGCAATATTCCGCTTCGTCCATAAAGTGCGTTGTCACCATCACGGTGACGCCTTTTTCCACCATGCTGTTGATGTGCAGCCAGAACTCGCGGCGGGTGATAGGGTCGACGCCGGAGGTCGGCTCATCAAGAAACAAAATATCCGGCTCGTGCATCAACGAGCAGGCCAGCGCCAGTCGTTGCTTAAAGCCGAGCGGCAAATCGTCCGTGGCGTGGTTGCTGATGCTTTTCAGGCCGAAAGCGTCGCTCATCTTGTCGATTTTTTCGGTCTGTGCTTTCCCGCGCAGACCGTACACGCCAGAGAAAAAGCGCATGTTCTGCTCGACCGTCAGGTTGCCGTACAGCGAGAACTTTTGCGCCATATAGCCCAGATGCTGACGAGCCTTGCCGGAGCTGACTTTCAAATCCATGTCCAGCACCAGCGCTTTGCCGGAGGTAGGTACCAGCAGGCCACACATCATTTTAAAGGTGGTGGATTTGCCCGCTCCATTTGGGCCGAGCAGGCCGAAAATCTCGCCGCGTTTAACGGCAAAGTTGACATGATCGGTGGCGGCAAAATCACCGAATTTCTTGGTGAGTTCTTTGGCCTCAATCACTGTTTCTCCGGGCTCGCCCTCTACGGTGTGAAGAATGGCGGCGAGAGGCGATTCAGATGTGCCAGCGCCGCCCAGCAGGTCGATAAACGCATCCTCAAAACGAGGGTCGGTTTCAGCTATCTCAATGTCTGGCATGCCTTCTGCCTGACGAATATCTTTAGCTGCGGCGTCTTTCTTAAGGATGAGGCGCACGGAGCGGCCCTGAATCATGCCGTCGCTCACTTGCGGTAATTTGAGCGTGCGTTGCAGCAGCTTGCGATTGTTCTCTTGCGAGCTGTTCAGCAGAAAACTGCGTCCGCGCATGGTGTCGGTCAATGCTTTTGGTTCGCCTTGATACAGCAGCTCGCCTTCGTTCATCAGCAGCACGTCGCGACACTGTTCGGCCTCATCCAGATAAGACGTGCTCCAGAGGATCAGCATCCCGTCGCCAGCCAGTTCATGCACCATTTGCCACAGTTCGCGGCGTGAAATCGGGTCAACTCCGACGCCCGGTTCATCAAGCAGCAAAACTTTTGGCTCGCCGACCAGCGTACAAGCCAGGCCTAATTTTTGTTTCATCCCACCGGAAAGCTTGCCCGCCAGACGTTCGGTAAACGGGCCAAGCGACGTAAATTCCAGCAACCGGGCGAAGGTTTTCTCGCGAACGTCACCGGTGACGCTGCGTAAATCGGCATACAGCGTCAGGTTTTCCATCACCGTTAAATCTTCGTACAACCCGAATTTTTGCGGCATATAGCCGAGCGCGGCGTGCAGGGCGCTGCTGTCGTTAATTGGGTCGTAGCCGATAACGCTCACGCTGCCTTCATCGGGTTTCAGTAATCCCGCCAGCATCCGCATCAGTGTGGTTTTGCCCGCGCCATCGGGGCCGACGAGCCCGGTGACATAGCCTGATTGTATTGTGCAATCCAGCTTTGCTACCGCAGGCTTATCCATGCCGGTAAAGCGTTTGATAAGCCCGTTAAGCTTAATCACCGCTTCACTCATGAGCGTCTCCCTGCTGGAATTTCACGGTCACCGGCATGCCCTGACGCAGGGCATCATCGGCATCGGTCACGATAATGCGTAAGCGATAGACGAGATCTGTGCGCAGGTCTGGGGTTTCAACCGTTTTGGGGGTGAATTCTGCCGTCGGGGAAACAAAGCCAATTTTGCCGTGATAAGGCTTATTTGGGCGACCATCTGTATAGAGCAGCAGTTCGCGCCCTGGCTGGGCCTGATTCAGGCTGCTTTCATCGACATAAGCTCGCACCCAAACCGGGCGCGTCAGGGAAAGCGTCAACACGGTACTTCCGGCGTTGAGCATGCTGCCGGGCTCTACGGCGCGAGTCAGGATAGTGCCGTCAGACGGGGCGAGCAGGGTGGTGTCCTGCAAATCGAGCTGCGATTGTGCCAGCTGCGCCTGAGCCTGTTCGAGGCTGGCTTTGGCCTGAGCAATTTCCTGCGGACGGTTACCGGCGTGATACTGGTTCAGTTTGTCCTGGGCTGATTTCAGCGTCGCTTGCGCCTGGTCACGTGATGAACGGGCATTTTCCAGGTCGTTGGCGGAAATAGTCCGGCTTTTCCACAACCCCTGCTGACGTTGATAGAAGTTTTGCGCATAATCAGCGGCGGCTTTTGCCTGACGCACCGCGGCGGCGGCCTGCGCGATTTCTTCGTCGCGATAACCTGCCACCAGCAAGTCATATTTCGCCTGGGCTGCGGCCACGTTGGCTTTGGCCTGCATCAGCGCATTTTCATAAGGGGCATGATCCAGCTCGCCCACTGTTTGCCCGGCTTTAATCGCATCCCCTTCATCCACCTGCAAAGCCTGCAAGCGTCCCCCGACACGGAAACTCATATTGACGGTGCGAATATCCACGTTGCCATAGAGGGTCAGGCCGTTGTCTTTTTTGCTCTGATACCAGAAAGCCCCTGCGGCAATGGCCGCGACGATGAGTGCCACCGTCAGACCGAGGATAATGGGTTTTTTCATGACTTCAGCTCCTTTGCGAGAGTCCTTGCAGCAAGAGATCGATATGGGTGGCGATCACCTGGAAAATGATCCCGGCTTTTTCCTCATCAAACTTCGCCCAGCCAGTGCGCAGCAAAATGGTTTCCTGGCCTAAACGGAAGGCGAGGATTTGGCCGAGCAGCGCGTGGGTGTGCAAAATGGTTTGGGTGTCGTTGGGATCAAGCCCTGTCCAGGCGGCAATCAGGCGCGTCAAATGCCCGTGCAGCGGGGCAATCACCTGGTCGTGAATTAATTGATAAGCGGGTGAGGGCGAAAGCTGCTCACGGGAGATAAACTTACTGAGATTGACGGTTTCATCCTGAGTCAGCAGCAGGATCATGTTTTTACTGGCGCTGAGGATGAGGTCGCGAATCGCGTCTTTGTCTGGATTGGGCTGGCTCAACAACTGCTCGCCTGTTTCGGCAAGCGGGCGGAAGTTGCTGCCAATGAAATCGGCAATCCACTGGGCGCAGGCGAGATAGAGATCTTCCTTCGAGCCAAAATAGTAGGGAATGGCGGCGATGTTTTGCCCGGCAAGGGCGGCAATATCGCGGGTGGTGGCATGCAGGCCATATTCACCAAACTGGGCGATAGCCGCCCGGATAAGCTGGTTTTTGGCTTGTTCGCCTTTGCTGGTAATGGGCGTGGTATTCATCGCGCCTCGCAAAGTTAATCAATCGATTGATTAAGATTATGACTGTTTTTTCACCTTGTCCACATTCAGTGGCAATTTATTTCGTAGATGAAGAGAAGAGGGATATTTTATGCGGTGTGTCACAAAAACTGCTACACTCCGCCCCTTGCTGACATTATCGTTTTTGTCTTACCGCACTATCACTATCACCCTGAAAACGATACCTGTCATGGTCGGGGCGGTTCGGAGTTGTTATGTCTTTTGAAACCCTTGGCCTGAACGCTGAGATCCTGCGCGCGATTGCGGAGCAGGGCTACAGCCAGCCTACCCCTATTCAGCAGCAGGCTATTCCTTGCGTACTGCAGGGCCGCGACCTGATGGCGAGCGCCCAGACCGGTACCGGCAAAACCGCCGGATTTACCCTGCCGCTGCTGCAACAGCTGGTGCAGAAAGAGCCGCACGCGAAAGGCCGTCGCCCGGTTCGTGCGCTGATCCTCACCCCCACTCGTGAACTGGCCGCTCAGGTGGGCGAGAACGTTCGCGAGTACAGTAAATACCTCAATATTCGTTCGATGGTTGTGTTTGGCGGCGTGAGCATTAACCCGCAGATGCTGAAACTGCGCGGGGGTGTTGACGTGCTGGTGGCAACGCCGGGTCGTCTGTTAGACCTCGAACACCAGAATGCGGTGAGCCTCGATAAAGTCGAAATTCTGGTACTGGACGAAGCCGACCGCATGCTGGATATGGGCTTCATCCATGATATCCGCCGCGTGCTGGCGAAATTGCCTGCTAAGCGTCAGAACCTGCTGTTCTCCGCGACCTTCTCCGATGAGATCAAAGCGCTGGCCTCTAAATTGCTGCATAACCCGCTGGAAGTGGAAGTGGCGCGTCGCAACACCGCTTCTGAGCAAGTCACTCAGCACGTGCATTTCGTGGATAAGAAACGCAAGCGGGAACTGCTGTCGCAGATGATTGGCGAAGGCGACTGGAAACAGGTGCTGGTGTTCACCCGTACCAAGCATGGCGCCAACCATCTGGCAGAGCAGTTGAACAAAGACGGCATTCGCAGCGCCGCAATTCACGGGAACAAGAGCCAGGGCGCACGTACTCGTGCCCTGGCAGAGTTTAAATCCGGCGATCTGCGCGTGCTGGTGGCAACGGATATCGCGGCGCGTGGCCTGGATATCGAAGAGCTGCCGCACGTGGTGAACTACGAGCTGCCAAACGTCCCGGAAGATTACGTGCACCGTATCGGTCGTACCGGGCGTGCAGCCGCGACGGGTGAAGCGCTGTCACTGGTTTGTGTGGATGAACACAAACTGCTGCGCGACATCGAGCGTTTGCTGAAAAAAGAGATCCCGCGTATTGCGGTGCCGGGCTATGACGTCGATCCATCTATCCAGGCAGAGCCGATTCAAAACGGTCGTCAAAGCCGTGGCGGCGGGGGTCGTGGTCAAGGCCAGCCTCGTCGTAACGACGGTGGTCAGGCACGCCGCAGTGATAAACCAGCCGGTAACGGCCAGGCGCGTCGCAGTGACAAACCAGCCGCAGGCGGTCAGGCTCGTCGCGCTGAGGGCGATCAGCCACGCAGAGAAGGTGCCGCACCGCGTCGTCGCCGTCCGCGTAAGCCTGCTGCTGCGCAGTAAGTGCGAAACTGAACAATGGTCGCTCCGGCGGCCATTTTTTTTGCCCCATTTTTCTGGCGCACAAGCTCGGTATCTCTCGTAGGCCGGTGTCAGGCGAAGCCGCCACCCGGCTTCTCGTGAATGTTTTGCCCCCACCGCCGGAAAGTGTCAGAATAGTGGCTGTTTATACAGTATTCGGACTTCTTCAATGGCACTTACCGCCGCGCTGAAGGCGCAAATCGCGTCCTGGTATAAGGCGCTTCAGGAACAGATCCCCGATTTCATTCCCCGGGCACCGCAACGGCAAATGATTGCTGATGTGGCGAAAACGCTCACCGGTGAAGAGGGCAGGCATCTGGCTATCGAAGCGCCAACTGGCGTCGGTAAAACGCTGTCTTACCTGATTCCCGGTATCGCCATTGCTCGTGAAGAAGAAAAAACGTTGGTCATCAGTACCGCCAACGTGGCCCTTCAGGATCAGATCTACAGCAAAGACCTGCCGCTACTGAAAAAAATCATTCCCGATCTGCGTTTTACCGCGGCCTTTGGTCGTGGGCGTTATGTCTGCCCGCGTAATCTCGCCGGGCTTTCTAGCTCTGAGCCGACACAGCAGGATTTGCTGGCGTTTCTGGATGATGACCTCACGCCCAATAGCAAAGAAGAACAAAAACGCTGCGCAAAGCTGAAAGCCGATCTCGACAGCTATAAATGGGATGGCCTGCGCGATCACACCGATCAGGCCATTGACGATGCGCTGTGGAGCCGTTTAAGCACGGACAAAGCCAGTTGCCTGAACCGTAACTGTTTCTACTATCGCGAGTGTCCTTTCTTTGTGGCTCGTCGCGAAATTCAGGAAGCAGAAGTGGTGGTCGCTAACCATGCGCTGGTGATGGCGGCGATGGAAAGTGAAGCGGTATTGCCGGAGCCGAAAAACCTGCTGTTGGTGCTCGATGAGGGCCACCATCTGCCGGATGTTGCCCGCGATGCGCTGGAGATGAGCGCGGAAATTACCGCGCCGTGGTTCCGGTTGCAGCTCGATTTGTTCAGTAACCTGGTGGCGACCTGCATGGAGCAATTCCGCCCGAAAACCACGCCACCGTTGGCGATACCAGAGCGCCTGAAAGAGCACTGTGACGAACTCCAGGAACACATCGTTTCGCTCAACAATATCCTGAATTTGTACATGCCTGCCGGGCCGGAAGCGGAACACCGTTTTGCCATGGGCGAGCTACCGGAAGAGGTGATGGCCCATTGTCAGCGGCTGGCGAAACTGACTGAAATGCTGCGCGGTCTGGCGGAATTGTTCCTCAACGATTTAAGTGAACGCACCGGTTCTCACGATATCGTGCGTTTGCACCGCGTGTTGCTACAGATGAACCGCGCACTCGGGATGTTTGAGTCGCAGAGCAAACTCTGGCGTTTGGCATCACTCGCCCAGGCTTCAGGCGCGCCCGTCAGCAAGTGGGCCACGCGGGACACGCGAGACGGGCAGCCGCACGTCTGGTTCCACTGCGTGGGCATTCGCGTCAGCGATCAGCTGGAAAAACTGCTGTGGCGCAGCGTGCCTCACATTGTGGTGACGTCCGCGACGCTGCGTTCGCTGAACAGTTTTTCTCGTTTGCAGGAAATGAGCGGCCTGAAGGAGAAAGCCGGAGATCGCTTCGTGGCGCTGGACTCACCGTTTAACCACGTCGAACAGGGCAAAATCATCATTCCACAGATGCACTTTGAACCGTTGATGGAACACGAAGAGCAGCACATCGCGGAGATGGCCGCCTTCTTCCGTGAACAGGTGGAAAGTAAAAAGCATCTCGGCATGCTGGTGCTGTTCGCCAGCGGACGTGCCATGCAGCGCTTCTTAGAGTGCGTGCCGGATTTGCGCTTACTCCTGCTGGTGCAAGGTGATCAGCCACGTTATCGGTTAGTGGAACTGCACCGCAAACGGGTTGAAGGCGGTGAGCGAAGCGTGCTGGTTGGGTTGCAATCCTTCGCGGAAGGCCTCGACCTGAAAGGCGAATTGCTCAGTCAGGTGCACATCCACAAAATTGCTTTCCCGCCAATCGACAGCCCGGTGGTGATCACCGAAGGCGAATGGCTGAAAAGCCTCAATCGTTACCCGTTTGAGGTGCAAAGCCTGCCAGCGGCGTCGTTCAATCTGATTCAGCAGGTGGGGCGACTGATTCGTAGCCACGGCTGCTGGGGCGAGATAGTGATTTATGACAAGCGCCTGCTGACCAAAAATTATGGCCCGCGTTTGCTCAACGCCTTGCCTGTGTTCCCGATTGAGCGCCCCGAAGTGCCGGAAGTCAAAAAAAGCCCGGCAAAAGTGGCTGCCGGGCCGAAAAAAAGCATCCGTGCTAAGAGGCGCGGTCCTACTGGTAAATAAAGGTCACCTGCACCACGCTGCTGAACGTCCCGGCGCTGACGGGCGTTGAAGTGGTGTAATAGCGTGCGGCAAGCGGAAAATCGGCGGTGTGATTACTTTGGTTAACCAGCACGCTAAAGCTGGCATCCGGTGCGATCAAAATCTGATCCTGAGGATCGGACAGCTCCAGCGCCAGACCTTTCGCGCTACCGGTGTTGGCAAATTTTGTCGGGTGAACACTGTCTGCCTGTCCGTGAAAGGTGGCGGTGGCGAGCACGATGCTTGTCGGGCATTTTGAGAGCGTTAAATCAAAGTTTTTCCATTCCCCGTCATCACCCACCTGTTTGAAATCCTTTGCAACGGCCTGACCCAGGTTGACCGTCAGATTTTGACTGGCACTGTCGACCTGGCAGGTATTAGCCACAATATTTCCGTGAATATGAATCGGGATTTCGTCTGCCAGCGCCTGGCAGGCCAGTCCGAGTAGCAGCACAGTGAGTAACTTTTTCATTTATACCCCAACGTAATCGTGGCCACGGAATTGGCTGTGCCCGGTGTCACCTGCGAACTTATTTGCTCATAGGCGAGAATAAATGGAATCGACAGCGGAACGTTCGCGTAGGCCGGTGTCGGCGTGTCGGTATAGGAGCCAAAATTCGGTGGCTGGCCATTGGAGTTTATTTTGACGCCCACGCCGGTGGCGACGCCGTCTTCCGGCGTTAATTTAATGACGTCCGCATAGTTTTGCTCGTAGCCATTCGCGCTGGTTATCATCATCTGCGGTTGCACCGTGTTGTTGCAGCTCACCGTGATAGTAAAGTTTGTCTGGGCGACCACAGTGCCTTGTCCGGTAAAAGCGCTGATCGGCAGGTTGCCCAACATGACGGTAAGCGATTTCGGCGAGACGTTACAGGTCACCTCTTTGACCGTGACATTCCCTGCATAAGAGAGGTGATTCGGGTTACCGATCGCATCATGTTGATAAACGCCGACCCCAAAGACCGTCTGGCTCCCTACCAACGTTCCGGGTGTCACTGTGTCACTGATTTTCACCAGTTCGAGCGTCACGTTAAAATCGAAGGAAAGGCTTCCGTCGGACGCGATATAACCCAGTGGCGTTGAGGAGGAGTTGCAATAAACGCCGCTGGCGCCTGTGATCCGCTGCCCTCTGTCGTTTATCAACGCGATGCCAATCCCTTGCAGCCCGGAAGAATAGACGCCGCTCATTCCCGGCACCTCAGTGCCTGACCCGAAGTAACAGGCAATAATCGGTAAGCCCGCTTCAGCGGAACTGGTGCAGTTACCTGCGACATGCACGCTCTGTTCCGTTCCCGGAATGGTGGAGCCCACAGCCAGCGTGGTGGAGACCGAAATCGAGGCGAGCGTGAACTCTTTTGGAATATTCGGCGAGGTGCAGCTGGCTTTCGCGTGCGGCATAAAAAATGCCGCTGCCGCGAGAATCAAAAGTAAAAAGGACTGTTTTGCTATCGACATCTTAGGGTTTCCCTCGTGAATCAGTGACACTGCCCGGCAGCGTGAATAATGTTGGCTTGGTCTTTTTTATCCTTCAGGGCATAGTCGACGATGCAGCGCTCACTGGCGTCATTCCCCCAGGAAACGAACAGTTTTCCGTGTTGGGCAAGGCCGGTGAGATAAACCTGGCCGTCATTGCCGACAATAAATTCATTGCTTTTATCTTCGGTGGTGACCGTTGCGCCAAATGGCAACGGTTTACCGTTATGACCCAGCGTCATTAAGACTCTGTTCCCCACGCGAGTAGTGAACGAGGCTCGCACCACTGCGCCACGTGTTGGCGTGACCGTCAGTGCGGCGTGGGTGACATCGGCGTCATCCGGCAGCGTTTCAGTGTCCAGCGTGAGCAGGTTGTGGCGATAGGCGGTGACAAAAGGCACCACGGTATAACCGCGATAGTCCGTTTCGACGCCAGTCTGGTTAGCGACAAACGTGCCGTGCGTGCCGGGTGCTTTGATAAGCGCAATGGTTTCTCCCAGTGGCTGACCCAGCGTGATACCGTCGGCATGAGCCACGATGCCACCCTGAATACCGGCACTCACGGTACGCTGATATTTGTCCTGGCTGGCGTTGCCTGTGACTTCGCCGTAAGTCCCTTTGTAGTCCGCATTCAGGCTGGTAGAGTTGGCTGAGTTGGCACTGCCGACACCCTGCTGCACGTTCCAGCTCAGGTTGTCATTGTCCAGCGCCGTGCCGTTGAGCCCCAGGTTGTAGGTGCTCCCGTCTTTGCTGTTATTCATGTTCATGGTCGCCCAGGTGTTATGCATCCAGTGGTCGAGCGGCACGGACACGCTCAGGCTGAACTGGTTGTCATTGCTGACGTCTCTGTCGTTATCGTCAGTGCTGTAGGTATTTTTGTTTCGGCTGTAGCTCAGGGTGTAACTGACGTCGTGCCAGCTGTTGTTGTAGTTAACGCTGAGCGAGGTCATGTCCTGACTGTTGTCCCAGTAGGTTTCTTTCACCATGCTCAGGGTGACTGAGCCCCAGCCTTCGGGAAGGGTCTGATCGACGGTGGCTTCCGCGCGTGCCTGTTTTTGTTGTGGGGCTGACCAGTCGCTGGAATCAGTCCAGGACTCCATGGTGTCCTGAAGGGTGTAGAAGCCCTGGCTGTTGTAGCGGTAACCCGCCAGTGAAAAGTTGGTGCCGGTGGTGGCGACATCTTTGCTGTAACGAACGCGCCAGGAGCGACCACGGCTGGCTTCGCTATTTTTCAGCAGCGCTTTGGCGTGGGTTACGTCGATAGAAAAAGCCCCTAAATCACCGAAGTTTTTACCTACCCCAATCGCCAGAGACTGATAGCGACTGCTGCCCTGAACACCGCCATAAGCAGTCACGCCATACGGCAAACCATAAATGGCGCTGGCCTGGGCGAAAGGTGTTTTTTCCACGCTGTTGTCGTAAGAGCGATACTGGCCAGCGGTCACGCTATATTTCAGGTGTTTTTCTCGTTGCAAAACGGGCACAGAAGCATAGGGCACTACAAAGTGGCTTTCGCTGCCGTCCGTTTCTTTGATGGTCACCTGGAGATCACCGCTGCTGCCGGTAGGGTAAAGATCGTTAATCTCAAATGCCCCTGGCGCGACGGTGTTTTGATAGATGATGTACCCGTTCTGGCGAACCATCACCAACGCATTACTGTGTGCGGTGCCGCGCACCACGGGGGCATAACCGCGCTCGCTCTCTGGCAGCATGTCGCTGTCAGAATTAAGCTGCGCGCCGGTGTAGGGAACGCTGTCAAAAACATCCGCAGGCGTTGTGCTTTGCCCTAAGGTAAGGTCACTTTTCAGCGCGATAATGTCGCGCTGGGCATAGGTATACACGGACGTGAATTCGCTGTTTTCGGTTTGGCCCGTTGTGTTGCGGTTCCAGGTCGAATAGTTACGTACACGCCAGGCACCGATGTTAAAACCAGGGCGCAGGTTGATGTACTGGCTGCTGCTGTCTTCTTCGCCTTTCTGACGTGCAAAGCTCTGGCTGACGTTGGCACTGTAATTCAGCAGACCGGCGGTTATCCCTTCATCGTATTCTTTGGGGTCGATATAGCCGCGTGGAACCTGGCCCAACGCGACCTGGGGAATACTCAACAGCAGTTGCTGGTTTCTGACATGAAAGCTGGCTGAAGCTGAAGGAATGGCGCTTAAGTCGGCGCATTTTCCACCAGCGGAGAGGTTGGGATAGTTTTCTGTTTTTATGCCTAGCTTCGCTAACTCGCTGACGCTGAAACAAGGCTGCAGTGAACGAGTGCCTTGTGCATCTTCCTGAAGCGTGAAAACGACGTCGTGGCTATCGACTTTATTATTATTGATAAAGATAGCCACCGGATATTTCCCCGGTGCTTGTCCAGGGCCATTTTCATATAACTCAAGATCGGTTTTCCCCTGCGCTGGATTATCAATGTCCAGCAGTGCCGGGTTAAAATAATCGTCGGCCCAGGTTTGCGGCGCAAAAAATGCCCCTGCCAGGCCACAAACGATGACCAGCAGAGCAAGGCATTGGCGAACCAGAGACTTTTGATGAGTATACATGGGAGAGTAGGCAACCAGGTCTTAATGTAAGGTCGCAGACCAGGTTTTACTGATGCTGCCGTAATCGGTGATCACGGACCAGGAAACGCTGGTGCCGCTGGTATTTGCCGGGAGCGCAAAGTGTGTCTCGGTATCAGGCACAGCCCAGGTGGCGCTGGTCACTTTATGCCCGTTCAGGGTCACGGCCTGGAAGTTCATATAAAAAGGTGTCGGGTTATTGACCACCAGATCATTCCCTTCGCGATGCCATTGAAGTTTTTCAGCGACGTCTTCAGGCTTGCCTTTTACACTCTCTGGGCGGTACAGCAATTTAATACGCGTATTAATAGCGATTTGTAGAGTATTCGTATCATCGCTGTGGTGCGATGAAGGGATTGCTTTTATATTAAGCCAATAAAGGGATTCTCTGTCTTCTGGCAATGTCCCGCCAGTCCGTACCACGCGTAACACGTTATCTTCTTTCGCATCCAGTCTGAACAGCGGTGGCGTAATAAGAAAAGGAACACTGGCCTTTTTCCCTGTGCCTGCATCAACCCAGGATTGCACCAGATAATTAATATTATCCGGATTGGACACCCCAATGGATGACTCCTGTTTGTTTCCCTGATAGACCATTCGGGTGCCATTAATAATCACGCCAGCATGGGTGGTGGCTGCGACTAATAACAGGCTGCTTAATAAATAACTGTAACGCATGAATGTTTCTCAATAAAGAAGGAGACAGAGTTCTTCTTGCGAAAAAGAGTGCCTCCTGGTGGGGGATCAGTTATAAATAACCGTAAAGGTGGACGCGGAATTAGCCGGACCTGCCGTTACCGAGGCTTTGGTCTGGATATAGCGGGCACCAAATTGCAGATTGTTCATCGTACTGCCAGACGTCAAAGCATACGGCTGAGAAGGCGAGTATAAATCGATAGGCTGCTCGGAGGCGTCAACCAACTGAATCGCCACGCCTGTTGCAGCGCCCGATCCAGGCGTTAATGCCAGGGTCGTGTTATTGTCCGCATCCGGAATTCCACCGAAATTAATCGCAGCCGTTGTGACGGTATCTGGACAATCTGTAAGCTGAATATTAAACAGCGTTAAGGTGGTGGTCGAGCCCGTCCCCTTAAACATCGTTTTGGAGACTTTCCCTAACGCGACATTTAATGGATTGCTTAACCCATTCACCACCTGACAGGCCGAATCAATAATTTCGCCCGTGAAGTTAATTTGACCTTCGCCATTGGTTTCCGCGAAAGCGGAAGCCGAACAGCCGATCGCTGAGGCGATCAGTAAACCTAATGCAATCTTTTTCATAATATGACCTGTAAATATCTCCTTCCGAAAGAGGATGTCCTGTTTATAGTGAATCCATCACTCAACAACTCACTGTGGATTATTTAATCAAAAAATGCGGGCTAGCGATGCTTATACCGGACTGATAAATATCTCAGATAAAACTTGAATAATATTTTGCTGTTGAAAAACAGCGCGTTGTATTGACAGGTGGCGGACATAAAAAACTATCAGCGGGGAGGTCATCAGGGCTATATTGTTAACATCATGCTACAAGGAGTGACACCGTGGATTATCGTAAAATTATTAAAGAAGTGGGGCGCGGTAAAAATCATGCCCGCGACCTGGACACCGAGACGGCGCGCGGCCTTTATGCTCAGATGCTGAAAGGCGAAGTGCCGGAACTGGAGCTGGGCGGTATTCTGATTGCCCTGCGTATTAAAGGAGAGGGCGAAGCGGAGATGCTCGGCTTCTATCAGGCGATGCAACACCACACGATTACGCTGACACCGCCCGTCGGCAAGCCGATGCCGATAGTGATCCCCAGCTACAACGGTGCGCGTAAGCAGGCCAACCTGACGCCGCTGTTGGCGATGCTGCTGCACAAATTGGGTTTTCCGGTGCTGGTGCACGGCGTTAGCCACGATCCAACTCGTATCTTGACCGAAACGATTTTCACCCTACTGGGCATTGAGCCGACGCTACACGCCGGCCAGGCGCAGGCCAAACTCGACAGCCATCAGCCGGTGTATATGCCGATCGGTGCATTTTGCCCGCCGCTGGAAAATCAGCTTGGGATGCGCTGGCGGATGGGGGTGCGTAACAGTGCGCACACGCTGGCTAAACTGGCTACGCCATTTGCCGAAGAGGCAGCGCTGCGCTTATCCAGTGTTTCTCACCCGGAATATGTGCCGCGCGTGGGCAAGTTTTTTGCTGATATCGGCGGCCGTGCTTTGTTAATGCACGGTACCGAAGGCGAAGTCTATGCCAATCCGCAACGCTGTCCGCAAATCAGCCTGATCGACCGCACCGGAACGCGTGTCGTGGTGGAACGTGAAGATGCCCTGCGTGAAGTGCAGTTGCCAGAATCAAAAGATCCGGAAGTGACGGCGAGATGGCTTGAGCGTTGTGTGGCGGGTGTGGAGCCGGTGCCTGAAGTGCTGAAAATTCAGATAGCCGCCTGCCTGCTGGCAACCGGAGAAGTGCCCAACCTTGAAGAAGGAATGAAACGGGTGAATGCCTGCTGGTGATCGGCGGGTCGAATTTGTAGGCCTGGCAAGCGCAGCGCCGCCGGGCAATAAAGCAAAAAAAAGCCCGTCCAGTGGCAGGACGGGCAAAATAAGGGTTAAACAGGTACTGCGGCAATAGTCAATGAGGGGTAATTCAATTCAGGCTGTTATTTGTAGATAACAGCGGTACCGCTAATTTTGTTGTTGGTGTTAGCAGAAGTAATGCTGTAACCGGTAGCACCTGCTGCCGCAGCCTTCTCAGCCAGTTTGGCTTCCAGACCGTCCAGGGTGCTTGCACCGTCTACGGACACGGTACCGATTTTGTTCAGGCTCTGCGCTTCAGACGGGGAAACCGGCTGGGCCGCGAAAGCGCCAAAAGAAAGAGCAGAAAGAGCGATAGCAATAGCAGCAGTTTTGATGGTTTTCATGGTTAATCTCTCGCAGGTTATTCTTTAAAAGTGACGTTGTTCCGTCGATGTGATGAGTATCACGCTTTTTGGCGAAAGATAAAATCGAACAACCTTGACAGACTCAATCGAAAAAATTGAACGATGAATAATTTACTGATTATTAATAAATTATTTTCCGTTCTGACGAGAAACGGCCGGAGAGAAATTTTTAGGGCACATTTTGCGACTTCTTTCGCCAAAAACTGTGCGTGTAAAGACAACCGCTTACGCTGTGTTTTTAGCTGTAGTTTTGTCAATAAAGCTGCTGAAATCAGGATTGGCTGAAACTATACACTGAGTATTGTCAGTTTTTAAAGTGTTTATTCCAGGGTTTTGTCAGGGCAGGTTAACAGCAGTAAAAAGAAATGCGCCCGTGAAAAGAGGCGCATTTTGGGGTGAAAAACTTAGACAGATTATTTGTAGATGGTGGCGGTGCCGAACATTTTGTTGTCACCGCTGGCGGAATTGACCACAAACCCTTTGGCGCCTTCTTGCTGAGCTTTTTCGGCAAGCTTACTTTGCAAATCCTGGAAATCATCGGCACCTGAAACGGAAACCGTACCTGCCGGACGCAATTGTCCGGTATCACCTTGCTTCAGTTGTTGAGTATCGGCGGTCGCCGAAAACGAGAGCATCGACAACGCACCAGCAGCGATCAGAATCATCATTCTCTTCATGTGCACAGCCTCTCTGTTACCACGGGGGATAGGTAAAGTGTAGGTGCTGGCGAAGTGTGACATGCCGCAAAAAATTGAGGATCATCTGCTCATTTTTTGAACGACATTACTTGACAATAAGCTGACAAATCAGCCACATACAAGTGGCTGATAAACTGAGGAATTATCGGGCATCCGGGCGTATCAGGTCGAAACGCTGGCTTTCATCAATGCTGTAATACGCGGTCGGTCCGCCTGCTCGCAGCACAGGCCGAGCTTTTGCCGTCTGATAAATGCCGTTTTCCAGCAGGGATTCATCGATATGCACGGCCACCACTTCGCCCAATACCAGCCAGGTGTCTACGGCGGTGCCGTCTGCGCCCGTCAACTGGATGCATTGTGAAAGTCGGCACTCGAAGTTGACCGGGCTTTCTGCGACTCGCGGCGCACGAATGATCCGGCTTTCTGCGGGTGTCAGCCCGGCGCGAGTGAATTCGTCTTCACCGTGCGGCAAGCTGGCTGAGGTTTCATTCATGGCTTTTGCCAGATCAACGGTGGTGAGATTCCACACGAATTCTTTGGTCTCAATAACGTTGCGCACGCTGTCTTTCCAGCCGTTGCTGGAAAAACCGATGATCGGTGGGCGATAGTTAAAGCAGTTAAAGAAGCTGTACGGCGCAAGGTTGCGGCGGCCCTCAGCATCTTGTGAGGAAATCCAGCCAATCGGGCGTGGGCCAACAATGGCATTGAGCGGGTCGTGAGGCAGTCCATGTCCGTTCGACGGTTGATAAAAATACATAGCGCACCAGGGAAGTTAACGGATTATCCAGACTCACTTATTTACGCCACCCGCGTCAACGGGTATCTTACGCAGCCGTCCACAGGAGGAAGCCATGAAAGCCCAAAAGCCGGGATTGCACCCGCGTAACCGCCACCACGATCGCTACGATTTACCCACACTGTGCAAGGAAACGCCTGCGCTGTCGGCGTTTATCGTCACGACGCCTGCGGGTGAGCAGAGCATTAATTTTGCCGATCCGGATGCGGTAAAAACCCTCAATAAGGCGCTGCTGGCCCATTTTTATCAGGTTAAAGCGTGGGATATTCCGGAAGGCTTCCTGTGCCCGCCAGTGCCGGGTCGTGCCGACTATTTGCATCATTTAGCTGATTTGCTGGCTGAAGCGACCGGGAGTGTGCCAACGAATGCCAGCGTACTGGATATCGGCACGGGCGCAAATCTGATTTACCCGCTGATCGGCAGCCACGAATACGGCTGGCGCTTTACCGGTACTGAAGTGAATGCCGAAGCCCTTGCCAGCGCACAGGCGATTATCGATGCCAATCCTGGGATGAGCCGCCAAATTCGTTTGCGTCGCCAGAAAGATGCGCAGGCCATTCTGACCGGCATGATCCATAAAAATGAAGTCTTCGACGCGATGGTGTGTAACCCGCCGTTCCATGATTCCGCCGCCAGCGCGCGTGAAGGCAGCGAGCGTAAACGTCGTAATTTAGGCCAAGGGAAAGACGAAGCCCTGAACTTCGGCGGCCAGCAGCAGGAGCTGTGGTGCGAAGGCGGCGAGGTGGCATTTATCCGTAAGATGATTGAGGAAAGCCGCCAGTATGGGCGTCAGGTGATGTGGTTTACCTCGCTGGTTTCGCGTGGCGACAACCTGCCATTCCTCTATCCGGCTCTGACCGAAGCGGGCGCGGTGAAAGTGGTGAAAAAAGAGATGGCGCAAGGGCAGAAGCAAAGCCGCTTCATTGCCTGGACTTTCCTGGATGACGATAAGCGTCGTCGTTTTGCTGCTCGCGCACGATAAATACCGATCTGCCGGATGGCGCTAACGGATTGCCGGGTGGTGCTTCGGATTGCCGGGTGGCGCTAACGCTTACCCGGCCTACAAATCTGGCATGCAAATCTGGCGTGCAAAACCGTAGGCCGGGCAAACGCAGTGCCGCCCGGCAATTCCGTTACAGCGTGGGTTCACTCGGTGCAGGTGGCAAAACTGGCTGTGCCGCAACGGGCGCTGGCAGCATCTGATAAGTCTGCACCGGCGCGCGAACGCCCGCCGCATCGAAATGTTTTTTCACCTGCGTATCCAGCGCAAAACGCACCGTCCACTGCTTCAGCGGCAGGGTGGTGAAGGACACGCGTAAGGTAAAGGCGGTATTGGTCAGCCCGACCAGCCCGGCAAATGACGGCTCGCCAATCACCAGCCCACGAATCTCTTCCTGCTCCATCAGCTCTGCCACGGCGGCTTTCAGCGCATCGTTGGCTTTGTCTAACTCTTCCCCCCGATCCACGTCGTAATTCGCCACCACGGAACCAATACCGCGCACGAAGTTGGCAAAGGTTGTTATCGAAGACCACGGAATGATGTGGTAGGCCCCGGTATCCTGACGCACGCCAACCGAGCGAATCGACATGCGCTCGACGGTGCCGGTCAGCGGCCCGATGGTCACCAGGTCACCGGTGTTCATGCCATTCTCAAACTGGATGAAGATCCCGGTGATGATGTCTTTCACCAGCGTTTGCGCACCGAAGGAAATCGCCAGCCCTAACGCACCCGCACCGGCCAGCAGTGGGGCGATATTCACGCCAATTTCAGAAAGTAAAATCATCACCGTGATGGTGCTGATCACCACCGCCAATGCGTTGCGAAACAGCGTCAGCAGCGTCCGGGCGCGTGCGCTTGGCAGTGGGCGACCGTGAATATCCGAGGCCAGACGGTTTTCGATTAAACTCGCCAGAACTGTCCAGCCAATGGCGGAGAAGAAGAGGATCAGGGCTATGCGAATCAACACGTCGACGGTCTTCTGCCCTGTGTCGTTGTGCAGCCAGTCCCGGAAATCAAACAGTCCCCAGGCGCTTAGGAGCAGCATCACCGCGACGCACACGGTCAAAATGCGGGCCGCTTTTAACGAGGCTGACACCCAGCCATTGAGGCGCTTTTGCAGCTCCGGATAGTTGCGCTGTGTTTCGGGCGACAGGGTGATGGTTTTGGCAATCCAGCGCGACAAGATGCCCGACACAAACGCTGCAATGCCGATAATCGCCAGGCTTCTCACCGATGCACCCATCATAAATTTCAGGCTGTTGCCTGGGTCAAACAACGAGAAGAAAAACAGCACGATAAAATAGGCGCTGGCGAGCCAATGCCACACAAGCGCAAAGGCGCGGATAAACAAACTGAAGAACGCCAGCGAACGGTCTGCCAGTTGGATCAGGCTCTCGGTAATGGCCTGCTTGTTGCGATAAATCAGGTACAGCGCCCAGGCGGTGATACACAGCATGATGATGATGTTGGCGAGCGCGCCGGTCTGCACGTTGACCTGATTAGAAATAATCGGCACCGCCACAATCAGCCCGTAACCAATCAATCCGCTCAGTAAGCTCAGCCGCAGGCTCCAGTAGCGAGCCGTGTCGTCTTGTACGTTGAATGGGCGAAGTTCGGGTACGCGTGGGCAAAAGATCAGGCGCAGGATAGCTTTGAAAAACTCAATCAGGGCGAAGGCGTTGAGGAACAGGCTTTGCTGGAAGGCGATGGTCGGATTGCCTGCGTTGAGGTTATCGCTCAGCACTTGCCCGACGAACAGCGTCAGCCCGAGCAGCAGCAAATCAATCACAATCGCCAGGGTTATCATCGCCGGAAGGTGTACCCAGTTGCTGCGGTCGCGGTTCTTTTTGCGTCCCCATTTGCCCATTTTACGGTACAGCGGCAGGGCGCAAAGGCGAAGCAGCGAGTAGAACGCGAACACCAACACAGCCAGCAGCAGGAAATGCGTTGCGGCGTTACTGAACGTTTGCGAGTTAAACGATTTATGCGGTGCGGTGGAGATGTTGCGCCAAAGCTGAGCGAAACGTTCCGACAGCGCCGTGCCATAGTGACGGCTGACATCGGTGACGCTCTCCAGCACGGTTTTCTCATCAGCAACCGGCGGTGGGTTCAGTTTTGGCGTCGGATCTTGTGGCGGTGTCGCTGCGGCGGTTCTGAGCTGGGTGATTAATTCTTTGCGCGCAGCCTCGTTTTCCAGCACATCGGCAAGCGCTGCGTAAGCGGCTTTCTTTTGTGCAGCATCGGGTTCGGCGGGGGGGCTCTGGTTGGCGGTTGCGGATGTCGTGACACCGGGAATTGTCACCGCCTGTAAGGGCGCGCAAAACAGCACAGCAATCAGCAGCAAAAAACGCGGCACAGGCTTCTCCCTTTCAAATCATTAGCAAAATGCTAAGTATAGCGGGTGGACACGCGCGGTTATTTTTTGCGGGATTATCTGAAGAAAACCCTCTCCGGTGAAGGAGAGGATGAGAGATCAAGACACGTGCTGGAGGAATTCCTGCAGGCGCTGGCTTGGCGGATTGTCGATAAGTTGCTGCGGGTTGCCGTCTTCGGCAATGCGGCCTTTGTCGATGAAGATCAGGCGGGAAGCCACTTTTTCGGCAAAGCCGATTTCGTGGGTCACGATGACCATGGTCATGCCTTCTTCAGCCAGATCCTGCATGACTTTCAGCACTTCATGGCGAAGTTCTGGGTCAAGCGCAGAGGTTGGCTCATCAAACAGCATCATTTTCGGTTTTACCGCCAGCGCGCGGGCAATCGCCACACGCTGCTGCTGGCCGCCGGACAGTTCAGACGGATAGTGATGTCCACGCTCAGCGAGGCCCACTTTCGCCAGCAAATCTTTCGCCAGCTTTTCCGCTTCAGCTTTGGACGCACCGCGTACACGCTGCGGGCCAAACATCACGTTTTCCAGCGCCGTCAGGTGTGGGAACAGATAAAACTGCTGGAACACCATGCCCGCTTCCTGACGAATCAGGCGCTCGTCCACTTTCGGGTCGTTCACCTTCAGGCCATCAACAATCAGCTCGCCGCTGGTTACCTCTTCCAGCTTGTTGATGCAGCGCAGCAGGGTCGATTTACCGGAGCCGGACGGCCCGATAATGACCACCACTTCACCTTTAGCAACGCTCAAATCGATATTGTGCAGCACCTGGGTGTGACCAAAGTGCTTGGAAACATTTTTAAATTCAATCACAGGATTTTCATCCTTCTTTCAAGACGGCGCAGAACAAAGCTCAGAACCAGAGTGATGATGAGGTAAATCACGGCCACGGCGCTCCAGATTTCCAGCGCGCGGAAGTTGCCGGCGATGATTTCCTGGCCCTGACGTGTCAGTTCGGCCACGCCGATAACGATAAACAGCGAAGTGTCCTTGATGCTGATGATCCACTGGTTACCCAGCGGTGGCAGCATGCGACGCAACGCCAGCGGCAGGATCACGTGGCGAATGGTTTCCCGACGGGAAAGCCCGAGTGCCAGCCCTGCTTCGCCGAACCCTTTGTGAATCGACAGCACCGCACCACGGGTGATTTCCGCAATGTAGGCGCCGGAGTTGATCATGATGGTGACCACCGCGGCGGAGAACGGATCGATACGCAGATCGGTAAAGGCCATCGGCAGGGCGAAGTAGATAAACATCACCTGCACCACGATAGGCGTACCGCGGATAACTTCGATGAACACAAGGGCGACGTGATTGGCAATCCAGCCGCCATAGGTGCGGGCAAAACCGGCCACTAAGCCGATAATTAACCCGCCGACTAACCCGAGGACCGAAATCCACAGGGTCATTTTGGCGCCTTCAAGCAAGATGGGAATGGCAGGCCAGATGGCGCTCCAGTCAAACTGCATGATGATATCCTGTTACCGTGTTAATACTCGGGTGAAAGACACCCTCTAAAAAAACAGGCCCGGTCACGAGGCGCAATCGGGCATGACTCGTCAATCAGACGTTATTATTTTGGTTCAGTACCGAACCATTTTTTGTAAATTTCGTTGTACTGGCCGTTCTCGTGCAGTTTTTTCAGCGCGCCGTTCACTTTTTCACGCAGCTCGTCGCTGCCTTTCGGGAACGCGATACCGTACTGCTGCGCTTCCAGAGACTCGCCTACAGCCTTGAACTGACCGTGACCGGCAGTTTTGATGAAGTACAGAATGTTTGGTGTGTCGTGCAGCACGGCGTCAGCACGGTTGGTGCCCAGTTCCATATAGGCGTTATCGATGTTCGGGAACTGACGCAGATCTTTGGTTTTGATGTTGGCTTTCGCGTAATCAACAGAACCGGTGCCGCCTTTGACTGCCACCACTTTGCCGTCGAGATCTTTTACGCTTTTGATGTCGTTGTTGTTGGCTTTCACCATCACCAGCAGACCACTTTTGTAGTAGCCGTCAGAGAAGTCGATGGCTTTTTTACGTTCGTCAGTGATGGTGATACCGGCCAGCGCCAGGTCGATGTTTTTGGTTTGCAGAGCAGGGATGATGCCGCTGAAATCCATTGGCTTCAGGGTGTAATCGAGCTTCAGTTCTTTCGCAATTGCGGCCCACAGGTCCACGTCGAAACCAACGTATTTATCGCCCTGTTTGAATTCGAAGGGAACGAACGCCGTGTCAGTCGCCACAACCAGTTGTTTTTCCGCAGCCTGAGAAGACACCGCAAAAGCCAGGGTCAGTGCAGCCAGTGAAACTTTAAATACAGACTTCATAGCATTTCCTTTTATAACCACGGGGTAATCCCCTGCGTGAACAATCCGCCTATGAAAGAATCGTGCCAGTTTTACAACTTATTGTTTTGCAACGAGGCGGCCGCCATTGGTTGCACAAAAAGTGTAGCAGAGCACTGTCTTTGCACCACAATGAGGCACCAAAATAGTGCGAGCTTTGCAGTGTGCAGGAGAAGCGGGTATTAAGCGCAAATTATGCTGATAAAACAATCTTTCGTTAACGGTTTTGTGAAGTGATAGTTACAACCGATTTACTTTCACGAGGGTTAAGCGGGGTGGCTTGCACCAATGATGTGCAAAACCCCTCTCAGGAGGGGTTTGAAAAATCAGACAACACGAAGCTTATTCGATGTTGGATTCGATGAACCACAGGAACTTATCCAGGTCGCGCGAGGCGGCAGTAAAGATATCTGCGGTGTCTTCATCTTTGGCTTCGCCAATCGCCTTACGCACATCGTTTGCCACGATGGCATAACGATCGGCCAGCTCTTTCAGGTGTTGCTGAACGGTATGAATGTCGAGCGGGTAGCTTTTCAGCGGTGTTTTGCTGTTAATGACCTGAGTGGTACCCAGCGCCACGCCGCCCAACTGCACGGCGCGTTCTGCCATGGTATCCAGATGATCGGTCAGGGCGGTGCGGAAGCCATCCAGCATTTCATGAACGGCAATAAAGTTGGCACCGCGCATATTCCAGTGGGCCTGCTTGGTGATCAACGACAGATCAATGAACTGGATAACCTGACGATTGAGCAACTCGATGGTCGCTTTCTTTTCGCTGTCCGATACATCGTTACGGGTATAGTGCAGAGTAGATGTTTTGGTTTTGACCAGTTTAGCGGTACTCATAATCTCATATCCTCTTGATGTGACTGTCCAATGAATTTCCGGGATTCAGTATAGCACCAGGTTTTCAGGCTACCGGAATGGTACTGCCTATTGGTTTAATAGCGTGGGTTAAATTGAAATCATACAAATCAATGTAAAACAGTTGGTTATGATATTTTCGTCAGTGTGTGAGGTAATTATCCAGGAAAGGTCTGTTTATCAGTGGGATATTTGCGGTGGGAAATGATTATTCTGGGAAATATAGGCAGGCAGTTGCGGGGCTTTTATCGCTATGGGGGCTGATGGAACTCAGTAGGTTTTTATATAATGCTGTTCAGAGCACTGTTCCGTTCACTTTATGACTTGCAGTCACTTTAACTTTCGCAGCACGTGAACGGGACAAGGGAGACTCTCGCGTCTCCCTTGTCAATCCCTGCGACCCCGCGAATGAAACCGGTGCTTTGCACTAAACCTCCCTGCCAACCAGCTGCCTGCGGCCGGCTCGACTCGACGTCCCTGTCTCATTTCGCCTCAGTCCGCCATCCATGGCGGCCTGACCTTGTCATCTGGTCGTCAGCTCGGCGGTTTCAGCGGGGACCAACACCAGTGCCCACCTCAGCTAATGGAACAGAGGTTTTGACCCTGGTTTTGACCTTGATGTTGAGTCCGGCTGAAAATCGCCTCAACCTTCAGCGACTGGCCGGGGCAGCCCGCATGGATGCGGGCTGAGGGCGTGACTTACAGGGACGTTGCATCTCGCCCGACCCGATTAGCCAGTTGCTGAAGGTTGAGGTTCCGTGAAGCGGCGATTTTCTTTTGCCGGGAGCCGGGACAAATTTGTCGGGAACAAATTTGAACAGCGCTTGCGCTGGCCCCGAAGGGGTGAGGCCCATGGATGGGCCGAATAATGTAAGGGAATGGCGGTGAATTCCCTTAGCACGTTCACCGCAGCGGGGATAACAGAGTAGCAGTGGACTCATAGTGAACGGAACGATTCCACTGCTGTTTTATATACATTCGTTTCTGGGGATGACTCAATCCCGAGATAGTAGATCACTCTTTAATATCAACTTCTTCAATTTTACTTTCACGACGCAGGGTCAGCGTAGAGCCCATTGAAGCGGCGATGATCGCCAGCAGCGCCAGGGTCTGGGTGCCCGTTAACGTCTCGCCAAGGAAGATCATCCCGGAGACGGCGGCAAGCGCAGGTTCGAGGCTCATTAACGTGCCGAAGGTGCGGGACGGCATGCGGGTGAGGGCAATCATTTCCAGAGAATAAGGCAGCGCGGTCGAGAGAATGGCAATCCCCAATCCCAGAGGCAAAATCGACCATTGCCACAGCACGTCACCGGCTTGCAAAGCGCCAATCGGCACGAAAACCACCGCCGCAATCAATGAGCCCATCGCCACCGTCGCCGGGCCATGTTCTTCACCTGCGCGTTGCCCGGTGAGGATATAAACCGCCCAACAAGCCCCAGCACCCAACGCCAGCGCCGCGCCCGTTAAATCGACGTGGGCAATGTTTTGCCCCAACGGCAGCAGGAACCAGAGGCCGAGCACCGCCAGCGCCACCCATAAAAAGTCGACAGGGCGGCGGGAACCGAACAGCGCGACGGCCAAAGGCCCGGTGAACTCCAGGGCGACAGCAACACCGAGCGGGATACGCTGGATAGAGAGGTAAAAGAGGTAGTTCATTGCGCCAAGCGACAGGCCGTATAGCAGCAGAGGGACTCGCTGCTCTGCTGTAAACCGTAAACGCCAGGGTTTAAAGACGCAGACCAAAATCAGCGTGCCCAGCGCCAGACGCAGGGCCGTCACACCAGGAGCGCCGACCAGAGGAAAAAGGGATTTCGCCAGCGCAGCGCCGCTCTGTATCGAACACATGGCAATGAGGATTACAACGATCGGCAGCCAGACCGGCATCTTACGGGATGACCCAGGCATCCTTTCTCCTGTCAATTTTTGTCAAAGGAAGTAAAACAGGCAGTGTAAATGAATTACCCTTGTGCGGTTTAGGTATTGTTGAAAAAAAGCAACAAAAAGGGCCGTACAATAAAGTTCAGTTGATGGCGAAAAAGACTGTCAATTTAAGATTAATCTGGATGAATGCGCCATCCATTGAGCGCAATAATGACCAAATCTGCGAGGAACCTGCTGATTTTCAAAAGGGAATGTCAATGATGGAAACATCTGGTTACATGAAGTTCCCCTTAGACAACGTGAATCGCAAAGAGTTTCTTAACAATTTTTGGTATATTTAAAACTTACGGATTTACTTGAAGCACATTTGAGGTGGTTATGAAAAAAATTGCATGTCTTTCAGCACTGGCCCTGGTTCTGGCCGCATCCGCAGGTACTGCAGTCGCTGCAACCTCTACCGTTACTGGCGGTTACGCTCAGAGCGATATGCAGGGCGAAGCGAACAAAGCGGGCGGTTTCAACCTGAAATACCGTTACGAGCAAGACAACAGCCCACTGGGTGTTATCGGTTCCTTCACTTACACTGAGAAAAACCGTAGTGAAGATGGCGTGTATAACAAAGGTCAGTACTACGGCATCACTGCTGGTCCGGCTTACCGCATCAATGACTGGGCAAGCATCTACGGTGTCGTCGGTGTTGGCTACGGTAAATTCCAGGCGAACGATTTCCCAGCCAGCAAATCCGACATGAGCGACTACGGTTTCTCTTACGGTGCAGGTATGCAGTTCAACCCAATCGAAAACGTAGCGCTGGACTTCTCCTACGAGCAGTCTCGCATTCGTAACGTTGACGTTGGCACCTGGATCGCGGGTGTTGGTTACCGTTTCTAATCACTTCGGTGATAATAAAAAATCCGCTCTTGGGCGGATTTTTTTTGTCTGTAAATTGGCGTGGGCAACGATTTTGTAGGCCGGGTAAGCGCAGCGTCACCCGGCAAATCTCTTGAATTAATGCGTTCCTGTTGAGAACACATCCGTCCCGAGATGATCGTATTCCACTTTTTGTAACTGGAAGTTAGTGACGTACACCGGGCCCGCTTTCTGATTGGAAATAAAGCGGTACGGAGTAGCAATTTCCTGCGCCTGGATCCCTGTCCACTGTGAGAAGAAACTCAGGAAATCGTTGGCTGAGCGCCGCGCCTTAATAATGCGATGCGCTTTATCGTCGCTCGACAGCACCATAAACGGCACCTGGAAGTTCTGCTGGAACTTATCGTCGTGCGCCAGATACTGTACCGCTTTGCCCCGTTCTTTGAAGGCCAGACCATGGTCGGAGAAATAAACCAGCGAGAAGCTGTCTCCGGCATTGCGTAGCTGATCGTAGAGCTTGCTCAACAACTGATCGGTTTGCGTCATGGTATAGAGGTAACAGGATGTCTCTTTCGACTGCACAAAATCCGTGTATTTCCCCTGAGTCCTGTCGCAGGCCTGCGGATGCGATCCCATCAGATGCAACACAATCAGCTGCGGCTGAGTGCGTTCGGTCGCCAGCACCTGCGCAGTCATTTTTAGCAGCTCTTCATCGTGGGTATTTTTATCCGCTTCAAAATCACCGTTTTTCAGAAAATGCACTTCGTCAGCGCGTTTGGCGATACTGGCGATAGCCGTATCGTATTCGCCAATCTGCCCCTGATTAGAGAACCACCAGGTCTGGAAGCCCGCGCGGTTAGCCAGCGTCACAAAGTTATTTTGATATTGCGGCTTGCCATCCACCACGTGGTTGAGCGTCAGACCGAGCGATTTTTGCGTCGAGCCACTGGCGGCGACATAGTTGGTGAACAGGTAGCCATTGACCTGGCTTTCAAACGGGGTGTTATCCCAATGGCCGCCGAAGGCACCCATCGCGTCCCGGCGTGCGCTCTCGCCAATCACCACCACGTAAGTGTGATATTTCGGTTTGACCGCCACCACATTCCAGGTGTCTTTTTGGTTTGAGAATTCGGCCAGCCGCGCTTGTTCTTCCAGTACCTGCTGGTTGCTTATCACCACATCATGCACAAAGCGCGCGACGGGATAGCCCACTTTAGTGATGCGGAACACGCCATCCCAGGCAATCTCCTGAACCGGGCGGACGAAAATCATGCCGACGGCAAACAGCAGACACAGAATATCGATTTTGCCCCAGGCGCGTTTTTCTTCCTTTTTACGGCGAATAGCAATGACCCCGAGCGCGAAAATAAACAGCGAAATAAAGTAGCTGTACCACGGGAAGATGGTCAGGATTTCCGCCGATTCCTCGGCGTTGGTGGAGTGCAGCGCCAGCAGGGTATTGAAGTTCGGCGCGCCGTAAGCCTGGCCAAATGGATAATAGAAAGCGGAAATAAGCGAAATAATCCCAAGCAGCACTTTTTGCGTGCGAGGCGCGGCACGCCATACCACATGCAGTACACAGGTAAAGGCTATGGCATACAGCAGGCTGAAAGGATATCCCAGCGCCAGATTAATCAGCAGTGATTGTAAAAAGTAAAATCCGGTCCATGGGTTGAGCGCCAGACCACGTGCGGCCAGCGATTCTTTCAGCGTTACATTCATAGGTCACAGTCAAAAAGCCGCCATGTGCGTCCCCTGGCGTCAAAGGGTAAAACCTGCTGTGCAGTGCGTGAAGAAAGGGTTCTACGAGGCGCAAGATCCGCAGGGATGCCAGAAGATAAATTTGATGAATGGTAACGTCAACTACTCATAACAAATTGTTTTGCGAGGACGATTGCAATTCCGGAAAAAAGAAGAGGGTTTTTAGGCCAAACGGCCAGTCTGACAGGGTTTGATGACAGAAAAATGAAGCGGCGTACCGCGACGCCGCATTAGTGAGTGGGTTTGTCCTGCTGGGGTTTGCCGTTGAAAATGTCACACAGCATGTTAATCAGCATCAGACGGACTTTAAAAGGAGAATGGGTAAACACGTTTAAACACCTCTTGAGTTCGTTCATCTTGACCTCCTGAACTTTCCGCACCTTCGTCCGTGAAAGATGTTCGTATTACATACAGATATAGCACAGGCTATATTGTATAGCTATTGCTAAAACGTTAATTTTTTGTGCCTGGCTCACGATCCTATACAATGGACGCATCTTTATCTGATGCTGTGACGCGTCACCTCGAAGAGGAAGCCCCATGAGTCGTCGCCCGGGAAAACCAGGAATAAAAAAAGTGACGCAGTTAGTGAATGTCGAAGAACACGTTGAAGGATTTCGTCAGGTGCGGGAAGCGCATCGCCGGGAGCTTATTGATGATTATGTCGAGCTTATCTCCGATCTGATCCGCGAAGTCGGGGAAGCCCGTCAGGTGGATATGGCTGCGCGGCTGGGCGTTTCTCAGCCGACGGTGGCCAAAATGCTCAAGCGACTCGCGGGCGTTGGGCTTATCCAGCAGATCCCCTGGCGCGGGGTGTTTTTGACGCCGGAAGGGGAAAAGCTGGCGCAGGAAACCCGCGAGCGTCATCAAATCGTGGAAAACTTCCTGCTGGCCATTGGCGTAAGCCAGGACACCGCCCGCCGCGATGCTGAAGGGATGGAACACCATGTCAGCGAAGAAACGCTGGAACGCTTCCGACAGTTTACTCTTGAGGCGGGATTTCACGCTGAATGAACCTCCCTTTTCTGCGGTCGCTGCTGAGTGACCGCTTCTTACATCTGCTGATTGTTATTGGCGCTGTCCTCTGTTTTTTTGTTCCCTTTCAGCCCAAGGCCTGGCCTGCGGCGATTGACTGGCACACAATCATTACCCTGAGTGGCTTAATGCTGCTGACCAAAGGTGTGGAGCAAAGCGGTTATTTTGACGTGCTGGGCCGCAAAATGGCGCGGCGTTTTGTGACCGAACGGCAATTAGCCCTCTTTATGGTATTAGCCGCGGCGCTGCTCTCAACCTTCCTGACCAACGATGTGGCGCTGTTTATCGTCGTGCCGCTGACGCTGACGCTCAAGAAGTGGTGCGCCATTCCGGTGAACCGGCTGATTATTTTTGAGGCGCTGGCGGTCAATGCCGGATCGTTATTAACCCCGATTGGCAACCCGCAGAATATTTTGCTGTGGGGGCGTTCCGGGCTCTCTTTCCTCGACTTTAGCTGGCAGATGGCGCCACTGGCTCTGGCGATGATGCTGACGCTTCTGGCGCTGTGCTGGTTCTGCTTCCCGGCGAAAACGTTGCATTACCAAAGTGGCGACCGGACACCAGGCTGGAAACCTAAGCTGGTCTGGAGCTGCCTGGCGTTTTATCTGGTGTTCCTGCTGAGCCTGGAATTTCATCAGGAGTTATGGGGGCTGGCCATTCTCGCGGCGGGCTTCCTGCTGCTTGAGCGGCGTGTGGTGATAAACGTCGACTGGACGCTGCTGCTGGTGTTTATGGCGATGTTTATCGACGTCCATCTGATGACGCAGTTACCGGTCTTGCATCACGCGTTAAGCGGCGTGGCAGGGCTATCAGACGGTGGACTGTGGCTGACAGCGATCGGCTTATCGCAGGTGATCAGTAACGTGCCGTCGACGATCTTGCTGATCAATTATGTCCCGCCTTCCATACTGCTCGCCTGGGCGGTTAACGTCGGCGGATTTGGCCTGTTGCCCGGATCGCTCGCCAACCTGATTGCGCTGCGAATGGCGAGCGATAAACGAATCTGGTGGCGTTTCCATCTCTATTCTCTTCCGATGCTGCTGTGGGCTGCGCTGGTCGGTTACGGGCTGTTGAGGGTTGTCAGATGATGCTCATTTGTCAGGATTTCCTGGCAAAATGCAGAAGCAGCCTATCGTCGCCAGCGCGCGGGTGAGTTTCGGAGAAATGGGCAAGAAACAGGCAGGAACGCCCCATTCGCCGTTTCGTGAAGCTGGCTAGTCTTTATACGAGTCAACATTCACGAAATTCATCCCTTGAGGAGGCGGTTATGCGTTACCAGAAATTAGGCAATACCGGATTGTTTGTCTCTGAATTGTGCCTTGGCACCATGACCTTTGGCGGCGAAGGCGGCATGTGGGGCAAAATCGGCCAGCTACAACAGGCCGACGCTGAGCGCCTGGTGGGCAGCGCGCTGGATGCAGGCATCAACTTTATCGATACCGCGAACGTCTATTCCGAAGGGCGTTCGGAAGAGATAACCGGGCAAGCACTGAAGAACCTCAAAGTACCGCGTGAAAACGTAGTGGTGGCCACCAAAGTGTTTGGCGAAACCGGCACCGCAGGCGTGAATTCCCGCGGCAGCTCGCGGTATCACATCATCAACAGCGTGAAGGAAAGCCTGCGCAGGATGCAGCTCGATCATATCGATCTGTATCAACTGCACGGTTTTGATCCGGCCACGCCGATTGAAGAAACGTTATACGCGCTGGACAACCTGGTGCAGCACGGGCATGTGCGTTACATCGGCGTGTCTAACTGGTCTGCCTGGCAAATCATGAAGGCGCTGGGGATCTCCGACAAACTCGGCCTGTCTCGTTTCGCGTCATTGCAGGCGTATTACACTATCGCCGGGCGAGATCTGGAGCGTGAACTGGTGCCGATGATGCGCAGCGAAGGCGTTGGTCTGATGGTCTGGAGCCCGCTGGCAGGCGGTTTCCTCAGCGGCAAATACGGTCGCGACGGGCAGAATGAAGCGGGTGGCCGTCGTCTGGAGTTTGATTTCCCACCGGTCGATAAAGAACGCGGTTTCGACTGCATCGACGTGATGCGCAATATCGCCGAAAGCAAAGGCGTGTCGGTGGCGCAAATCGCGCTGGCGTGGCTGCTGCATCAGCCTGTGGTGAGTAGTGTGATTATTGGCGCGAAACGCCCGGATCAACTGGCGGATAATATTGCCGCCACAGAGATTCGTCTCACCGAAGAAGAGCTGAAACAGTTGGATGCTGTCAGCACGTTGCCGCGTGAGTATCCGGGCTGGATGCTGGAGCGTCAGGGCGAATATCGCCGTAATCAGTTGAAAGGGTAAACTTCTTTTGCCGGGCTAATTGTCGGGTGGCGCTGCGCTGACCCGACCTACGTTCGCATTCATTTTCTCTTCCTGTAGGCCGGATAAGCGTTAGCACCATCCGGCTTTTTTACGCCCAATTTTCCGGTTTTGCTCACAAAAACAACACAACCCTTTTGCCTGATTTGTCATTTTTCTTTATATGACTAGTCATGATATTTAAATGGCTAGTCATATAAACGGGGAGTGACGATGAACACACTGGCGAAAGGTTTTTTATGGGGCAACTCGGTGTCCAGCATGCAGACCGAAGGCGCATGGAACGAGGGCGGCAAAGGAAAATCTGTGTACGACATTCGCGAACCGAGCGAATTTGCCTCTGACTGGAAAGTGGCCACAGACTCTTATCACCGCTTCGAAGAAGACTTTGATTTGATGAAGGATTTGGGGATGAACTGCTATCGCTTCCAGATTTCCTGGAGCCGCGTTTGTCCGATGGGTGATGGCGAATTTAATCAGGAAGGCATCGACTTCTACCACCGTTTTATCGACGGCCTGATTGAGCGCGGCATCGAACCGATGATTTGCCTCTATCACTTCGACATGCCACTGGCACTGGCAGAAGAGTACAACGGTTTTAACGACCGTCGCGTGCTTGACGCGTTTGTCCGCTACGGCAAAAAGATGATCGACTGCTATGGCGACAAGGTGAAGTACTGGCTGACCTTCAACGAGCAGAACATCTTCCACATGCCGATTGCGTTCCGTATTTCTGGCTATATGCGTGGCGAAGAAACCCTGCGCGAGCTGTATGAAATTCAGCATCACACCATGGTGGCGCATGTTCAGTTGACGAAATATCTGCACGACACTAAGCCCGGCAAACTGATGGGCGGCATGTTAGCGCATCAACTGGTTTACCCGGCAACCTGTAAGCCTCGCGACATTTTCTGTGCGCAACAGCATGACGAATTCCTCAATCAAAACCTGCTGCGCGTGTATGCCGGGCAGGGCTACAGCCCGGAAGTGATGGCGGTGGTCAAACGTGAAGGTTTCGAAGATATCTATCGCGAAGACGATCTGGCGCTTATCAACAGCAACAAAAACGACTACATGGCATTCAGCTACTACGCCAGCCGTACGCTCGACACCGACCCGATCCCGGCAGGCACGCCGGTGAACTACTACATGAAATACGGCGACAAAGATAACCCGTATCTGAAAGCCACCGAATGGAACTGGCAGATTGATCCGCTGGGCTTCCGCACCATTATCACGCAGTACTACAACAACTGGCGTCTGCCGGTGTTCCCGATTGAAAACGGCATTGGCGTGATTGAGCAGTGGGACGGCGAAAACATGATTGCCGATGACTACCGCATTGCCTATCACCGCGACCATATCAACGCCATGAAAGAGGCCATTTTTGAAGATGGCGCAGACGTGATCGGCTATCTCGGTTGGGGGCTTATCGACATTCTCAGCTCGCAGGGCGATATGCGTAAGCGCTACGGCGTGGTGTACGTAAACCGCGAAAACCACGATCTGAAAGATCTGAAGCGTGTGCCGAAGAAAAGCTACGCGTGGTTGAAAAAGGCAATCCATAGCAACGGCGAAGAGATGTAACGCCTGCGCGAAATCGGGTTTTCCTCTCATGCACTCCGGGTGCATGAGAGGAACTGTTGGGGTGAGTCAAAAAAAGGTCTGTGCACATGTCTGATAACGTTTCATCCAATATGCAGTCTTTTACCGATCGCTTCGTGGAGTTTTCGGCGCGCATTGCGAACCAGGTTCACCTGCGTTCGCTGCGCGACGCGTTCGCCGGCGTCATGCCGATTTTCATTCTGGCAGGGCTCGCGGTACTGGTGAACAACGTCGTGTTTCCCTGGGTATTAGACGGAGATACGCTGGTGCGGTTTAAGGTGTGGGGCGATGCCATTATCAACGGGACGCTGAACATTGCGGCTTTGTTGATAGCACCGATGATCGCGTGGTCGCTGGCGCGGAATAAAAACTTTACTAACCCGGTTTCGGCCGTCGTTATCGCTCTCAGCAGTTTTATTATCATGATGCCGATGACCGTCGATTTGGTGCCGGTAGGCGGCAAAACCACGGTCAGCCTGACCTCGGTGCTGACGTTTGCCAATATCGGCACCACCGGCATTTTTGCTGGCGTGATTATTGGCCTGCTGGCAACGGAGTTGTTTATCCGTATTGCGCAGTACAAGCGGCTGGAGATCAACCTGGGCGATAACGTTCCGCCTGCGGTCAGCCAGTCTTTCTCCTCGCTGCTGCCGACGATCATCACTTTGTCGATCTTCGCGATACTGGCGGCGCTGTTGAAAAACCTGCTGCATACCGACTTGATCCATCTGATCATCACGCTGATTCAGCAGCCATTACGCTTGATCAATACCAGCCTGCCGGGCACGATTTTTATCTACAGTTTCGGCAACTTCCTGTTCACGTTGGGGATCCATCAGGCGGTGGTGAACAGCGTGATTCTGGAGCCGTTCCTGCTGATCAACACCAATGAGAATATGCTGGCGTTTGCTGCCGGGCAGCCGATCCCGCACATCATCAACAATATCTTTGTACCCACGTTTGGCATGGTGGGTGGCACCGGGAGCACGATTTCTCTGCTGATTGCTATTTTCCTGTTCTCACGGCAGAAAGCGTCTAAACAGGTGGCTCGTCTGGCTATCACGCCGGGGCTGTTTAACATCAACGAACCGGTTATTTTTGGGCTGCCGATTGTGTTTAACATCCCGCTGATGATCCCGTTTGTGCTGCTGCCTGCCATCGGCATCTTCTTCGCATGGCTTTGCACCACCTTGGGTTTGATGTCGCGCTGCGTGGTGATGATCCCATGGACAACACCCCCTGTGCTCAGCGCGTGGCTGGCAACCGCTGGGGACTGGAGAGCGGTAGTGGTTCAGTTGATAATCATCATCTTTGGTGTATTCTTCTACCTGCCTTTCCTCAAGATTGCAGAGCGAGTGGCCTTAAAAAACAGTGGGATAGCAGACTAAGTAAGGATGGATGGGCAATGGCGGCGAAGTACTTAAACATCGCGCGAGAAATCAAGAAGCGCATCATCAGCCAGCGGTATCCAGCCAGTTCACCGTTGCCCGATCAGTTCGCCCTCGCGGCGGAGTTTCAGACCAGCAGAATGACCATTCAGCAGGCCATGCGTCAGCTGATTGTCGAAGGGCTAATCTATACGCGTCAGGGGCAGGGGACGTTTGTTCGTAAAAACTTCCTGCAGCTTTCGCAATGGGATTTGCCCGGCAGCGACTACTTTGGTGCGACGAAAACCTGGGAACATCTGGGCAAAGTAAGCAGCCAGATCGTGCGCTTTGAGCTACGCTTCCCGACCGAGAAAGAACAATCGTCACTGCTGATTAACGCGGATGCGCCGGTGTACGATTTCGTGCGTTTGCGTTTACTCAATGGCGAACCGATGTCGCTCGATGCGACGGTGATGCCGGTAAGCCTGGTGCCAGGTCTCAATAAAACGCATCTGGAAAGTTCGGTGTTTCAGTATGTGGAAACGTTGGGGCTGAAAATTATGGGGTCGTATCGCGTGGTCCGTGCCATCAAACCGGGTGAGCTGGAACAACAGCATTTGATCTGTGAAGCGAATGATCCAGTGCTGGAGGTGGAGCAGGTTATCTATCTGGAAGATGGTACGCCGCTGGAGTATGCCCACTGCCATTACCGTTACGATCACGGCGGGATTGTGATTGTGAACAACGGCTAATAAAACGCAGCGATAAAATAAAGCGGGTTATCAAAACCCGCTTGAGAGTGATGACAAACCTCTAACGAATGAGATTTGTCATAGGGTACCGAATAAAAAAACAAGGAAAATCAATTTATTGATTTTCGGCTGCTCACCACAAAGAAGGAAAAACCACGCTTTTTCCTTCTTTGTCAGCAGTCTGAGCGGGTTATCAAAACCCGCTTTTTTTGTGCTCGCAGAAGCTATCAGTTCAGACGAACTGGCATCCCGGAACGGTCCTGAACCGCCTGATCAACCACGCTGGTGTCAACGTCAGCCTGGGTTGTTACAGCCTGAACAGATTTGGTCAGTGTGATTGGCACAATCTCGCCACCGTTGAACTGCGCATCTGTAGTCGACAGCGGGTTGTGAACTTCAATGTAACGGCTGCCATCTGGCTCGGTGGTCGCTTTTACTGGCTCATCGATGAACTGGACGCGCGTTCCGACTGGTACGTTCTGGAACAGGAACTTGATGTCTTCGTTACGCAGACGAACACAACCGTGGCTCACGCGCAGGCCGATACCGAAGTTGGCGTTAGTACCGTGAATGGCATACAGACGGCCGATATACAGCGCGTACAGGCCCATTGGGTTGTCCGGACCTGCTGGAACAACGGCTGGCAGCGGGTTGCCTGCGGCGATGTATTCCGCGTGCATTTTCGCGGTTGGCGTCCAGGTTGGACCCGCTTTCTTACGTTCAACTTTAGTGGTCCAGTTGATTGGCGTGTCTTTACCTAACTGGCCGATACCAATGGGCAGCACGATAACGGTGTTGGTGCCCGCAGGGTAGTAGTACAGACGCATTTCGGCGCTGTTAATCACGATACCTTCGTGCGGGGTGTCCGGCAGGATCAGCTGCTGCGGGATGTTCAGCACGGTACCGCCTTTCGGCAGGTACACGTCAACACCCGGGTTGGCTTCGGTCATGTTGGACAGACCCATCTGATACTGTGCTGCGAAGTACTCCAGCGGCTGTTTGTTGCCATCAGGGATGGTAACAACCTGATTCTGGCCAATCAGGCGGCTGCCGTCGGTTGGCAGCGGATAAGTCACAGCAGATGCAGTCTTGCAAAAGCCCATAACGGCAAACGCTGCCGCGAAAAGCGTAGTTAATTTCATTTTCATGTTTTGCGAAATATCGTTGCCGCGCAGGCTGTTGTTGGAGAAATGTAACCCGTAATGGGAGCGCATTATATGTGCATTCGAGGCAACAGGGAAATCAGATGTGGATGAAATCACATTTTTTTCACTGTACCCGCGCCTGTCGACAGTGTAGACATTCAACGCGCAGGGCGATTTTAATTCAGAATTGTGGCAAAATAGGCTGTTTGTCACATCTTTCAGGATACGCTCGTGTTAACAACCAGCAACGTCACCATGCAGTTCGGCAGTAAGCCGCTGTTCGAAAACATCTCCGTCAAATTTGGCGGCGGCAACCGTTACGGCCTGATTGGCGCCAACGGAAGCGGTAAATCCACCTTTATGAAAATCCTGGGCGGCGATTTAGAGCCAACCCTGGGTAACGTTTCCCTCGATCCTAACGAGCGCATCGGTAAGCTGCGCCAGGATCAGTTCGCCTTCGAAGCGTTTTCTGTGCTCGACACCGTTATTATGGGTCACGCCGAACTCTGGGAAGTGAAGCAAGAGCGCGATCGCATTTACGCCCTGCCGGAAATGAGCGAAGAAGAAGGCTACAAAGTTGCCGACCTCGAAGTCGCTTATGGCGAAATGGATGGTTACTCTGCGGAATCACGCGCAGGTGAACTGCTGCTCGGTGTTGGCATTCCTGTGGAACAACATTACGGCCCGATGAGCGAAGTCGCTCCAGGCTGGAAGCTGCGTGTCCTGCTGGCGCAGGCGCTGTTCTCCAATCCAGACATCCTGCTGCTCGATGAACCGACGAACAACCTGGACATCGACACCATCCGCTGGCTGGAAAGCGTGCTCAACGAGCGCAACAGCACCATGATCATCATCTCGCACGACCGTCACTTCCTGAACATGGTCTGCACCCACATGGCCGACCTCGACTACGGCGAGCTGCGCGTCTACCCGGGTAACTATGATGAGTACATGACGGCGGCGACCCAGGCGCGTGAACGTCTGCTGGCCGACAACGCCAAGAAGAAAGCGCAAATTGCTGACCTGCAGTCCTTCGTCAGCCGCTTCAGCGCCAACGCCTCTAAATCCCGTCAGGCAACCTCTCGTGCTCGTCAGATTGATAAAATCAAACTGGACGAAGTGAAAGCCTCCAGCCGTCAGAACCCGTTCATCCGCTTCGAGCAGGACAAGAAACTGTTCCGTAACGCGCTGGAAGTGGAAAAACTCACCAAAGGCTTCGACAATGGCCCGCTGTTCAAGGGCGTGAATCTGTTGCTGGAAGTGGGCGAGAAGCTGGCGATCCTGGGGACCAACGGTATCGGTAAATCGACCATGCTGAAAACGCTGGTGGGGGCACTCGAAGCCGACAGCGGCAGCGTGAAATGGTCTGAAAACGCGAAAATTGGTTACTACGCGCAGGATCACGAATACGAATTCGAAAACGATCTCACCGTCTTTGAGTGGATGAGCCAGTGGAAACAGGAAGGGGACGACGAACAAGTGGTTCGCAGCTTCCTCGGCCGTCTGCTGTTCAGCCAGGACGACATCAAAAAGCCAGCCAAAGTGCTTTCCGGTGGTGAGAAAGGGCGCATGCTGTTCGGCAAGCTGATGATGGAAAAACCGAACATCCTGGTGATGGACGAACCGACCAACCACCTGGATATGGAATCCATCGAATCCCTTAACATGGCGCTGGAAATGTATCAGGGCACCCTGATTTTCGTTTCCCACGACCGTGAGTTCGTCTCCTCGCTGGCGACCCGTGTGATTGAGATTACGCCAGAGCGCGTGATCGACTTCAGCGGCAACTACGAAGATTACCTACGCAGTAAAGGCATCGACGGCTAATTCCCATCGTTTCCCGTCGTTTTTCACGCTGCAACTGTGTTGGCTGCACCCGCGCACCCCGGTCACTTACTTAAGTAAGTGACCGGGGATTTACGGGCTTGCCGCCGTGTTGCAACGCGAAATCCATAGGGAAACAGGCTCCGGTGCGACTGAATCTACCCACTACTGGTGTCACATTCGGGGCACTGTAACGTTATCGCTCAGCCATAAAAAATGCCATGTGCGGTTGCACATGGCATTTTTTGTTACTGACTGCCGAAAATAGCGGCTTAGTTCACGGCCCACTCACTGGCGGCAACGCCGTTAATCAGCAACTGGCGTTTTTCACCCGCTGGCAGCGTGACCTTCAGGGTTTTCCACGCCGGACGATAATCGCCACGTGGATTCACGTTCAGGTTGATGGTGCTGCCATTGCAGACCATTTCCCACTCCAGCCACAGCGCTTTGCCGTCTTTGTAGCCCCAGGTTTCGCCGTCATCTTCAAACAGCAGACCTTTATCGCTGCCCACGCCTTTCAGTGGGAACAGTTTCAGCTCGCGGTTGACGTCGGCTTCTGGCTTAACGTGCTTGATGCGGTCGCTCAGTGGCAAACCTGCACCGGCGCGAACCAGCAACGGCAGTTTTTCCAGCGGCGCATCAATGACGATGCTCTGGCCGCCAGAGAACCACTCGCCGGTATAGAAATCATACCAGCCGGTTTCGTTAGCAGGCAGCCACACAGGACGCTGGCGCTGGCCTTGCTCAACCACGCTTGCGACCAGCAAATCACGGCCCAGCAGGAAGTCATCACACTCCGCGAACGTCTGCTCGTCGTGCTCGTGATCGAGGAAGGTTGGACGCAGCATCGGCTCATCGTCTGCATGCGCCTGCCACAGCAGGGTGTACAGATACGGCATCAGGCGGTAACGCAGTTCAATCGCACCACGGATGCACGGCGTGATAGCCGGGTACATCCACGGTTCGTTGACCGTGTGATCGTCATTCCACGAGTGAATGGTAAAGCGCGGGTGCATCACGCCATTCTGTACCCAACGCACGAACAGTTCCGCATCAGGCTTATCGCCAGAGAAACCGCCGACATCGTGGCCCACGTTAAACAGGCCAGACAGGCTCATGCCCACGCCCATACGGGTGTTATAGCGCAGCGTGTCCCAGTTGGTACGGTTGTCGCCGCTCCAGGTCTGAACGTAGCGTTGCATCCCCGCACAACCTGAACGTGAAATCAGGTAAGGGCGTTTTTCTGGCGCGAAACGTTGCTGAGCTTCCATGGAGGCACGCATCATCAGCAGCGGCATCACAGGGCGCACGTGCTTAATCGCGATCTCTTTGCCGAAGCCATAGCAGCGAGCTTCGCCATCCCACACTTCGTATTCGTTATTGTCGTTCCAGGTGGAATCAATGCCCATTTCCAGCAACTGGGTCGTCACGCCTTCCTGCCACCAGGCCACCGTGGCCGGGTTGGTGAAGTCCAGATGCGAACCTTCGTCATCCCAGAACACGGAACGTTCTGGCGCATTCACTTCCGAATCACGAACAAACAGGCCTTTCTCTGCCACTTCGTTATAGCGAGGATGATCCTGTAACAAGCACGGCTTGATGTTTGCTGCCAGTTTCAGGCCCGCATCGTGGAAGGCTTTGCTCATCACCTTCGGCTGCGGCACTTTGTCGTAGTTCCAGTTGAACACGTAGCGCTTGCCGTTGATGGAGGTGTAACCGGAAGAGAGCTGGAACGAATCGCAAGGGATCGCATGCTCATCGGCCAGACGAATGAAGTTCATCAGCTGATTTTGCGCGTCCGGCGCATCGGTATAGTGCATGGTGGAACCGCTGTAGCCCAGGCTCCATTTCGGCCCGAACAGCGTTTTCCCGGTCAGGCGCACGAAGGATTTGGTGATGTCCAGCACACGCTTACCGGTGAACAGGTAGTAGTCGATGTCACCGGCTTCAGCCTGCCAGCGGCGATAAGCTGTGTGGTAGTTATCCAGCTCGTTACCTAAGTCCAGCCAGCAGCTGCTCAGGTTGTCATAGAACAAGCCAACGCTGATGTCATCGCGGCGAGTGATAGTAAACGGGATGTGTTTGTAGAGCGGGTCGGTGCTGACCGCGTTATAGCCCATCGCGTCCAGGTTACGCATTTCATAGCGTTTACCTGTACGTTGCAAATCGCCTGCTTTTTCACCCAGCCCGTAGAAACGCTCGTCTTTCTGTCGCTTCAGATAGTGCGCCACGCCGTCACCGTGGGCGTTAACCAGATAGGCGCTGGTCGGGCGGTCACCGGTCAGATACTGCCATTCACCTGCTTCATTCTTGTAATGCCATTCCAGCCACAGCGGCTGATGAACGGTCACACGCAGCTGTGACGTGCTGATAGTCAAACGATCGTCTTGCTTATCCAGCGTCCAGGCCGGCAGGCTGAAACCACTCAGGTCTTCACGTGAACGACCTTCCCACGGCACATCCTGATCCGGCGCGATGCTCCAGGTTTTGTCGAGGGCCAGTTTCCCTTGGCGTTTGAGCAACACGCGGAACAGATTTTCTTCCAGCATGTACAGGCACAGGGTGTGTTGCCCGTCGACCTTCAGTTCGACGTGATGGGCGGTTTGCGTTTCAAAAGTCCAGTGTTTAAGCGTCTTCATAACAGTCGTCCACGATCAGGCGCGCTTAGCGCGACGTTCAGCAATAAATGCAACCAGGAATACCGCGCCAATCAGGTCAAAGAAGCCCATGGCGACGAACAGCGGGTTGAAGCCAATTTTGTCGGCAGTCACCCCAATAATCAGAGAGAAGAGGAAGCTTGCGATCCACGCCGCAGAGCCGCGCATGCCGTTAACGGTCGCCATCTGGCCTTTATCGAAGGACTCCACCACCAGGGCGCTCAGCATGCAGGAGATGATTTGGTGACCGAAGCCGCCGATGGAAATCAGTGCAATCGCCACATACGGGTTGTTGGTGAACACCATTGCTGCCAGGGAAAGCATCAGGAATGCGCCGCTGACGGAAGAGGCAATGATTGAGTTCACACGGGTGCAGCCAAAGAGGCGCACATACAGTTTGGTGAGGTAACCACTTGCCACGCTACCCAGATCAGCCGCGAGGAACGGCAGCCAGGCGAAGAGGGCGATTTGTTTCAGGTCCATGCCGTAGGCTTTGGCGAGATACAGCGGCACCCAGAAGCTCATGACTGCCCAGGCGGGCTCCGCCATAAAGGCCGGGATGGCGATGCCGTAAAAACGCTTATTCTTGCCAATGGTACGCAGCGCGGTGAAGAAAGGCAGTTTGACTGGTGGTGCTTCGTTGTCCTGGTTGATGAAAGCCAGTTCTTCTTTGCTCAGGTTCGGGTGTTTGTCCGGGTTGTGGTAGAAAGTCCACCACAGCGCGACCCACACCAGCGCGAGGAAGCCGGTGAACATGAACGCACCCTGCCAGCCGAAAGAGGCGTGAGCAAAGTAAATGATAGGCGGAGCCAGCATTGCCCCAATCGAGAAACCGACACCGGCCCAGCCAGCAGCAATCGGGCGTTCAGATTTCGGGAACCATTCGCCAATGGTTTTGGCGTTAGCGGGCGTTGCGGCCGCTTCGGAAGCCCCCATCCCAAAACGCAGCAGCGCCATATGCAGCCAGCTACCTGCGCCAGCATGAGCGATACAGGCGACAGCCCACAAGATGGCACAAATCATAAACCCGAGTTTCAGGCCGATGACGTCAATTAACCAACCGCAGATAGGCTGGAAGATCGTATAGGCAAGCTGGAAGGCGCCCACAATCCATGAATACTGTTCTGTGGTAATGCCGAGCTCGGTTTTGAGCTCAGGCGCGAGGATGCCCAGAGAGTTGCGTGTGATGTAGTTGACGGTGACGCCGAGTAAAAACAGCACCAGCACCCACCAGCGCAAATTTTTCACCACGCGGCGTGATTTGCTGGCTGTCATATCGTTATTAATACCTTGGCTCATAGAAATCTCCACAAGACGGTTTGTAGGGGGAAAAGTGACCCACTCATTCCGTGAGTTGTTACACCAATTTTTTATTTAGCTGAAACTTAACGGTTTTATTGTTGTAATCTTCCAGATAACTAGTATGGAAGTTGTCAGGCCAATTTAGAGTAGGCCAGAAAAATGGCTGACAATAGTCCATTTTATGAAAGTTTTTTCATGGCGTATCGGGTTTCAAGCGAAAGGTCACATTTACCCCTTTAGGGACAGGGTATATTACTCATGAAAATTCTTTCATTTTCGAAATGGAGGTAGATCACAAAATGGATAAAAAGCTTAAAATCGCGGAAATTGCCGCCCGAACAGGCCTTTCCGCCAGTACCGTTTCCCGGGTGTTAGCAGGCAAAGCTAACACCAGCGAAAAGGCGCGAAACCAGGTGCTTTCCTGTGCACGCGAACTGGGCGTTATGGAAGGCATCGCCGCCGGGCGCATGCTGCTGAACAGCCTGATTGTCTTTGCCCCGCAGCGAGCTTTTGATGAGCGATCGGACATCTTTTATTACCGTGTGATCCAAAGCATCAACAAAGCGCTTACACCCCATGAAGTGCGGTTGCGCTATTGCGCCCTGGAGGAAAACGACTGCGACGCAAACCTCTTTCTGGCTCGCATGAATGAAAGTGAAACGCAGGCGGCCATTTTGCTCGGTATCGACGATACGCATATTCACGACCTGGCGGCTGACTTAGCCAAACCTTGTGTGCTCATCAACTGTCGCGATGAAAAAATGCGTCTGCCGTCGATTGCGCCGGATCACCGTTTGATTGGTCAGTTCGCAGCACGCTATCTGTTTGATATGGGGCATCGCTCAGTGATGACCGTGATGTGCCTGCGGCGTTATACGATGGAACTCAGGCTGGTGGGCATCCGCGAGGCGTGGAAGAACGGCAATCTGCGTTTTCAGGACAGCCGGGACTTGATAACCGTCCCCAGTTTCAGCGCCAAAGAAACTGAAGAAAATGTTGGTACATGGCTGGACAATCAAAAGGGCAAACCGTTGCCCACGGCTTTTTTGGTCGGTGGGGATTTCATGGCTGCCGGTACCATCAATGCCTTGCAGCAGCGCGGTTTACGCGTGCCACAGGATGTGTCGGTGATGAGCATTGACGGTTTTAATCTGGCCGCTATTCAGGATGTGCCGTTGACGGCGGTTCATGTTCCGCGTGACGAGCTGGGCGTTGAGGCGGTGCAAATGCTGCAACAAAGGTTGATTCGCCCTGAAGGACCTTGCGGAAGCTTGCTTTTACATGGTCAGTTGGCGGTGAGGGAATCCGTACGGCGGATACGTCCTGGAACACGACGCACCGCCGTAGAAAGGGAAGGGTTGTACGACGATTAAACCGGCATGCCCAACGCGCGTTTGCCGTGGTCGTTCAAATCATCGAGCGTAAAGCGCGCCTCCCAACTGGTTTCATAATCTTCACGCGGGAAGTCGCCCGGAGAAGCGCCTTTCTCCAGCGCCACTTTCACCTTCTGCGCGTACGCCAGATTCTTCTCGCACAACGGCGCTGCAGGGATATACATCACGTTGCCCCAGCCTTGCTGCTCAGTCACGGGTGCCACCGAGTGGATAACATCGCAATGCCACCACACGGAATCTCCCGCATTCAGCGCAGGAATGGAAGTCAGCGCTTTCATCAACAGCGGATGCCACTGCTCAGAAATCGGCAATACACGGCCCGGCGCAACGCCACACAGTTCATCTTCCGGTACGTCGTCCAGCAGAGGACGCAGCAGGATATAGGCCATCGCTTCCGGGATGGGCACCACGTGGAGCAAGCCCTGATGCGGGATCATTTCCGACAGCGCCGTCCAGCCCTGGAAGGTACGGAACACGGAACATTTGGTGGTGTTGTCGACCGTGTACTCTTCCACTTCTGTGCGGTGCGCCGCATCCCACGGGTCGAAACGAGTGAAATCGCCGTTAAAGACACTGGCGAAAACCTGCTGATAGGCAGGCAGCAGCCAGCGTTCCAGTGCGCCGGAATCGGTATGCGCACCCAACCCTTTTGAAGTGGTTCCCGGTGGGCGACGACGAATACGATCCGGATAAATAACGCTGACATCGGGGTCAAACCACTGCTTTCCTTCACTTTCAAAACGCCACAGACGGTTCAGGAATGACTGTACGCTAGCCATTTCGTGGCTCTGACGCGCCTGCATTTGCGCCTGTGACCAGTAGATCGGGTAGATCTCCGGGCGAGAAGCACTCAGCGTGCCGAAGAAGTTATCGCCGGGGCCTTTATACACTTCGTCGAAATGGTTGCGGTCGAGATATTCCAGCATTGAACGATCCCAGCCCAGCGCCTGCTCGCTTGAGAAATGACCTTTGATTACCGCACAGCCGCGACGTTTGATCTCTTCACGTTGTGCCTCAGTGACGCGGCCTGCCGCCAGCTCAGCATAATCAATAACAGGCCACACCGGCTTGCCTGCTGCTTTCAAAGCATCAATTTCAGCGACGCGAGATTCAATATGCGCGCTGAGTTTGTCGAACACGGCCTGCACGTCGCCAATCTGCGCTCGTAGCGCTTTTTTCATTTCACGGATAGCCGTTTTGTGGTCGGCGGGCAGGGTTTCATGGGTAAAGGTAAGCGTCATGGTGGACCTCTCAATATTTCATTCGAAAGTAATTAAACTTACAAGTGATACTTTAAGTTAAAAAATGGTTAATGCAAGTTAAAAGGATTGAGGTGTTTCACAAACCGGAGAAGAGAAGAAGGGCAAGGCCGGAGCGAGCGCCCCGGCAGAAGATCAGAGATCGAACGGAGAAGCGTTATCCAACACGGCCTGAATGACGTTCAGCGCGCCATCATGGTTGTTGTCGTCAGTCTGGTTGCGGGCAATAGATTTGATGCTGTCGGCAGCGTTCGCCATAGCAAACGAGTATTTCACCAGTTTCAGCATTTCAGCGTCGTTAGCGCTGTCACCAATGCCCACGCACTCCTGCGGCGATACTTGCCAGTTTTTCAGCAGACGGCTGATGCCGTTGGCTTTGTGCAGGCCAGGGATTATCAAATCAACAAAGCCAAAGCCGCTGGTGACAGGCTTCATGATGCCGTCCAGAGAGACATGCAGCACGTTGATCAACTGAGGGATTTCGCTGTCAGGCAGGTTCAGTGAGAACTTGAAAATCTTGTCATCGATCTGCTGATAATCAGAGACAGGCTTCAGGCGGTGATAGTGCTTAGACATCAGTTTCACAAATGCTTCCGGTGCTTTGTCACTGACATAAGCACTTTTCAGCCCACAGGCCACAAAGTTCAGCTGCGGGTCTTTGAGCAATTCGCCAATCACGATTTGGGATTCATGACGTGTTAACTCGCCATGAAACAGTTCTTCGCCATGCTGGTAAACCAATGCACCGTTCTCAGCGACGAAGGAGATCTGATCGCGGATGTCCGGGAAGAAGGAGATCAACTGGTAATACTGGTTGCCGCTGGCCACCACAAATTCAATGCCACGCTGTTTAAGCTGCTGAAACTGCGCCATAAAGCGGTCTCGCGAGTACTGCTTGGCATCATTAAGGAAAGTTCCGTCCATATCTGTGACGATAACTTTAATGGTCATACATTGAGCTCCTGAATATTCCGGCAAACAGAAGCATTCTAGTGATAATGTGACGGGAACCACAAATTTATTTCATTCGAAAGTACAAACAATGCGGCAGCCCTTTAGGCTGCCGCATTCTGAAATGCCGGGTGGCGGCTGTCGCCTTACCCAGCCTACAAAGCAAGGTAGGCCGGGCAAACGCAGTGCCGCCCGGCAATTGACGTCACAGCGTATGTTCAGTACGAGCAATAATATCGTCCTGAGCATCCGGAGACAGCGCAGTAAAGAACGCCGAATACCCCGCGACACGCACCACCAAATCACGGTACTGATCCGGGTGTTTCTTCGCGTCCAGCAGCGTCTCGCGCGACACGATGTTGTACTGAATATGCCAACCCTTATGCACCTCGAAGAAGGTGCGCAGCAGCACCATCAGCTTCTGGCGATCAGACTCGTTATCCAGCGTGGCCGGGTTCAGCTTCTGGTTGAGCAGCACGCCACCCAGAATGGCTGCGGTGGGCAATTTACCCACAGAGCCAATCACCGCCGTTGGGCCGAGATGGTCGGTTCCGGAAGCCGGGCTTGCGCCTTCAGCCAGCGGCGTCTTCGCTTTACGTCCATCTGGCGTTGCCATGGTGGCGGCACCAAACGGCACGTTGGCAGAGATAGACGACGTGCCTGCGTAGTAGTTGCCGCCAATCGGGCCGCGGCCATGGCGCGGGTTGTGATATTGCTTCAGCTCGTCGATATAAGTCTGATAAGCGCGGGTCAGCAGTTCATCAACGCTGTCATCATCGTTACCGTATTTTGGTGCGCCATTGATCAAGCGCTGACGCAACTGTTCGTGAGTCAGGCCTTCAAAGTCTTCAGCCAGCGCTTTTGCCAGTTGTTGCTGACCAATCGCGCCCTGCTCGAACACCAGTTTTTTGACGGCGGCGAGGCTGTTGCCCAGGTTGGCGATCCCGACTTGCAGGCCGGAAACCCAGTCGTATTTTGCGCCGCCTTGCTTAATGCTTTTCGCGCGTTCGATGCAGTCATCCACCAGCGCAGAACAAAGAATGTCATGCACGTTCTCTTCGAGCATGGTGTCGACCACGTACTCGATTTCAATCGACTTACGGGTGTAATAGCGAATTTGGGTATCCCACGCCGCCATCACTTCGTCGAAGTTGCTGAAGTTACCTTCGGACAGCGCTTTCACCTGCGGCAGGAACACTTCGTTGCTGGTGGCGTCTCGGCCGCCTTCCATCGCCGCCAGCATCACGCGGGCGAAGTTGATAAAGCTCATGCCTGTGCAACGATAACCCCATTTGCCGCCGACCGCCGTTTCGATACAGCCGATGGCGGCATAATCGTAAGCATCTTCTTTTTCCACGCCGAGCTTGATGAATTCAGGGATCACAATTTCGTCGTTGTTAAACGCTGGCATGCCGAAGCCGCAGCGGATCACCTGCACGCAAGCGTCGAGGAAATCGCTGCTCATGCCAGCGTGGTAACGCACGCTGAGGTTAGGCTGAGTCGAACGCAAGCGGCCGCAGGATTCCAGAATGGCGTAGGAAAGCGGGTTCACCGCATCCATGGCTTCGTCGTTCACCAGTTTCTGACCGCCGATAGTGACGTTCTGATACAGCGGGCTGCCTGCCGAGGCTTTTGAGTGTGAGCCGGAACGGATTTTGTTCACTTCCAGCAGCTTCAGCCAGCAGGAGTGCAGCAGCTCGATAGCCTGTTCGCGCTCAAGCGAATTGTTGAGCTCCACATCACGACGGTAGAACGGATAGAGATACTGGTCCATTCGACCAAACGACACGGAGTGACCGTTGGATTCAACCTGCAAAATCAGCTGGATGAAATAGCACAGCTGCAATGCCTGCCAGAAGGTTTTCGGCGGTTCATGCGCGATGATGTCGCAGTTTTCCGCCATCGCCAGCAGCTCATCACGACGGCTTTCGCGTGTTTCTGTTGCTGCCATGGAGCGTGCCAGGTCGGCAAAGCGTTTGATGTGCAGGCTGACCGCTTCCAGCACGATATCAATGCCTTTCAGGAACTGTTCGCCGTGCAAATCTTCCAGTACGGTCAGGTTAATGCGCGAGCGGCGTTCAGCCACTTTTTCACGCAGGCCATCCAGCCCTTTTTCCAGCAGCAGCGGGAAGTTCACCGCCAGGTGCGCATCGCCGGAGGTCATGTTGCCTTCGGCTTTGATAATACCGGTTGCCAGCAGGGTTTTTTGTTCGTCGGTGAACATGCCGTAGCAGCGGTCCTGCACCGTCTGGCCATTCCACCACGGGCAAATTTCATGCAAAACGCGTTTATTTTCTTCGCTGACGGAGAAACCCGCACCCGGACGATCGGCCAGATCGTCAATTTCTTTTTCAATCCAGCTGACGGTGTATTCCGGGAAAATTGGGGCGGCACGGACTTCGCTCGCCTGGTTGCCGATGATCAGCTCATCGTGCTTGATCCAGATGGTGCGTTCTGCCAGGTGATGAGCCAGCGCCAGCGCACGACGCACCGGAATCGGCTTATCCATATTTTGCTGGTAAACGGTGGTGTAATGGCGTGCACGCTCGGTACAGACTGGCGGCTTGACGATATGAATCAGGGCATCTTTATGCGCCTTGATGCGGTCGGTCAATTTGTCGAGAGTCAGGGTAGTCATCGTATTATCCTCGTAGGGTCGCAGTCAGCCCTTTATCCCGGGCAATACGCTGGGCAAAATCCAGCAGTTCCGGGGCATCGAGCGGCTTGTCAGGGGCAGAATAGGGCACGCCAAGCAGGGTGTATTTGTTCATGCCCAGCGTGTGATAGGGTAAAAAGTGAATGTCGCTGACGTGCAGCTCGTTCGCGGCAAAGTCAGCAATGGCTTCAATGGACGCCTCATCAGCGTTAAAGCCCTGAATTAGCGGCACGCGAATGGTCATTTTCTTTCCGGCAGCCGCCAGTCGTTTCAGGTTATCGAGCACACGTTTGGCCGAGCCGTCTGTCCACTGCTGGAATTTATCGGCATCCACGTGTTTGAGGTCGGCGAGAAAGAGGTCGATATACGGCAGTGCCGGTTCAAGGTATTTCCACGGCACGTGCAGGCAGGTTTCAACCGCGGTGTGAATGCCTTGTTCATGGCTGCTTTTCAGCAAGGCCAGCGCCATTTCCGGGTTCATAAACGGTTCGCCACCTGAAAGCGTCAGGCCACCGCCGCTGCGATCGTAAAATGGTTTGTCGCGAAGCACGGTCGCCATAATATCGTCGACGCTTTTCTCTTCGCCGCAGACGGTCAACGCCTGAGTCGGGCAGACGTCGTTGAGCGCTTTAAGATGTGAACCTTCGAGTTTTTCGCGGTGGATGATCAGGCCATTCAGCGCGCGTTCAATAACACCGGGTGCCGCCTGCTGGCAAAGATCGCAGCCTTCAAGGCACAGACGTGCGTCGAACAGTAAATCCTGTTCACGGGCACGGCTTTCCGGGTTCTGGCACCAGCGACAGCCCAGCGAGCAGCCTTTCATAAAGACAACGGTACGGATGCCGGGGCCATCGTGGGTGGAGTAGCGCTGAATATTGAAGATCATCTTTCACCTCTTTGCTTTCGTATAAAGATTAAATAACTTTCGAATGAAAGTAATTTTGACGTGAATCAACTAAGCGAGAGGTTGTGGCATGGTAATTTTAAAGCATGCAGAATCTCACAATTTAAGGAACGGTTATGGAACTCTATCTCGACACTTCTGACGTTGCGGCGGTCAAAAAACTGGCCCGTATTTTCCCACTGGCAGGGGTGACCACTAACCCGAGCATTGTTGCCGCAGGCAAAAAACCGCTCGACGTGCTGCTGCCGGAATTGCAGGACGCGCTGGGTGGCAAAGGCCGTCTTTTCGCGCAAGTGATGGCGAACACGGCAGAAGGGATGGTGGAAGATGCGCGTAAGCTGCGCAGCATTATTTCTGATTTAGTGGTGAAAGTCCCTGTCACTGCGGAAGGCCTGGCGGCAATTAAGCTGCTGAAAGCGGAAGGCATTCCAACGTTGGGCACCGCGGTTTATGGTGCTGCGCAAGGAATGTTGTCTGCTCTGGCGGGCGCAGAATATGTTGCACCTTATGTGAACCGCATTGACGCTCAGGGCGGCAGCGGCATTCGTAGCGTGGAAGAGTTGCAGCAGTTACTGGAACTGCACGCGCCGCAGTCAAAAGTGCTGGCTGCGAGCTTTAAAACGCCGCGTCAGGCACTGGATTGCCTGCTGGTAGGTTGTCAGTCCATTACGCTACCGCTGGATGTCGCACAGCAGTTTATTGCATCACCTGCGGTGGATGCCGCCATTGTTAAGTTCGAACAGGACTGGCAGAGCGCTTTTGGACGTACGTCGCTCTGATTTTTCCCCTCTCCAAAAAGGAGAAAACGGCGCAGTAGTGTCCCCTCGCCCCTTTGGGGAGAGGGTTAGGGTGAGGGGAAAAGAGCGGTGCGGCCTGATGCCCTCACCCCAACCCTCTCCCACGTGGAGAGGGAGCAAACACTAAAAACGGCAACTCAGGTTGCCGTTTTGCTATTTATCCCCCGCAAACCTCGCACCCGGCAAAACGCATCAACTTCATCTCGCGGAACTGGCAGGTCATCGCGTCGTACATCACGATTTTCCCCGCAGCAGGCGTACCGTAGGCCGTCAAAAGCTTAATGGCTTCCATTGCTTGCAGCGCTCCAATGACTCCCACCAACGGTGCCATTACGCCCGCTTCCACGCAGGTGAGGGCATTTTCACCGAACAAGCGGCTCAGACAGCGATAACACGGTTCTCCCTCCTGATAAGTGAACACGCTGATTTGCCCTTCCATGCGGATAGCCGCCCCGGACACCAGCGGCGTTTTACGCTGAAAACAGCCTGCGTTGAGCTGATTGCGGATCTGTACGTTGTCGGTACAGTCGAGCACCAGATCGTGAAGCGCGATTTGCTCTGCCAGCCCGGCATCATTCAATTGCGCATTAATGCAGGTGAACTGCACATGCGGGTTGATGTTTTGCAGCGAGGCGCGCGCGGAATCCACTTTCGGCTGGCCGAGAGTCGCATCGCTGTGTAGCGTCTGACGTTGCAAGTTCGACAGCGACACGGTATCGAAATCGAGCAGCGTCATCTGCCCGACACCGGCAGCGGCCAGATACTGCGCCGCAGCACAACCCAGCCCGCCTAAGCCAACGACCAGCACGCGTGAGGCTTTGAGCTTCTCTTGCCCGTCAAAGTCGAAACCGCGCAACACGATTTGCCGGTTGTAGCGCAGCATCTCCGCATCGCTCAGTTCGACACTCATCACAGGCCTCCGAACAATGCGTTAAAGGGCTCGACTTCCACCCATTCACCCACGTCCACATTCCCGCGTTCGCGTTCCAGAACGATAAAGCAGTTGCCCTGGCTGAAAGAACTAAAGATGTGCGAACCCTGATGCCCTGTGGTCGCCACGCTTAAATCGCCGTCCTGATTGCGGGTCAGAACACCGCGCTGGAAATCAAGGCGACCAGGAGATTTCTTCAGGCGAGTCGATGTACGAACGCGCAAACGTGGCGGCAGGCCATTGAGCGGATTTCCGCTCAGTTTTGTCAGCAGCGGTTGGACCAGCTGATAGAACGTCAGCGCGGCAGAAACCGGGTTGCCCGGCAGGCCGCAGAACCAGCTGTTTTGCAGCTTGCCAAACGCAAAGGGTTTGCCCGGCTTGATGGCCAGCTGCCAGAAGCCAATTTCACCCAGTTCATCAAGGATGGTTTTGGTGTAATCCGCTTCGCCCACGGAAACGCCGCCAGAGCTGATAACCACATCGGCCTGGCTGTCGGCCTCGATAAAGGCTTCGCGCAGCTTGTCCTGATTGTCCGGAATAATGCCCAGATTGATGACGTCACAGCCCAACTGCTCAAGCATCAGATGCACGGCAAGGCGGTTGGTGTCGTAGATTTGCCCGTCGGCCAGCGGTTCGCCCGGCAGCTTTAGCTCATCACCCGTTGAGAACACGGCCACGCGCAGCTTACGCATAACCTCGACTTCAGGAATGCCGAGTGAAGCCAGCACGGGCAACTCTGCGACTGTCAGGCGCGTGCCGCGCGGAAAAATAGTGTGCCCCGCGATAATGTCTTCCCCACGGCGGCGAATGTTTTGCCCGTTTTTAATGTCGGCGGTGAAGCGCACGCCGCTGTCGGTTTGCTCGGTTTCTTCCTGCATCACCACGGCATCGCATCCCGCTGGAACCGGTGCGCCAGTCATGATTCGAACGCAGGTACCCGCAGGCCATTCACCGGTGTAAGGTTGCCCGGCGAACGCTTTTCCTGCGACCAGCAATGCATGGCCTGCGTTCAGATCGCTCAAGCGAACGGCATAGCCGTCCATTGCCGAGTTATCAAACCCTGGCACGTCCAGAGGGGAAATCACATCTTTTGCGGTAATGCGGCCAAATGCCTGCAGCAACGGCAGTTTTTCGGTGGCGGTCAGTGGGGTGATGCGCTCAAGCATCTGAGTCAGCGCTTCGTCGAGCGGCATCAGTCCGGCGTTAAAATCCATTACTTCACTCCTGGAACAAGTCGTCTGTTGCGCCCATTATGGCAGAAAAGCCGCCTGGACTGTATGCCAGAGGTACGGATGGCTTTACAGCACTGATGGCGCTTTCTATATTCAAAAATCATATAAAATAATCGGCACAATAATGATATCTATAGAAAAAGCAGGTCGTCAGCCGAAGGGAAGGGCGCAATGAGTAACGCAGTGATCGCCATTCATGGCGGAGCCGGGGCAATTTCCCGAGCGAAAATGTCGCCTGAGCGCGAGCGCGACTACGTGCAGGCGCTGTCCTCCATCGTTGAGGCAGGGCAAAAAATGCTGGAAGACGGAGCCAGTGCGCTCGACACGGTCACCGAAGCCGTCCGTTTACTGGAAGAGTGCCCTTTATTTAACGCGGGAAAGGGCGCGGTCTTCACCGCCAACGAAACTCACGAACTGGATGCCTGCGTAATGGATGGCTATTCATTGCAGGCAGGGGCTGTGGCGGGCGTTAAACACCTGCGCAACCCGGTGTTGGCCGCCCGTCTGGTGCTGGAGCAAAGCCCGCACGTGTTGCTGATTGGTGAAGGGGCGGAAAACTTTGCCGCCAGCCACGGAATGGAGTCTGTCCCGAACGAGTATTTCTCCACGCCTGAGCGTTTGTATCAACTTCGACAGGCGCAGGAAGCGGGTGAAACCGTGCTCGATCATAGCGGTGCGCCGCTGGATGAGCGCAGCAAAATGGGCACCGTTGGGGCTGTGGCGTTAGATGCTGCAGGCAATCTGGCCGCCGCCACGTCAACAGGCGGAATGACCAACAAATTGCCGGGCCGGGTGGGCGATAGCCCAATCATTGGCGCGGGATGCTATGCCAATAATGCCAGTGTGGCAGTCTCCTGCACCGGTACGGGCGAAGTGTTTATGCGCACGCTCGCAGCCTACGATATCTCCGCTTTAATGGAGTACGGTGGCCTGAGCCTGAATGAAGCCTGCGAGCGCGTAGTGCTGGAAAAACTGCCCGCACTGGGCGGCAGCGGTGGGCTAATCGCCATCGATCGCGAAGGTAACGTGGTGTTGCCGTTTAACAGCGAAGGGATGTACCGCGCCTACGCCTATGCGGGCGATACCCCTTCTGTCGGCATTTATCGGTAACGGGAGGACACGTGCCGCACAGTCAGGAAATCGACGCCAGCGACGTGCTGGTGGTGCGCGATCTGAACATAGGATTTCGCCACGAAAAGCAGCTGATCCCGGCGGTCAGCCACCTGTCGTTCAGCCTGAAACGAGGTGAAACGCTGGCGATTGTCGGCGAGTCTGGCTCCGGGAAGTCGGTTACGGCGTTGGCGTTGATGCAGCTTCTGGCACAGTCTGGTGGCGAAGTGAGCAGCGAAGACATGTTACTTAGACGCCGAAACCGCGAAGTCATCGAAGTGGCGGAACAATCTGCCTCGCAAATGCGTCATGTGCGCGGCGCGGATATCGCGATGATTTTCCAGGAGCCGATGACCTCGCTGAACCCGGTGTTTACGGTGGGCGAGCAGATCGCGGAATCCATCCGTCTGCATCAAAAATTAGGCCGGGATGATGCGCTAAAAGCCGCGAAGAAAATGCTCGATCAGGTGCGCATTCCTGAAGCAGAAGCGGTGTTGAAACGCTACCCGCACCAGCTTTCTGGCGGCATGCGCCAACGCGTGATGATTGCCATGGCGCTCTCCTGCCGTCCGGCGGTGCTGATTGCCGATGAGCCGACCACGGCGCTCGACGTCACCATTCAGGCGCAAATTCTTCAGCTCATTGACGTGCTGCAAAAAGAAATGGAGATGGGCGTCATTTTTATCACCCACGATATGGGCGTGGTGGCTGACATTGCGGACCGAGTGCTGGTCATGTATCGCGGTGAAGCGGTAGAAACGGGCACCGTGGAGCAGATTTTCAGCGCACCGCAGCACCCTTACACCCGCTCGTTGCTGGCGGCTGTGCCAACGCTGGGCGCGATGCAGGGCAGCGATTTCCCGCGTCGCTTCCCGCTGCTGGACACCAAAGAAACGCCGCTTGATGATGAAGCTCAGGATACCGTGGTGGCAGGTGAACCCGTGTTGAAGGTTCGCGATTTGGTCACTCGATTCCCGTTGCGCAGCGGCATTCTTAACCGTGTCACGAGAGAAGTGCACGCGGTGGAAAAAGTGAGTTTTGACCTGTGGCCCGGTGAAACGCTGGCGCTGGTGGGCGAATCGGGAAGCGGAAAATCAACCACGGGCCGCGCATTATTGCGGCTGGTGGAATCACAAAGCGGCAGCATCACGTTTAACGGCTCACGCATCGACACGCTGGCGGAAAGCCAGTTGCAGCCGCTGCGCCGTGATATTCAGTTTATTTTTCAGGACCCGTTTGCCTCGCTTGATCCGCGCCAGACCGTGGGCTATTCGATTCTGGAGCCTTTGCTGATCCACAAAATCCTGCCGGAAGCCGATGCCATTCGCCGTGTGGCGTGGCTGCTGGAGCGAGTCGGACTGCAACCAGAACACGCCTGGCGCTATCCGCATGAGTTTTCGGGCGGGCAGCGTCAGCGAATCTGTATTGCTCGCGCGCTGACTTTGAACCCGAAGGTGGTGATTGCCGACGAAGCGGTGTCAGCGCTGGATGTGTCCATTCGCGCGCAGATAATCAATTTATTACTCGATTTACAACGGGAGATGGGCATGGCGTATCTGTTCATCTCTCACGATATGGCGGTGGTTGAACGCATCAGCCATCGCGTCGCGGTGATGCACCGCGGGCGCATCGTGGAGATGGGGCCACGTCGCGCTGTATTTGAAAACCCGCAACATCCTTATACCCGCAAGCTGATGGCTGCGGTGCCGGTGGCAGACCCGGCGCATCGTCGTCCGCAGCGCGTGCTGCTGTCTGACGAAATGCCCGGCAACAGCTATCCGCGCGGAGAAGAGATTGCCAGCGTGCCGTTGGTTCAGGTTAGCCCAGGGCATTTTGTTGCCCGGGATGAAACCCCTAACGCACTGTCTCGCTTATAACAATCAGGAGTTTTGCATGACACAACAAATTACGGGTAAATGGCTGCTGGCGCTGGGTGTCGTTTCCGCCCTCGCAAGCGCCCCTGCTTTTGCGGCAAAAGATGTGGTGGTGGCGGTGGGCTCAAACTTTACGACGCTCGACCCGTACGATGCCAACGACACGCTGTCGCAGGCGGTGGCGAAGTCGTTTTATCAGGGCCTGTTTGGGCTCGATAAAGACATGAAGATGCACAACGTGCTGGCGGACAGCTACACGGTGTCCAAAGACGGGCTGGTGTACACGCTCAAACTGCGCAGCGGTGTGAAATTCCAGGACGGAACAGACTTCAATGCCGAAGCGGTGAAGGCCAACCTCGACAGGGCCAGCAACCCGGATAATCACCTCAAGCGCTACAACCTGTATAAAGACATCGCCAGCACCGAAGTGGTTGACCCGCAAACGGTGAAAATCACCCTGAAGCAGCCGTTCTCGGCGTTTATCAATATTCTCGCTCACCCGGCAACGGCCATGATTTCCCCGGCGGCGCTGAAGAAATATGGCAAAGATATCGGCTTCCACCCGGTGGGGACCGGGCCTTATCAACTGGAGACCTGGAATCAGACCGATTTCGTGAAGGTGAAGAAGTTTGACGGCTACTGGCAAAAAGGCCTGCCGAAGCTCGACACCATCACCTGGCGACCGGTGGTGGATAACAACACCCGTGCGGCGATGCTACAAACGGGTGAAGCGCAATTCGCTTTCCCCATCCCTTACGAGCAGGCCCCGCTGCTGGAGAAAAACAGCAAGCTGGAACTGGTGGCCAGCCCGTCCATCATGCAGCGTTATATCAGCATGAACGTCACCCAGAAGCCGTTTGATAACCCAAAAGTGCGTGAAGCCATTAACTATGCCATCAACCGTCAGGCACTGGTGAAAGTGGCCTTCGCAGGGTATGCCACCCCGGCGACTGGCGTGCTGCCGCCTGCGATTGCGTATTCGCAAAGCTACAAGCCGTGGCCGTACGACCCGGCGAAAGCGCGCGAACTGCTGAAAGAAGCGGGCTTCCCGAACGGCTTCAGCACCACGTTGTGGTCTTCGCATAACCACAGTACCGCGCAGAAAGTGCTGCAGTTCACGCAGCAGCAACTGGCGCAGGTCGGCATTAAAGCCCAGGTGACGGCGATGGATGCGGGCCAGCGTGCTGCCGAAGTCGAAGGCAAAGGGCAGAAAGAGAGCGGCGTGAGAATGTTCTACACCGGCTGGACGGCGTCTACCGGTGAAGCAAACTGGGCGCTGTCGCCGCTGTTTGCCTCGCAAAACTGGCCGCCAACGCTGTTCAACACGGCGTTCTACAGCAATCCGCAGGTGGATAAAGATCTCGCAGATGCGCTGAAAACCAACGATCCAAAAGAGAAGGAAAGCCTGTACAAAGACGCGCAGGACACCCTCTGGAAAGAGTCGCCGTGGGTGCCGCTGGTGGTGGAAAAACTGGTTTCCGCACACAGCAAAAACCTGACCGGTTTCTACATCATGCCGGATACCGGGTTTAGCTTTGACGAGGCGGACCTGAAGCAGTGATGGCGCGTACTTTGACCCTCACCCTAACCCTCTCCCTAAAAGGGAGAGGGGATAAACCAGCGTTCGTCCTTAATTTTCTCCCTCGCAGTCCTTGGGGGCTTGCTTCTTTTCACCCTCGCCCCTTTGGGGAGAGGGCCGGGGTGAGGGGACGCAATGCTTAACTACGTCCTGAAAAGGTTACTGGGGCTGATCCCAACGCTGCTGATTGTGGCGATCCTGGTGTTTCTGTTTGTGCACATGCTGCCCGGCGATCCCGCGCGGTTGATAGCCGGGCCAGAAGCTGATGTCCAGGTCGTGGCGTTAGTTCGCGAACAGTTAGGGCTGGATCACCCCCTTTACGTGCAGTTCTGGCACTACATCTCCAATGTGCTGCAGGGCGATTTCGGTACCTCGATGGTGTCGCGTCGCCCTGTTTCTGAAGAGATTGCCAGCCGCTTTATGCCGACGCTTTGGTTGACGCTGACCAGTATGGTTTGGGCGGTTATCTTCGGCATGGCAATGGGCGTGGCGGCGGCCGTCTGGCGCAATCGCTGGCCAGACAGACTCGGCATGGCGATCGCTGTTGCGGGAATCTCCTTCCCGGCGTTCGCGCTCGGCATGTTGCTGATGCAGGTTTTCTCTGTAGAACTCGGCTGGTTGCCCACGGTGGGTGCAGACAGCTGGCGGCACTATATTTTGCCATCCATCACACTGGGGGCCGCAGTCGCAGCGGTGATGGCTCGCTTCACCCGGGCTTCGTTTGTTGAAGTGCTGAACGAAGATTACATGCGCACCGCCAGGGCGAAGGGCGTGAGTGAAACGTGGGTGGTGCTGAAACACGGTTTGCGTAACGCGATGATCCCGGTGGTGACCATGATGGGGCTGCAGTTCGGTTTCCTGCTCGGTGGCTCGATTGTGGTCGAGAAAGTGTTCAACTGGCCGGGGCTTGGGCGTCTGCTGGTGGATTCGGTGGAGATGCGCGACTATCCGGTGATTCAGGCCGAAGTCCTGCTCTTTTCGCTGGAGTTTATTCTTATCAATCTGGTGGTGGATGTGCTGTATGCCGCCATCAACCCGGCAATCAGGTACAAGTAAGTGCGACTGTTAAACTGGCGACGTCAGGCCATCATAAATGCCTTGCCGGGGATAGAACCGGGCCAGGTTCGCACGCCATGGCATGAGTTTTGGCGTAAATTCCGCAAACAGCCGGTGGCGATGGCCGCAGGTCTTTTCGTGTTGCTGCTGATTGTGGTGGCCACCATCGCGCCGTGGATTGCGCCTTTCGATGCACAAAACTATTTCGACTATGACCGCCTTAATGAGGGGCCCTCGGCGATGCACTGGTTTGGTGTGGATTCGTTAGGGCGCGATATCTTCAGCAGGGTGCTGGTTGGGGCGCAGATATCACTGGCGGCTGGCGTATTCGCCGTGTTGATTGGTGCGCTGCTCGGCACGGTGCTGGGTTTACTGGCGGGGTATTTCGAAGGCTGGTGGGACCGCATCATCATGCGCATCTGCGACGTGCTGTTTGCCTTTCCAGGGATCTTGCTGGCGATTGCCGTCGTGGCAGTGATGGGCAGCGGGATGGCAAACGTGATCATCGCGGTGGCGATCTTCTCGATCCCGGCTTTTGCACGTCTGGTGCGTGGTAACACGCTGGTGCTGAAGCAGCAGACATTTATCGAATCGGCACGCAGCATTGGTGCCAGCAATGCCACCATTCTGTTCCGCCATATTCTGCCCGGCACGGTGTCATCGATAGTGGTCTATTTCACTATGCGCATTGGCGTGTCGATTATCTCTGCCGCAAGCCTCTCGTTCCTTGGTCTGGGCGCACAGCCGCCGACGCCGGAATGGGGCGCTATGCTCAACGAAGCGCGAGCCGATATGGTGATGTCACCGCACGTGGCGCTGTTCCCGGCGCTGGCGATATTCCTGACGGTGCTGGCGTTTAATTTGCTGGGTGATGGCCTGCGCGATGCACTGGATCCGAAGATAAAGGGCTAGGTGAGAGTATGTTCACGTCTTGTCACCCATTTTAGAGGGGGAAGTGATTGCACTGGCGGCAAGTGTTGCTGCATAGCATTGAGTGTCGCCAGAGCTAAATCTTCGCCGAGACGAGCAAAGGGAATATCAAAACCGGTGGGTTTTTCGGGAAGCAGAGCAGACATATCGCTGCTGAAAACGCCCGCAAAAAACGGAATGCTGATGTGGTGTTGTTGTGTATAGAACGTTGCGCCGAGCAGTTGTAGATCACTCAGGAAGATAACGTAATCCGGTGGCGTTGCGAGTTGTTGGAAATGTTGTATTGCTTCATAACCCGTTGTCTCGCTGATGTCACCGTAGAAAATGGCCGCCTCATTAAGAGGCAGAGTCTTTTCATTCAACGCTTCGCGCCAGGCGGCAGCGAAGATTTCCCCTTGCGCACTCTGGTTACCGAGCGTGACCAACCCGAAATTTTTGTGGCCCTTCAACAACCCTTGCTCGACCGCCGTTGCGGCCACAGTGGCAAAATCGAGATCGACCCAGTTGAAATGCCCTTCAAGCGAGTGACTGCGGCCAAGCGTTGCAAAAGGAAACTGATGATGATGCAAAAATTCGATTCGGGGATCTTCAAGCGTGGTGTTAGTCAGAATGACGGCGTCAGCTTTGCGTTGCTCAATCATTTTTTGCAGCCAAAGCCTTTCGTCCTCGGCATCGAGCGCCAGATGCAAAATGGTGTCGATATCATGCTGGCGCAGCGTGCGCTGTAGCTCGTTGGCGACCCGCATAAAAAATGATGCGGTATAGAAGTTGTCACGATCGCCGGGTGGCAATAACAGCGCCACGGTGTTCACTTTACCTTTGCGAAGATTGCGACCTGCTGCATTGGGGAAATACCCATATTGCTGAGCTGCGTTTAGCACACGCTGTTGCGTCTTTGCGCTGACTTCAGGGTGGCTGTTCAATGCTCTGGAAACGGTAGCAATCGACAATCCCAGCCTGTTCGCCAACTCTTTGATATTCATCCTTTCCCCATTTTCGAATATGGACTTTTTCGCCTTTTTTATATCTTACTCTGCTCATTTTATTGAACTGAGACGCTCTGCGCATAAATATATCATGCTTAATAAAAAACACCTCACAACGTAATGGGTGATCACAATTTTTATTTTTTAATTCCTGAGTGATGAGTTTATTTATTGACAGTGTGTGACATCTTGAACAGGATCGGAAACGTTTACGGAATCACGGTTGCATTATCCTAAAATAATCCGAGGACAGCATGAATACACTACAGATAAAAGAGAATACGCTGCACTGGTCGTGGAACGGACAATACCTCAAGGTCATGGCGTGGGGCGCCAATAGCGTGAGAGTTTTATCGGGCCTTGAACCCGATAATGTCACGATCCCGCGGTGGGCCTTGCTTGATAAACCTAATGTAATACCGATATTTGAGAGAGATGAACAAAGCCTTACGTTAATTAATGGCAATATTCGGGCGCGTGTTGATAAGCAGGGAAGGCTGGCATTCTATAACCAGAACAACCAATGCTTGCTTGAGGAACTTTGGCGGCAGCGTGACAACGGCGAAAATTTTTGGCGTGCAGAAAATGCGCCGCAAAAGAAAATAAGCGCTTTAAAAATATCAGGGAGGGAATGCAAACCCCTGGCCGGGAATGCATTCGAAATTAATGTCAGATTTGAATCTAATAGGAATGAGAAAATAGCAGGAATGGGCCAGTATCAGCACGCTTTTATCAATTTGAAAGGCTGCATGCTGGAATTGGCCCAACGTAATTCACAGGCCAGCGTGCCGTTTATGGTCTCCAGTCTGGGTTATGGATTTTTATGGAATAACCCGGCAGTGGGGGAGGCTGTATTTGCACAAAACGAAACGCGCTGGCACGCAAAAGCAGCCGCGAGGATTGACTACTGGATAACGGCGGGTGATACCCCAGCGGAAATTGTGCGTCAGTATGCGGCTGTCAGCGGTAAGCCGCCGCTGATGCCCGAGTTTGCACTCGGGTTATGGCAATCGAAATTGCGTTATCGTAATCAGCATGAGTTGCTAAACGTGGCCCGGCGCTATCGCGATCTGGGGATCCCGCTGGCGGTCATTGTGGCAGATTTCTTCCACTGGCCCATTCAGGGGGACTGGCGTTTTGATGAACGCGAATGGCCGGATCCGGCAGCCATGACGGCGGAACTTAAAGCGATGGGCACTGAGCTGATGGTTTCCGTCTGGCCAACTGTCGATGTCAGAAGCGAAAACTATGCCCAGATGAACGAACAAGGCCTGTTGGTGAATACCCGTAAAGGGCTGAACATCAATTTTGATTTTCTGGGCAACACCCGCTTTATCGATCCGACCCACCCCGAAGCCCGTAAATTTATCTGGCAGGTCTGTAAGAAAAACTACGTGGATAACGGCGTGAACCTGTTCTGGCTGGATGAAGCTGAGCCCGAATATGGTGTCTATGATTTTGATAATTACCGCTATCACATTGGTAACACACTGGAAACCGGCAATATTTACCCTCTCCACTATTGCGAGGCTTTCTACGACGGTTTGCGTGAAGCGGGGCAGAGCAACCCAGTGAACCTGGTGCGTTGCGCCTGGGCTGGCAGCCAACGTTACGGGGCGCTGGTCTGGTCAGGTGATATTCATTCGTCATTTGAATCAATGCGTCACCAAATCAGCGCGGGCCTGAGCATGGGGATGGCTGGTATTCCATGGTGGACAACGGACATCGGCGGTTTTCACGGTGGAGACGTCAACGATCCCGCCTTTCATGAGTTACTCGTTCGCTGGTTCCAGTGGGCGGTCTTCAGCCCTGTACTGCGTATGCATGGTCATCGTGACCCTATCACTGAACCGGAAGTGCCTTATCGTGACGGTATCGCCCAGTGTAATACCGGGGCAGGAAACGAATTGTGGAGTTTCGGCGAGCCGGTTTTTGCCATTTTGCAGCGTTATGCCGCTTTACGTGAAGCGCTGCGTCCGCTGCTAAGAAAACTCATGCAGCAAGCCCACGACACCGGTGAGCCGCTGATGCGTCCGTTGTTTTATCACTATCCTGACGACGCTCAGGTTTGGGAGATCACTGACCAATACCTGTTTGGTGCCGATCTGCTGGTCGCGCCTGTTGTCCATGCGGGCGCGACTCAGCGCGAAGTCTGGCTTCCGGGTGAGGACGTGTGGGTGAGCGTGAATACGGGTGAGCGATATCGCGGAGGAGAGACCGTCACTGTTGCTGCACCATTAGAGGTGCTTCCGCTCTTTATTCGTGAAGGTGCTGAAGCACAGGCAGAGATTTTCGCTGCAATGGAGAGCCTGAAATGAGCGACGCCTCTGAAACTGTAGAACTGGGGAATGCACAAAGTACAGCCGCTTCTCTGACAGTCAGTGAAAAAATCAGTTACGGTCTGGGCGATGCTGGTGGCACGATTGTGACCGGCCTTATCTCTAATTTTCTGACGTTTTTCTATACCGACATTTTTGGCCTGACGCCTGCGATAGTCGGCACGCTGTTTTTGGTTTTACGCGTAATTGATGCTGTCTCGGACCCGCTCATCGGCATTGTCGCAGACCGTACCTCAACCCGATTAGGGCAGTTCCGCCCCTTCATTCTCTGGACTGCTGTGCCGCTAGGATTGATTGCGTTTCTGACTTTCAGCGTGCCAGATTTAGCGTATCACTGGAAAGTGGCGTATGCGGTGGTGACGTATTTTGCTCTTTCCATTCTCTACTCGCTGAACAATGTGCCGTACTGCGCATTAATCACCAAAATCACCACTAACCCGATAGAGCTGGTTTCCTGCCAGTCCTGGCGATTCGCGTTGTGTGGCGTGGCGGGGTTTGCTGTGTCGGTAGGCTTGCCTGTCATGGTGACCTGGTTTGGTGAAGGGAATCAGATAAAAGGCTATCAGTATGGCGTGGGTGTTCTGGCGCTCTTTGCCGTTGTGATGTTCCTTTGCTGTTTTTATGGCGTGAAGGAGCGGGTGGCGGCACAAAAACGGCATACGTTTAATTTACGGGAGAGTTTGAAAAGCATTCGCCATAATAACCCGCTGTTGCTGACGTTTGTGATGTCGCTGCTCATCATCAGCATTTTCAACACCAAAGGTGGCGCGGCGATGTATTTCATCACCTATGTCTTGCACGGTGATGCCACCTACACTTCGCTGTTTTTTGGTATGGCAACGTTCGGCGGGATTGTCGGTTCCGTGGCGGTGCAGTACCTGACCCGAGTGTTTGAAATCCGGCGCATTTACTTTTGGGTGAACGTCATATTGGGGCTGGCACATTTTGCCGTCTGGTTCGTGCCTGGCAACGAGCCGATGCTTTGGCTTGGTCTGGTCTTTGTGTGCTGTGTGGTGCTTGGGTTTATCTTGCCGATGCATTTTACGCTGGTGACTTTCGCAGATACTTACGGCGAATGGAAATCAGGCCGCCGTTCATCGGGGATGAATTTTGCCTTTAATCTGTTTTTCGTGAAGCTGGCATGGGCCGTAGCGGGGGTGATTATCAGCCTGACGCTAACGCTGGTGGCTTATCGCTCAGGAACGGAGAATCAAACCACATTGTCCTTAGCGGGCATTACGCTGTTGTCTACCGTCATTCCGGGCGTTCTGCATTTATTGCTGGCACTGACAGTCTGGTTTTTCAGGATTGATAATGAGCTGGTAGGGAAGATGAAGCAGGATTTAGTGCGTTAAGACTTAGAATTGCAGGCCTAATAAGCGAAGCGCCATCAGGCACTATGGTAGCGCCCGGTGGCGGCTAACGCCTGACCGGGCCTACAAAGGGGAGATTAAACGCGAGAACCCCACAGGTCGTACTCATCCGCGTGTTCCACTTTCACACGCAGCACGTCGCCCGGTTTCACACGGGTTTCGCCGTTCAGGTACACCGCGCCGTCGATTTCAGGGGCATCGGCCATGCTGCGGCCGATAGCGCCTTCTTCATCCACTTCATCGATAATCACCATGATTTCGCGGCCGACTTTTTCCTGTAAGCGCTCGGCAGAAATCTGCTGTTGCAGCTGCATGAAGCGGTTCCAGCGCTCTTCTTTCACCTCTTCCGGCACCTGACCTTCCAGTTCGTTGGCGGTAGCGCCTTCAACCGGGCTGTACTTGAAGCAGCCGACGCGATCCAGACGGGCTTCCTTCAGGAAGTCGAGCAGCATCTGGAAATCTTCTTCAGTTTCGCCTGGGAAGCCGACGATGAAGGTGGAACGCAGCGTCAGCTCTGGGCAGATTTCGCGCCACTGTTTGATGCGTGCCAACTGGCGATCAACAGAACCCGGACGCTTCATCAGCTTAAGAATGCGTGGGCTGGCGTGCTGCAATGGGATGTCCAGATACGGCAGGATTTTGCCTTCGGCCATCAGCGGGATCACATCGTCCACATGCGGATACGGGTAAACGTAGTGCAGACGCACCCACACGCCGAGCTTCGCAAGCTGTTCGCACAGGCCGACCATGCTGGTTTTTACCGGCTCGCCGTCGTGGAAACCGGTGCGGTGTTTCACGTCAACGCCGTACGCAGAGGTGTCCTGAGAAATCACCAGCATCTCTTTCACGCCAGCATCGACCAGACGTTTGGCTTCAGACAGCACTTCGCCAATCGGGCGGCTGACGAGATCGCCACGCATGGAAGGGATGATGCAGAAGGTGCAGCGATGGTTACAGCCTTCGGAGATTTTTAAGTAAGCGTAATGACGCGGCGTCAGCTTCACGCCCTGTTCCGGCACCAGGCTCAGGAACGGGTTGTGCTGCGGCTTCGGTACGTAGTGATGAACATGTTGCAGCACCTGCTCGTAGCTGTGCGGCCCGGTGATTTCCAGCACCTTTGGATGCACTTCACGAATCTGGTCTACTTTCGCGCCCAGACAGCCGGTCACAATCACCTTGCCGTTCTCTTTCAGCGCTTCGCCGATGGCTTCCAGGGATTCCTGCACGGCGCTGTCGATAAAGCCGCAGGTGTTGACGATAACCATGTCGGCGTCGTCATAGCTTGGCACGACGTCGTAGCCTTCGGTGCGCAGTTCGGTCAGGATGCGCTCGGAATCCACCAGGTTCTTTGGGCAGCCTAAAGATATAAATCCTACTTTCGGTTGACTAGTAGGTGTTTTAGTATGGGACATGTAGATTTACTCACATTGGATCAATGGCGCGGGATTTTAATGTCATCTAAGCAGAAATTATACAGCTATGTGCGTTGGTCAAGCGAGAAACAATCAACGGGAACCTCTTTCGAAAGGCAGACGGCTAGGGCGAAGCAGTATGCTCATGATAACGGTCTTGAGTATGTCGAGATCAAAGATGCTGGTGTGTCTGCTTTCAAAGGCAAAAATTCGACTCAAGGCCAGTTAGGCGAATTTATCGCTAGCGTTGAAAAAGGTCTAATCCCTAAAGATAGCTGGCTGTATGTGGAAAATTTTGATCGTATAACGCGTGAAGAAGTCACCGATGCGAATGCACTTTTCTTGCGTTTGATAAACATGGGGTTAACGATAGTTACGGGCATGGATCAGCGTGTTTTCACGCGCGAAAGTGTGAATAAGAATCCGACGGATCTTATGCTTTCCATTCTAATGTTCATGCGTGCCCATGAGGAAAGTAAGACCAAGTCTGACCGGGTTAACTCGCATGTACTAGCACTGTTGGCGCGTGAAAAACAGGGACTCCCTGTAAACATTAAAGCTGTTGGTAGACATCCATTTTGGATCGATGACAGTGGCCCAGATAACGAGAAGGTTAAAAAACATCCTGATTACTGGCAACCCGTTCAAGATGCAGTAAGGCTGTTCCTTGAAGGGCATGGTGCGTTTTATGTCACTAACTATTTGAACGAAAATTACTCACCGCCTCCTGCATTTAAAAACAAGACACGCAAAGAGGGAGGATGGTCACTACAGGCTCTGAATAAAATGAGGAGTAATCAGGCGTTGGTTGGTACAAGGATTTTTAGTCTTTCGGGTAAGGAATATCGTCTTGAGGATTACTATCCACCTCTTTGTACTCCCGGGGAGTTTGCACAACTTCAGGACATCAAAGCGAACAACAACAGATATAGCGGCAAAGTTTCGACGGCGATCAGCCTTCTGGGAGGAATGCAGATTCTTCGATGTGGTCATTGTAACGGGACTATGACAGCTTTTCTTCAACGGGGACAATTGCGCTACATCTGTGAGTATGGGCGAGCAGGTGGAAGTTGCAACGCTTGGAGTGTGAAAGCCTCCATTGTTGAGCGTTGCTTGATGCCTGTCCTTATCACCAATTGTTGATACCAAGCGGTGTTTCTCGTTGGGTAGTAACAAGAGAGCACAGCACTATAACCTAATGTACCAACTACTTGCCCCCAAGCTTGCGTGATAGCATGTACCTGCCACGCTGAACTGAGGTGTATCACATCAATGAACAATCCCCACCGTTTTATGAGCGGCGATGAAGATAAGACTGAAGAAATAATCAACACCGTTCTTCGCTTCGGAATAAAGGAAGAAATGCTTACCAGAATTAGCGGGCTGATGATTTTGCAGCTTTACGGTTCTTTCATGTCCAGAAGCGAAAACCCGTTCATTATCGTTGATGAAATTTCTTGCCTGGAGGGTAATCCCTTACGAGGTGAAAGCAGAACTAAACCGCCGACAATGTTCAACCGGAAACCTTATCTTCGGGGACTATGGCACAAGCACTATCATGGTGCAGGTGTAGACGTCATGGCCCAGAATTTAAAAATCGCTCTGAAAAATTACGGTTTGCCGCGATTAGAAGCCGAAGTCGAAAAAGTCATGAAATCAGGTGAAGATCGATACTTCACTGCTGAAGATGCAGCCCTGATCGCCCATGAGGCTGTAAGGGAGAATTGGTTGCGGCGTGCCAACGAACAAAAAATCACAGGGCATTGGATTGTTTATGCCATCCATGACGGTAAAAATTACTATCTAAGCCTTGGTCGGCATACCGATGATGAGGCGGAACTTCGACGGCAGATCGAAACCGCATGTCTGCACCAGTTTCCCTTTTTGTCAGAAATACTCTGTCCGATCACGATTTGACTTCTAATGTAGTCACTACAACTCCAACTACTCCCACGGATATTTGGTAAAGTTTCGGAGCAACTATTACGAGCGGAGGAAGTCCGCTAGGCCGTGCTGACAACGAGCCTGACCGATCAGACTCCGCGGCGCTGATATTTTTCTTCTGTGCTCAATTTCGGGAGGGGGTACTTCTGGAATATTTGCGGCGGGGGGTTGGGTAAATCGCCGGGAATTTTACCCGGCAGACGGTATGACGTACTAATTAAACGTGCAGTTGCCACCAGACGGCACACCGATGAATAACTGCATCTTTTCGCAAGTCACGGTGATCTTCTGCCCCTTCTTCAGCTTTGATGCCTGCGCCTTTTCTGAATCAGCCATACTCAGACTGACAGGCATGAATCGATTACCGCTCTCAAAACGAAGAATAACGTCATTCGTGAAATTTTTGGTTATGTCCTGAACAATTCCCGTCACCTCCACCTTGCGACCTCCAATCTTGTCATCGGCAGCGACTTCATTTTCATCGTACAGCGCTGCCAAATCTTTTGCCGTCGTCCGATACACGCTTTCGTCAGATGTGGCCCTCTTTGGTTTTGCTGTGTCTGCTTGCGGCTGCGCTGAAGATATTAGTCCAGCAAGTACTATTTCTCTGAAATCCTTTTGTAACAGGGCATAGGCAGCGAAACCGCCACAGCTATCAATGGCGATCTTATCTTTTGTTATCAACCGTCCTTTAGCTTTGAGCGCCTGACCAGCGCCAATGCCATCTATCACTGAATTGTAAACTGTGTAGTAACTCGGAGTATCTTTCTTCATCCCCTGCGTTGCCAGCTTAATCAGCGCATCCCCAGAACCTCCTTTCAGCGTCTGCTCACAACCGGCAGTAATCAGCGTTTTTACATAAGCCGCCAGATATTGGGGATATGGCTGGACTTCGCTTGACGGAGCGCCACCAGCGATTGAAGCAAACGAAGCGAGCACCAAAGGTAACGCTATGACTTTTCTCATTTTCACTTTTCCGTATGTAGTTTCCTTGGTGATTTATAATAGATTTAACCGATCGAAATAAATTGTATCTATCGTTTTTACAGATCAATAATTGAGATGTATCCTACATTCGCCGCTTGCAAGAAAGCGGCAGAAATCAACTTCAATGGAGGTTTAGAAATGGTAAGAAATGTGCTGTTGATGGGGATTATTTTTGCTGCGTTTAGTGTCAGCGCCGGGCGTATCACACTCAATAATCCAGAGTCGCAACCTTTGCCCAAGGGGGAGCTTCTTTGCATTTACACAAGCAGCGCCGCAGGCACGTTTACCTTCATTACGAAATCGAAAAAATGTCCGGCGGTCAAAACCTTCAGAACTTCGCAATCTGAATGAGTTGCACCAATGTATTCACGTAATGAATAATTTGAAATGCAGTTTCATTTTCTGGAAAAACCATTTCCTGTGAAAGGCCATTATTTATACAATGGGATACTAATGAAGATAAATTCATAACAAGCAGAGGGACTTATGCAGCAATATACCAACGAGCTTACCGCCGAAATGCTGGCAGCCTTTGACCAGTCACCATTCACAGCCGAACAGCTCGCGGGAATGGATGAAGAAACCCGTAACCTGATCTCTGAAAGAAACGCCTACAATCTTGCCCATCCGGTTACAGCCGCTTATCTGGTTGCTACAGAAGGCAGCTTAACGCGCGATGGCGGAACGGTTTTCAGTGAATACAACGGGCAGCAGATTGAAAATGAGGGTGGTGTACTATTAAACGTTTCACTTGTGGGGGATGAAGTTCGTTATCCGGATGGTACTACCGCGAAGATTATCACCGGAGTAGGGAATACTTCAGGTGACTCTGCCGCTCTTGTCGGTAGCTCACTCGACAACGGCGACGAAATCATCAGTAGTGCGCAAGGAAGCGTCAGAAGAGCAGTCCGTGCCGGGGAAACGTTGCCTGCTGACTTTCTGAAATAAGGAGATTCAGCTATGGCATCAGTAAACAGAGGTTGCACTGTCCACGGTAAAAATGTTGGCCTGGACGGTGATAAAACCTCTTCAGGCTCACGATGCGTCGCTGCCCGCCCAGGCGATAGCGTAATGGGTAAGTGGAAACTCTACATTGGCGATAAGACAACTCCTTGCCCGAAGTGCGGGAAAGTCGGCGTCATTGTTACTGGAGACCACCGACAAACGAACAGCGCAGCTGTCGCCGTAGATGGCTCAATCATCCATTGCGGTTGCCCGGAAGGTTCAAACTTTCTGATTGCCCCCGGAACCGTGCAGATTAATGATCCCTTCGGTGTTTCGGAACCACCAGTAAACAAAGCCGCCGCCGCTGCGGCAGCCCTGAGTGCTCTACCCGTTTTTGCAAAATCCTGTCTGCGGGGAGATGGCTGCACTGACGCAGGGACCGATCAGGAATCTGTTGATAACTTCGGTCATGCTGGTTATTACCGTGCAACTCCTCAGGCAGATCAACCGGTGGAAGAACCTGTTCAGCACGCACAGGCAGCAAAGAAGCACAAAGCAGCCGAACCAACACCGCCACCGGAAGATAATCGCCCGTGGTATAAGCGCCTATTCAGTTCTCCGGACACAACCAAAGCCGCTGCGACAGCAGGAATGGCAACAGCAAGAGCCGTGACAACTACCGGGATCACGACCGGTGCAGCAACCGAAGCCGGATATGCGGCATTGCAGAAAATCGGCGGAAACTTTGCAACTGCTGGTCGCTGGATTGCCCCCAACCCCTCAACTGTTTTTCTTTTTGGTATGTTCTACTCGCCAAAGCTCAACAGCGGTGAGCAGGACTATATCGACAGGATGCGCCTTGAGCAGGCCGCCCGAAATAAAGACGATGTTCCAACCCGCGTTCGCTTTCGCTGGGAGGCTGACCAGTACGGCACCATGAGACCGAAAGGTTTCCACGTCAGCGCCAGAGGCGGGCAGGATAAAGTTCCGGTGCGTATGCTTCAGAAGAACACCACCACCGGAAATTACGAGTTTTGGGAGGATGGCGCAACCAAACCGACAATCGTCTGGACACCTGACGATCCGGGATATGCTTCACCTTCCAACACCGGCAATCAGGATAACGTCTACATTCCGCCAAACGTGCTTGTCTATCCGGAAAGTGAGATAAACAGTCCGTGGTCAACGGAAACACCCGCACCGGGAGAGCGCTCTTTCCGGGATTATATTCTGGTGCATCCAGCCGGAACATTTGATCCAATTTATGTTTATCTTCGCAACCTGCCGGGGCAAGTTACAGGCAAAGGCCAGAAGGTTACAGGCACATGGTTAGCCGATGCGGGTAAGGGGAATGGCTCTCCGATCCCATCGCAGATCGCCGATAAACTGCGTGGGCGTACATTCTCCAACTTTGACGGCTTCAGGGAAGCATTCTGGCAAGAAGTGAGCAGAGACCCTGAACTTTCTAAACAGTTTATTCCAGCGAACGTTACACGAGCAGCAAATGGCAGAGCCCCTCGCGCCAGATTTGCAGATACTGTAGGGAAACGACGGTCTTTTGAAATTCACCATTTAACCCCGATTAGTCAGGGGGGCGAAGTTTATAATGTCGATAACATGGGCGTCATGACACCCAAGCATCACATTGGTACACACTCAGGCAGAGGAAATAGCAGTGAGTAAATTGCTCAGTGATTATACAAAAACCGATTTTATCAGTCTTGTTGCTGAAATCATTAGTGATCGAGGTACTGAAGAGCACCAAGATAATCTCTTGGAATTGTTCATCCAACTGATAGAGCATCCTGAAGGTTCAGACTTGATTTACTATCCCGAATCAGCAGCGGAGGCAACCCCTGAAGCTATCGCTGATAAAGTTCAGGAATGGCGCAAAGCCAATGGTAAGCCGGGTTTTCGTGAAGAATGAGCCTGCGATACTAAGCATTAAATGTTGATTAAAAGCGCCGGGTTTTTATCCCGGCGTTTTTGCGCCTGGTTCAGTAATACCGGAGTTTAGAACAAAGTTAGCAATGTATTATTTTTGACTTTTGGGCAGCCCAAAGAGACAAAGCCGATTTTCGGCTGCTGCATAACATTGCTCATAGATTAAAAAGTGTTCGATTTTGGGAATGGTCAGGGCGGAGATTCTACAGAGGTTGGGGGGAAATTTGTACTGGAGAATTGCGCTCAGCACGCCTTTTCGGCTTAATGGCGCGGGACACCCCTCAGGTTTCGTTCATCAGGAGGAAGAATGACAACGAAAAAGCATCATCATCGCGTGAGTAAACCGATTCTGCTGGCTGCGGCGCTGTTTGCCACACCGCTTCTGGCGACAGCTTCAACCCCGGCATCTCTGCAAAAAATCGTCGATGAGACTGTTCAGCCGTTGCTGAAAGAGCAGCACATCCCAGGTATGGCGGTGGCGGTGATTTATGAAGGCAAGCCGTACTTTTTCCACTACGGTCTGGCGGATATCAAAGCCAAACGTCCTGTTACTGACGACACACTGTTCGAGCTGGGCTCTGTGAGCAAAACGTTCACCGGCACGGCGGGCGGGTACGCGGTGCAGAGCGAAAAAGCCAATCTGAACGACGCGGCGGCGGATTACAGTAAGCAATTGACCGGTGCGCAATGGCGCAACATCTCGCTGCTGCAACTCGCCACTTATACTGCGGGCGGTCTGCCGTTGCAGCTTCCTGACGATGTAACCGATGAATCGTCGCTGTGGCGCTATTACAACGGCTGGCAACCTGAGTGGAAGCCAGGCACAAAACGTAACTACTCCAACGCCAGCATCGGTTTGTTTGGTGCACTGGCAGTCAGCAAAAGCGGGCTCAGCTTTGAGCAATTCATGCAGCAACACGTTTTCCAGCCGCTGAAGCTCAATCACACCTGGATTACCGTGCCTGAAAGCGAGCAGGGAAATTACGCCTGGGGTTATCGTAACGGCGAACCCGTACGCGTCACGCCGGGGATGCTGGATGCCGAAGCTTATGGGGTGAAAACCACCATCAAAGATATGGCGGCGTTTATGCAGGCCAACATCGCACCGCAGCAGCTGCCAGCCAGCGACGAGACGCTGAAAAAAGCCATCGGCACGGCGCAGCAGGGTTACTACAAGATTGGCGATATGTATCAGGGCTTAGGCTGGGAAATGTATCCGTGGCCGATCAACCCTCAACAGGTGATCACCGCCAGCGGCAAACTGCTGGAGGTGGGGGCGGCAGAACGGCAAACGCCTGCTCGTCCTGCTACCCCGGCAAGCTGGCTACACAAAACCGGCAGCACCAATGGCTTCGGGGCTTACATCGCGTTTGTCCCAGAGAAAAAACTCGGTATCGTGATGCTGGCGAACAAAAATTATCCTAACCCGGTGCGGGTGACTGCCGCCTGGCAAATCCTTCACGCCTTGCAGTAAGGCGTTTTCCTCCCCGAAAGGGGAGGCTGTTTTAGCGATAAATCACTTCCGGCTTACGGTCTTTAACGCTGTGATGATCCTCGCGTAATTCATCTGCGTCATCCCGGAAACGAGCCCGAATATCATCGCTGTCGGCACTGTGGCGCATCCAGTGATCGGCGTTCGGCACCTTGTAAAACTCATGTCCGTTATGATTCGCCATCAACTGCCCGGAGAACAGGGCACATAGCAGCAGAACCACAGATAAGCCTTTCTTGAACATTTTTGCACCGTCGGGTTGAGAAGACCGGCGCACTATACCAATCGTTTCTGTACGTGACTATTCAGTTTCCCAAACTAAGGCTCAACAAATGTTGATTTTTTGTACGCTGTAGTGACAGCCTGTTTGCCCTGCATCAGCAAAATTTGCACTTCGGTTAAAGATTGATGAAATATTGACCGCACGCATCATTGTGCACAAAAAATGACCATACTATACTTGTGACAATGGACGACACAGGAGGAAAGGTATGAACGTTGACAGACGATTCCGCCACCTGTTGAACAAGCTGGTGAATGCCCAAATCGATCTCGCGGCCTATCTGCAACTCAGACGCGCCAAGGGATACATGTCAGTCAGCGACAACGATCATCTGCGTGAAAACTGTTTCGACCTCTGTGGCGAGCTGCGCGAGAACGCGGCAGCATTTTCGCCATCGCTAGCGCCTGCGCAAAGCGAGGCGCTGCATGCCGCCGGAGAAGCCTTAGCCTCTGCGGCAGTGTGCCTGATGAGCGGACATCATGACTGTCCCTCATTCATTGTGGTTAACCCAGATGCCCTGCAACGCTGTCTCGACACCTTAGCTGTAAACATTCAGGTGATAAATAAATCCGCGCCCATGGCGCACGCCTGACAACCGGGGGGAGAGGGCTCTCCCCCGTTCTGATTGCTACGCCTTATGGGATTGGGGTTGTTTCCGGCACCACATAAGTGTGCAGACCTTAAAAGCCTCTGAAAAAATAAACAAGCTGACATTAAGCCAGACCAGTGAGGAGGCCGTAAGGTGAAGTATGAGTGGAATGAATACCAGCGAACATTTTAAGGTAATAAACCTAAGGATCTCCTGTAATGAAATAAATAATAATGGTGCCGACGTGCCTCGCAGGAATAAGTTGGCTGAAAAAAACAGCGAGACCAAAGTCAAAATATCGCAGATAACAAGGATAGATATCCAAAACAAACCTGCTCCCTCAATACCAAACGAATCAATGGTCGATATAATCCCTTTTATATCTGAATAAATGGGGATTCGATTGTTAATAATGGAAAATATAAAATAAGATATCAGTGACATGACATCCATAATTCCCCAAAATCGAAGTATCTTACTTCTTAAATTCATAATCTTCATCACTTACTCCTGGAATCCATTGCCATGATGAACCAGAGACTGTCCATGCATCGTCGCTTTCCCTATATTTCTGATAAATTTTGCGTTCTTCGCCGTATCGACGAATGACGGAACGTGCCTCAATGATTCTTTTGTTATCAAAGGTAATATTATGTGGAAGTGGCGACCAGACCTGAGCTTTCTCTCTGGAGGTGTTAGCCAGATCCTGTCCATCAGAGAGGAAAATTCGCCCTTCATCCCCCATGCTTGTGGCCCGGTTTACCGCAAGTACACCTAAGTTTTTTAACCCGTGATAATCATTATCTTTCGTTTTCCAGTACCCTGGTCCATAGGTGAGCGTTTTGGGGCTAATGTCACTGTGGGTAGGGGGTGGGGCGCTTGTTCCTAATACTGTGTTTTTAAAATAACGGATCACGTTATCTGTGAAAATAGAATCATACAGGGTATCATTTACACAAAATAAATCACCTTCATGTGCGATAAAAAAGGGATACGTCTGGAAATCTCTTTTTTCTTGTGCAGTCATGATTAAATGGCCTGAGTTTAATAAATCCGATATTCTGCCGAGAACGCTTCTATAATATAAGCTCAAAGGAGGTGTTGTGTGCAGAGGCAGTTTTCTTTCAACTGAAAAACCCTCGATGGAGTTAGATGAGTAGAGTTTATCCTGAGTAATGATGTATTCATCCTGCAATACTGTTATGGCAATCATTGGGTTAATAATGTTTTCGTATTCTTTAGGGCTAAGTGTGGATTTTCGTAAGTCAAATAACTCCATGGCATAATGTCCTTGAATGGTTTGAAATTTGTGATAAGCGATGATTATATTTCTCTACATCGTGTTTTGACTCTTATATCGTTCAACACAGAATAATAATGTGTTCTGACGCAATATTTTTTCGTCCGAGAATCTGGAACTGCTTTTCCACTCACGTAGCAAGTTAAGGTTTTGTAAAAATCCCGCCTTACGCCCAACCTGCTGGCTACCCTTAACCCATTCGCTAAAAAGGAGACAGCCATGCCTCGTTTTGCTCTGAGTTTACTTCTGGGTTCATTGATTCTCTCGTCCGTTCTGCAAGCCGCAGAGGTTCAGGTTGAGGTCTTACAACGCAAGCTCGATCATCCCTGGTCGCTGGCTTTTCTGCCTGATAATCAAGGTCTGTTGATCACGCTGCGCGGGGGGCAGCTACGCCTGTGGCAACAAGGGAAAGGGCTGTCTGACCCGATTGTCGGTGTTCCGCGAGTGTGGGCGAATGGGCAGGGTGGGCTGCTGGATGTGGTGCTGGCTCCTGATTTCGCACAATCACGCCGTGTGTGGCTGAGCTATGCCGAAGTGGGCGATGACGGCAAAGCAGGCACCGCCGTGGGTTACGGCCGGTTGAGCGACGATCACAGCAGAATCGAGGCTTTTCAGGTAGTTTTCCGCCAAATGCCTAAGCTTTCGACCGGGAACCATTTCGGGGGGCGGCTGGTGTTTGACGGCAAGGGCTACCTGTATATCGGTTTGGGGGAAAATAACCAGCGGCCCACCGCGCAGGAGCTCGACAAACTGCAGGGCAAAGTTGTCCGCCTGACGCAAGACGGCAAGGTGCCAGCGGATAACCCCTTTGTCGGGCAGAAAGGCGCCAGACCTGAAATCTGGTCTTATGGCATCCGTAACCCGCAGGGCATGGCGATGAACCCGTGGAGCAATGTGCTGTGGCTTAATGAGCACGGGCCGAAAGGCGGGGATGAAATCAACATCCCGGAACGGGGGAAAAATTACGGCTGGCCGTTGGCCACCCATGGCGTGAACTACAGCGGTTTACCCATTCCGGAAGCGAAGGGCAAAACGGTGGCGGGCACTGAAGCGCCGCTGTTTTTCTGGAAACAGTCACCCGCAGTGAGCGGAATGGCGTTCTATAACAACGCGAAGTTTCCACAATGGCAGCACAAGCTGTTTGTCGGTGCGTTGAAGGACCAGGACGTGATTGTTCTGAACGTTGACGGCAATAAAGTGACCGAACAGGAACGCATTCTGGGTGACAGGAAGCAGCGGATACGCGACGTGCGTGTTGGACCCGACGGTTATCTCTATGTCTTGACCGACGAGTCCGATGGCGAGTTACTGAAAGTCAGCCCGGCGTCCTGAGATCAGGTGACCGGGATCATCACCACGTTTTGATAAGCCGGACGGCGTGACAGCTGCTGATACCAGCGCTGTAAGTTCGGATGTGGCTGCCAGGTTTTGACCGTTTCGAACAGGTTGTAGATGAACGGAGCGACGGCGATGTCACCCGGGCCAAACTCGTCGCCGGAGAGCCACTGACGGTCAGCAAGTTCAGCATCAAGGATCGCCAGCAGTTTTTCACACTGCACAATCCCGGCGTCTATCGCTGCCTGATCGCGTTGTTCAGGTGGCGTTCTGACCAGCCCCATCAAAATGACGCGGTGCGCCGGGGAAAGGCTGCCATTGGCCCAGTCCATCCACTTCTCACCCTGCGCACGAATAACCGGATTATCCTGCCACAGGCGTTTTTGCCCGTACTGTGCAGCCAGATAACGGACGATAGTATTCGATTCCCAAAGCGTTATCCCGGCTTCGTCATCATGCAGAAGGGGCACCAGCCCGTTGGGGTTTTTGGCGAGGTATTCAGGGTCGTGATTGAGGCCAAATTCCAGCCCGGCGAGGATCTGGTCGTAAGGAAGGTCGAGCTCTTCCAGCGTCCAGCGTACTTTTTTGACATTCGTTGAGTTGTTTCTGCCCCACAGCGTAATCATGAGATCTCCACTAAACAGCGCATCAATGAAGTCGCCATGGTGAAATAAAATCAACCCAGGCACAACCACGATCAAAAAAATTGCCCGGATTTCAGCACAACCCGCCGTTCTTGCGTAAACTTTAAAAACTTTACCAACGCATTGTTTCTTTAAGATCATTTCTGCGCTATTACTCACCGCCAGTTGTTGCACGGCTTCGGTGACGTAGCGTGTATTTGGAATGGATACTTGGGTGGCTTTTATGACGCGTACTGTAGTTTCTCCCCGCGGCCTGGCGGCAGGCTCTCTGATTTTACTTCTCCTGGCCCCTGCCGTGCAGGCGGCAGACGCTGTTCAACAACCCGGCGCGCCAACCGTCGATGCCAAAGCGTGGATCCTGATGGATTACGCCAGCGGCAAAGTGCTGAGTGAAGGCAACGCTGACGAAAAGCTCGACCCGGCAAGCCTGACCAAAATCATGACCAGCTACGTGGTCGGCCAGGCTATCAAAGCAAACAAAATCAAACTGACCGATATGGTCACCGTGGGTAAAGATGCCTGGGCGACAGGAAACCCGGCGCTGCGTGGCTCTTCAGTGATGTTCCTGAAGCCAGGCGATCAGGTCTCCGTTGAAAACCTCAACAAAGGGGTGATCATTCAGTCCGGGAACGATGCCTGTATCGCGCTGGCCGATTACGTCGCGGGCAGTCAGGACTCCTTCATTAGCCTGATGAACGGCTATTCGCAGAAACTGGGTCTGACCAACACCACCTTTAAAACCGTCCACGGGCTGGATGCACCAGGCCAGTTCAGTACAGCACGCGATATGGCGCTGCTGACCAAAGCGATGATCCACGACGTGCCGGATGAGTATGCCATCCACAAAGAGAAAGAATTCACGTTCAACAACATCAAACAGCCGAACCGTAACCGTCTGCTGTGGAACACCAGCCTCGGCGCGGACGGGGTTAAAACCGGCACCACCGCAGGCGCGGGCTATAACCTGGTGTCTTCTGCACAACAGGGCGACATGCGTTTGATTGCCGTGGTATTAGGCACCAAAACCGACCGTATTCGTTTTAATGAATCCGAAAAACTGCTGACCTGGGGCTTCCGTTTCTATGAAACCGTCACCCCAATCAAGCCCGATGCGACGTTTGTGGAGCAGCGCGTGTGGTACGGCGACAGCAGCCAGGCCAAACTCGGGGCAGGCGAAGCCGGTTCCATCACCCTGCCACGCGGCCAGTTGAAAAACCTCAAGGCCAGCTTCACGCTGAACGAGCCGCAGCTGACGGCTCCGCTGGCGAAAGGGCAGGTGGTCGGGACCATCGATTTTAAACTGAACGACAAGACCATTGAGCAGCGTCCGCTGATTGTCATGGAAGCGGTGAACGAAGGCGGGTTCTTTAACCGAATGATGGATTTCGTGCTGATGAAATTCCACCAGTGGTTCGGGAGCTGGTTCTCTTAACTGAGCGACAATTTTTTGCCCGGCGGCGCTGTGCTTGCCGGGCCTACGCGGTGTTTGTAGGCTGGGTCAGCGCAGCGCCACCCGGCTGTTTCACAGCTCTCAATCAAACAGCAGCTTAATGCCACGCTGTTTCGCCAGTGCCGTCACCTCGTCATCCGGACGGCGGTCGCTGGCAATCACGTCAAAACAACTCAGCTCACCCATTCGCGCCGGGCGCACTTTGCCAAACTTGCTGTGATCAACCACCAGCACGTGCTTCTGCGCACTTTTCAACGCCCAGTGTTTCACCGGCAGCTCATCCAGGTTAAAACAGGTGGCACCGTGCTGAACATGCACGCCAGCAGCGGAGTAATAGGCAATATCAGGGCACAGATGGCTCAGCGTATCTTCAGGGCTTAACGGTTTGAAGATGGCGTTGCTGGCGTGGAATTCGCCGCCGCATAAAATCACCCGACACTGTGGCTTTTCTTGCAGAGAGAGAAAGGTATTCAGGGAATAGCAAACCCCGGTAAAAGGGAGTTCATTATCGATGGCATCAATGATCCACGGCGTGGTCGTGCCGCAGTCAAAAAACGCCATTTGATGGGCTTTCAGCAGTTGGGCTGCGTGGCGCGCGGCCTGGCGCTTTTCATCCACCAGACGGGTTTTCTGGTCGCTCAGCAGATAGTGGCTGGCGCTGCGGGGTTCCAGCACCACATAACCGCCCAGTAACACCACCGGGCCGCTATGCTGGGTCAGGTCGCGACGAATGGTCATTTCCGACACGCCCAGCAACGTGGACGCCTCTTTCAGATGCAGCTTATCGCTACGCTTCAGTGCCTGAATAAGCTGGCTGATACGAACGTCGCGGCGCGTTTCCATAAAACCCCTGTGTCCCGAAATGCCCCCTGCATCAGGCAGAGGGTCAGGCGACGATTTTACCTGTGCGTTACCGCTTAGTCACGCACCCAGCCTTTACGAATCGGCAGTGAAAAGCAAAAACGATAGAGTGCGCGTAAACGCTGATAGAGTGCGTCACCCAATGTGTTCCACATCACTTGTGCCGCCAGGCAGCCGCTAAGGCCGGACAGGAAGCCGCCCACCATATCCAGCGGCCAGTGCACGCCAAGATAGACGCGAGACCAGGCAATCGCGCAGCCGATAACCAGCATCAGCACGCCAGACCACAGGCGATGCCAGAACAAAAATGCTAAGGCAAAAGTGAAAATGACGGTGCCATGATCGCTTGGGAAAGAGTCATCTGCGGCGTGATGCAGGAAGTTATAGCCCACTCCGTCAACAAACGGACGATCGTGCGGATAAACATGCCCAATCACCCAGGAGAGCAGCAGGCTGGTGCCGATGGCCATCGCAATCTTGATAACCAGTTTACGCTGCGCGCTCACCTGAGCACGCGGGCCCCAAAGCCACAGAATAGCGGCCAGCAGCGGTACGATGGAGATCAAATCCTTAGCGATAAAAATCGCCAGTGAAATCATCCACTGCGGTGAGGCAGGCGTGGCGTTAATCCAGTAAAACAGCGAGTAATTCAAATTTTCCAGCATAGCTTGCGGACTCTTACAGTTTGATGACGCTCATTACCTTAAAAATCGAAGCCGGGATGGTAAAGGGAGACTGTCTTAATTGTCCGGCGGTTAGGGTGTCCTGCAGAACGAGTCTGCCTGACGCTGTATAAACGCGGACTATATGAGGCAAAACTTAAGTGAAGCTTAATCACGTAAAATCGTGCTGTAACAGAGTGTTTCGCGCACTTTTTGCTATCGTCGTTTTGTCTCATTCATTACACTTCTCGCGATATTTTCATCGTTAAGAGATTTTATGCTCAACCACTCACTTTCTGGCAAACGCCTCAGTCGTCAGGCGTTACTTTTCCCGCTTTGTCTGGTGCTGTACGAATTTTCCACTTACATCGGTAATGACATGATCCAACCGGGCATGTTGACGGTGGTGGAACAATTCCAGGCCGGCACCGAATGGGTGCCAACCTCAATGACTGCCTATCTCGCGGGCGGGATGTTTTTACAGTGGCTGCTGGGGCCGCTGTCGGACCGTATTGGCCGTCGCCCGGTGATGCTGACCGGCGTGGTGTGGTTCATCATCACCTGCCTGGCGACGTTGCTGGCGCAAAACATCGAACAGTTCACTATCCTGCGTTTTTTGCAGGGCATCAGCCTGTGCTTCATTGGTGCGGTCGGCTATGCCGCGATTCAGGAATCGTTTGAGGAAGCAGTGTGTATCAAAATCACTGCGTTGATGGCGAACGTGGCGTTGATTGCACCGCTGCTTGGCCCGCTGGTGGGTGCGGCGTGGGTGCATTTTGCACCCTGGGAAACCATGTTTGTGCTCTTCGCGGCGCTGGCGCTGATTTCCTTCTTTGGCCTGCAACGGGCGATGCCAGAGACGGCAACGCGCCTTGGCGAGAAGCTGTCTGTCAAAGCGCTGGGGAAAGATTACGGCCTGGTGTTGAAAAACCTGCGTTTCGTTGCCGGAGCGCTGGCGACGGGCTTTGTCAGCCTGCCGCTGCTGGCGTGGATTGCTCAATCGCCAGTGATCATTATCAGCGGCGAACAGGCCAGCACTTATGAGTACGGTTTGTTGCAGGTGCCGATTTTCGGTGCGCTGATTGTTGGCAACGTCACCCTGGCAAAACTGACCTCACGTAAGACGGTGCGCTGGCTGATTATCGCGGGCGGCTGGCCAATTCTATTTGGCCTGATCCTCGCCGCGGCCGCCACGGTTGTCTCTTCTCACGCGTATTTGTGGATGACCGCCGGGCTGAGTTTCTACGCCTTCGGTATCGGCATTGCCAATGCAGGCCTGGTTCGCTTGACGCTGTTCGCCAGCGACATGAGCAAAGGCACCGTTTCAGCAGCAATGGGCATGTTACAGATGCTGATTTTCACCGTCGGCATTGAAGTGAGCAAACACGCCTGGCAGCACGGCGGCAACGGCTTGTTCAGTCTGTTTAACCTGGCAAATGGGGTTATCTGGCTGGCGCTGATTATCTACTTCCTGAAGGATAAATCGGTCGGCAGTTCGCAGCAGTGACGGGACATTGCCGGGCGGCACGTTGTTTGCCCGGCCTACAAACCCTACATAGCGTAGGCCGGATTTGTAGGCCGGATAAGCGATAGCGCCATCCGGCTTCGAAGCGCCATCCGGCATTAATCAGCGCACCTTATCCACAAAAAGGCGCTTCCCGATTTAAAATCTGATCGATAACCTGCAACACACCCTCCTCGTTATTGTGTGGCGCACGATGATTCGCCGCTTCAACCGCCGCTTCACAGGCATTCGCCATCGCAAAGCCAAAGCCCGCCTGACGTAACATTTCCAGATCGTTTCCGCTGTCGCCGAACGCCACTACTTCGCTGTCATCAATGCCCCAGCGTGCCTGCAACAGACGCAGACCATTGGCTTTGTGCACGCCAGGAATGATCAGGTCGATATTGCCGTGGCCGGTGGTGACTGCGGTCATCATGTCGCCCACGCCTTCATGCAGGGCTTTCTGGATTTCAGGCACTAAACGGTCGGGCAGATTCAGGCCAAACTTCAGGAAGGTATCGTCGATATTGTCGAAGGTATCGACCAGTTCCAGACGGTGGTAATACAGCGCCGCCATCGCTTTTAATTCGTCGTTGTAGTGTTTCAGGGTGTAGGCGCTGCGTTTCCCGCAGGCGATGATTTCGACATCCGGCAGGGTATGCAGAAAATCGACCACTTTGCTGAAATGCTCCGGGGAAAGCTCGCAGTTAAACACGTCTTCTCCGGCGTCTCGCACCCAGCCGCCATTTTCGGCGACGAAGGCAATCTCATGTGCAATCTCCGGGAAGAAGGAGATGAGTTGCCAGTACTGGTTGCCGCTGGCGACTACAAAACGAATGCCCTGGTCCTTTATCTTTTGATACTGAGCGAGAAAGCGCGCTCGGTTATAGCGCTTTTCGTCGCTGAGAAACGTTCCATCCATATCCACGGCAATCAGTTTGATGCTCATGAGGCACTCTCCGTTACAGGTTCAGATTCAGGTTTGGCGACCGCGCGGGCAACCAGTGCGGCGATAATCACCAGGCTCAGTACCGCCAGCATGGCGCTACGCAGGCCATAATGTTCGCCGAGGAAGCCTAGCAGCGGTGGGCCAACCAAAAATGCCAGGTAGCCAGTTGTTGCTACTACGCTGACGCGTGTTGGGGCATCCGGGCCGGTGTCGCTGGCGGCGGAAATGGTGAGAGGGAAGCCTAACGACGCGCCAAGTCCCCAGAGGATCACCGACACGCCAGCAATCCAGTCCACATCCACAAAGATAATTAATGCGATGCCCAGCGCACCCATAATGGCGCTGGCGCGGACGACCGCCACGCGGCTGTAGCGATCGATAAACCAGCCGCCGGTGAAGCGTCCTACCGTCATGCCCAGCGTGAAACCGGCGTAAATCAGTGAACCGGAAGTTGGGCTGAAACCGTGTCCATCCACCATCAGCAGCGGCAGCCAGTCGTTGGCTGAGCCTTCGGCAAACGCCATCGCCAGCACCACCACGCCAATCAGCATTAACTGACCATCGCGATAAAACGGCACGCCTTTCTCGTGGTGTTCGGCATTCTCCGACGAGTTTTTGCCTGTGCCTTCGGGAATGGCTTTGATGGCGATGATAATCGGTGCAATGCCGACCAGAGCCGCCAGCAGAATGTGGATCGTGGCGGACAGGCCAAAGGCGGTCAGCGCCATGCCGATGCCCGCACCGACCAGCGTGCCGAAGCTGTAAAAGCCGTGCATCATCGGCAGCACGGTTTTATTCATTTCACGCTCAACCGCCGCGCCTTCGACGTTAATCGCCACTTCAGCCGCGCCAAAACTGCCGCCAAACACCATCAGACCAAAGGCAAAGAAAACAGGCGAGGCGAGCCACAGCGCGAGACTAAGCATCACCATGCCGACCAGCGCACAAGACATGGTGGTGCGAATGACTTTGCGGGTGCCGAAGCGCTTAACCAGCCACGCCGAGCAGAGAATGCCGCTCATCGAACCAATCGACAGGCCGAACAAGACGATGCCCATGCCCGCGGTGTTAACAGACAGAATGTCACGAATGGCGGGCGTACGCGTGGCCCACGAAGCCATCAGCAGCCCCGGTAAAAAGAAGAACATAAAGAGGGCCCACATGCGCAACTGCAGGGCTCTGCGTGAAGAGTGCGACGTCATCCGTAAACAGCCTGTGAAAAAAGAGGGAGAGACAACACTAGCAAGGTTGTGTACATTTGTACACAAATCGCAGGAGGAAAAATTATGGCTCGCCGACCGAACGATCCGCAGCGCCGGGAGAGGATCCTGCAGGCCACGCTGGACACTATTACCCGTCACGGTATTCAGGCCGTCACGCACCGTAAAATTGCGGATTGCGCCGACGTGCCGCTGGGTTCAATGACTTATTATTTCAGCGGCATTGATGCCTTGCTGGAAGAGGCGTTTACAGGTTTCACCGATGAAATGCTGGTGCAGTATCAGGCCTTTTTTGCCGAGGTGAAGACGCTCGAACAAGCGTGCGATGCGATAACCGATCTCATCTTTAGCGCGCAGGTGACGACCACCCGCAATATGGAACTGATGTATCAACTGTATGCCTTCATCGGTTGCAAACCTGCGCTCAAGACAGTGATGCAAAACTGGATGCAGGGCAGCCAGAAGGTGCTGGAACAGTGGTTTGATCCGGCTACAGCTCGCGCGCTGGATGCGTTTATTGAGGGCATGACGCTGCATTTTGTCACCGACCGTAAACCGCTCAGCAGGGCAGAAATCCGCGAGATGGCTGGAAGGATAGCGGGGCTGTAAACGTGTTGAAACTTAAGGTTGTATCTAATCCTGGGGGCAGGTCAGGGAAGATCAAGTTACGCGAGGGGCGGCAGACAAAGAAAAACCCGCAAAGCCTTGGCTGGTACGGGTTTTATGGGAGGAAGCTAAATTCTGGCTACTGAAAAATTTGCAACACTCAGAACAGATATTTGCCAGCAGTAAGACTTAACGCTACTGCGGTAAAAATTGCGCCAATCATCCATTTTGTTTGACCGGATAGGGCTTTATGTAGCTCAACCTGAAGCGCCATCTGCTCCGTTTTGAACGTGTTGGAAAGCTCCATCAGATCGGATTTAGTGCTGAAATTTTCAGAGCGAGTTTTGAGTATTGCTAAATCTTGTTTGATTTCGCTCATGTTGGCCTCCAGCTTTTCGACTCTTTTTTCCAGATCCCCGGACATACCATCACCTCCGTTACCGTTTCTGCTGGTCCTGCGCCTTTCATCAATCTGATGTACGTTATTATCAGCCATTTGCGCTTTCCTTGCCTTCTTTTGTGTGCTGGTCAGATAACCATTTGTAAACCGTATTAGCAGAAAAAGTGATATTAAATCCGCATTTCTCACAATGAAGCAGGTAATAATAGTTCAATTTGTGTTCAGTGGGAATGACGGTATCATGCCTGAAAAGTGTAGCGTAGGCGACCTTGTTGTAAGGGCTAAGGAGGTCTTGCTTGATCGTCTCTGAAACAATGAACGTCCCGTTGCCACACATTGGACAGTTTGTTGTAACGGAATTTTTGTCCAGGAACCTGAAAAAGTCTTCTGTCGTCACTTCGTTAAAGTGATCGATTTCCATCTTGTTTGGCTCGCTCATCGCGTTGACTTCCTGTTGGCCAATAAAATCTGTGTGGTTATGAGGTTAACTCAGTTCATTCAAAGCACGAAGTAAATGATTAGAGTGATGAAAATACTCTTGAGATTAGAGCGAACAAACCGAATATCAATTATTAAAACGCTTTTAGCAGGATTGATCCTACCCACGTAATGTGGACACAGCCCTGAACGCTGGTCACGGGGGACACGAAACTGGCAGCGGCGAGAGAGTGTCACGCTCAATCCGGAGCGGGAAAAACAGGCGGCTTAAATCAAACTGGGGCGACAACTACCTTGACACTTACCGCGCCCGGCGGGGTAGCATTCACAAATCCATTTTCCTGTGTCGAGTTTTCGTACTGCCATAAAAAAGCCCTCATGTCTGAGGGCTAAATTTGACTGTATGTATGAACAGTGTTTGATGGGTGGTTTTGGGAAGAAATACATTCATTCTTCACCAAAAAATTCGATTATGTTGTAGAGCCATGTAGGTGTATGGATCTCATCACTCTCATAGAGCACATCTATGTACTGGTCACAAAAGAGATTTTTATTACCTGGTTCATCAAAATAATTTTTAATGGTTTGCTTTTGACTGGTGGTTAGATCTAATATTCCAGCTGCAACGTTTGAGGAAAGTGTTTCAACGTCTTCTATGAATGAAAATCTTTTCTCTCCATTCGTGTAGATACGATAGATTGTTTCGTAGAAAAACAGTCCATCTAAAGCATCTTCAATCTCAGTTGGTGGAGATACTCTATTATCAGTTGTTTTTAGTAAATCAACATCAGTTAAATCTTCACGTAATAGTAAACGTCTTATTTTTATTTGCGGGATGCTGTCTACAGACTCAAATTTATCATACGCTAAGTCAGTATCTAATAAACAAAATACTTTTCCTTTAATGGCCGGCCTTCTGTCTTTTAGCGCTAAAACTAGATATGAATAAATATCCTTCAATGCAAATGAACCACCGACACTCAAAATTATTATGTTTTTTTCATCTAGCTCTTCAAATTCCAAATGGGATTCAATGTATTTTTTGTCAGTTCGCCCCTCGCATAATATCCAGTTATAATTATTGGAAGAAGTTATTGATGTTATTATGGATTGCACCAAGTCATGGTTGCTTTTTACTTCTAATGTATCTAAGTATGAACCACGTGATTCTTTCACAAGTGCAGCTAATTCATCTCTATAGTATTCCAAATTTATGCACTTGATAAATGTTTGGTTCGGGGATACATAAGTTGCACTGCCACTCATAGCGGCAGGAAGAAAACCATACCAGTGGGTAGTGCAAATCGTCTGTATGCCTAACTCACTTATCTCTCTAATTTTCTCGAACTGCTTGAAGCAAGATGTCGCATGTAAAGATAATTCTGGTTCGTCAACGGCTAGGATGGTTGATTGCTGGGTTTTTTTGGGGTTTCCTTTTAAGAACCCCATAGATAAATCTAGAAGAGCTTTTCTTTTTTCACCAGAACTGAGGTTGTGGACAGGTGTATCTCTATTAATACTATCTATGTAATGTAGAATTTTATCACTAAAATACGACTCAATTATCTTTGCAATCATGTGGCGCTGCGTAAAAGAGTTTTGTCTCTGGGTCGGTTTTTTGAAATGATATTTCCCATTTAATTTTTCAGATAATTGTTCAACAAATTCATTTAGATATTTATTTATTTCAGTAATGTCTTTCTTTTTGATTGTTTTACTGATCTTCTGCTGAAGATTTTCACCAAGAAGAGATTGTAACAGTTCACTCTCAATTTTAGAATATTCGGATGTGGTTATTTCTGCTGGTAAGTAAATATAATTATAAGACTCTCTCACATACTCTAGTAATTTATATAAAGTAGTTTGAAAGAAGTTTTTTCGTTGCGCAGGGTTTGTTGCAGTTGATTCAGGTATTAAATCATCAATTTCATTTTTATAATCATCAATTGATTCAAAAATTGACATGAATGGAACGGGAGCATCACCTGCGGATTTTTTTATAATGCCAATGGGCACTAGGAAATAATCGCGAGCTTGATATTGATATTCAAGATGGGTCCTGTGATTAATAAATTTTTCTGCTAATGCTCTTTGCGAGGAGTGAAAGTCTTCACTTTCTACCTGCCATGTTATATCACTAATAGCTTCTAATGTTTTAAAATTTGAAGTGTTACCTTTAATCCTTTCTTTTCGGATAAGAAAAACTGGAACAATGAAAGGCTCTCTCGTATCAAACCCTTGACTACGAGCATCATTGTTAATGTCTAATCTATTGATATCAGCTCTATTTAGGACGGTATCAATGGCTTGGAGTGTAGAGCTTTTACCTACTCCATTTTCACCAATCAGCCATGAAGAATTTCCATTGATGGTTAATGGAATGTAATGCTGATTTCTAAAGTTTTTAAAGTTTCTTAAAATTACACCAACAATCATTTTTTTTCGTCCATTAAAAATAGTTGATTATTTGCAGGTCATGATCACCTTAGCAATTATATTGATGTTACATTCTACTTGAGTTTGATTCTGGCATTACGCAATTAATGGGTAATCTTACTAGTTTGCGTATAGATTGAGCGCCATCAATAGGAATTAGCCATAAGCCATCATTTACTTCATCTAAATTATGTTTTACCAGATAAGTTGCATTCACTGTCTCAATAGCTGAAATACCTTCAAAGTATTTTGGCAATAACGTTAAGTTGAATATAAGATAACCGGACTTACAGAGTTTTCTACCACTTGTTTTATGTTTAACAAGGCTTATGATTTGAGCTTTTGCATCTACCCGCATCGGACCTTCAGATGTCGGCAGCCAACGAAGGGATGTTCCTGTATCTAAAGTACACTGGATTATCCAGTCTAGTGGGAAAGTATCTCTCATATATCGATTAGCTAATGTTCTTTTCGAAAAGCCAAAATTATCAGCTAAGGCTTGTCGTGTCGTAAATCTGTAAGCATCGACTAAACGCTCGATAGCATCTTTGCCACCCTGATTGGGATTTATTTTGATCTCATTTGGGTACTTTGATGGTGTCATGTCTCTAATGCAATCCAGGTATCTTCGGTGTTCCCAATTGGGGGCTTATCACGATTACAAACAACTCCCCACAAGCCAATAGGAGATGCTGCATCATGACTCCTAATATTTCAATCACTTTGAATACACCACACGTCACAATTTAGCGCTATAACTGACTTACAGCTCTTCCTGTCGATACGATCAATGACATGCTGGCTGATGGTCGCCTTCCGCGCCATCGTCTGTGTTAGATAAAAGCGCGAAAAGATCATGGTTTACATGGCTGCACTGACTGTAGATACACTGTCGGCTTAAGAAACCTTTGGCTCACTACCCCGGATATATGGCTGACCGCTCTCATCGAAGGCTAACACTGGTTGCTGGCGCAAATTCATTGCCTGCCATGCGTACCAACTAATGAAGTCGAGAGGAATCGATGGTGAGTTACACATAGCTGCCATTGCTGGTTATCAGCAGAGAGTCTTACGATCTAACTCTTGATATATTTCATAGATACCTTTTTTCTTAAACTCTCCATGAACACAATGTATTGCTTTTTCTTGCTCAGTTAGAATGTATTTTCTTACTTTACCTGAATAATAGATTGTAAATATAAAGCTTAGTGGTAACCATAATAAAGCGAGCAAGGTAATAGGGATGATGGAGTAGATGAAAAGTTTGTCTTTTCTGAATTTATTTATTGATTTATCAAGGAAGGTTTGACCTTCTTTAGTTGTTAATAATTTGCATAAATATTCTTTATGCTCAATTGTTAATGAGTTGTACTTCTCTATGTTTGTAGTTGCCGATTGTGAGCAATCACCTACTGAAAGAGTCCAAGTTGGATGAGCGGAAATCGTCACGGCTGACGCCATTTTTTTGGATATGTAAAATGGATCTCCTGATTTTTTCCAAAAAAGTAATGTTTGATCTGGTTGCGTTTTAGCTGTTTGGATGAGTGTAGGAGTGAAATAGGAAGCTGAAAATAGGAAAGCAAGGGAAAAAGCAATTGTGATGATTTTATCTGACCAGTCAGTGCCAGGTAGCTTTCTCAACGGGATGGTTATAAAGAAAATATTTAGTATGAATGCAGGCACCCCTGACTTTTTTAATATCTCATTATGATGTTGTTTGTATCTAAAAACAGTGCCTATTAATTTTATTGAAAGAGCAACTGCGCCAATGATAGATATCCAGGCTGCGGCGGTTGCTGCTGGTGAGTTTAGAAATTCAGTATTGAATATATTTGCGGGGATAGTGTTAACTGCACTCATAAAACCTCCAAATGACGAATTTTTTCTTTCCTCAATTTGTACCACTCATAACATAAATTGCAAGAAGCTATAAATTAGCTTTTTGCTGACAGCACTTTGTTATGAACACAAAATTGACCAAAGTTATGCGCCTTATCCCCATTCGGATCCGCACCGGGATTTTAATGGAATTGGTCGGGTTAACCGGCTTAAGCTTCACGAGGCCAACTAGCGCACTTGGTGGAAGTGAGTTAGTTGTACTGTTCAGTTTGGGGAAGCAATCTGGAAATCACGTTTGACCTGCCTGCAATCTACTCAAACCAGTTTCTGCTACCGGAAGCTGGTTTGTCCGGGGTAGATTCATGGTGACCGAGGCGGTGGGTGTATCATGTTTAAAGGAGGCTATTTTGTCGTTGAGACCAACACTATCCGTATTAATAGCGACGTGGTGATGAACGGTACTGATACCCTGGATAGCGCCGATAGAATCAAAATGGAAGCATGGTGGATGACCACTCGCACTCCAAAATAATGAATGCCATCGACACTTCATCCCAAAGATATGCACATAACTGGAGCCGCAGTTTTACTGCCCCGCCAATCGTCTTTTCAAACCCCGCTCATCAGCAATATCCATCAATCGTGCCTCTGCTGCCGCCTGTGTGCGCATCCCCGAAAGCGTGGGTTTAAAGCTGTGTGCATTTCCCTGAATATTTAAAGGCAGGGAAATGGATGCGATCAATTTGTCTTCAACTTCCCACGGCGCTTCAACAGGTATCCAGTGAACCTTGGCATTCTCCTCCATCCAATGGTCAAGCCACTGCTCGCCTGGGTGAGTGAATGTCATTCTGGAGCCGGAACCAACCCGGCGAAGGGGGAAGCAACTTACTCCACTCAGCAGCACGCCGAGTGTGCGTCGAAGTGTGGAGCCTGCGGCATTGCCGCTGTAATGCGTTTTGAGGCGCTTTCTTAAGTTCGATCGGCTGTCGGGTTTCCCGCGCTTGTCGGGGGAAATGCCGACGTAGAGAAGCGAGTAGCCTTCCGCTGTGATGCACCCTTCTGTTGGCACTGCAGGCGGAATCTCTTTGAACCACCAAAAGTAAACCCCGTTCACTGCAGGGACAGGCGTTGGCCTGCTCATGACTTCTGTTCTGCTGTAGGTCTTCTCTGGGTAAAAGTCGAACATGTGCTTTCCTTGCTGATTTTTTTTCGATTGTATTCATTTGTCGTCTGGATGCGATGACTTTGAAGGGGAGGGCAGGGGAAAAAATCAGAGGGAAGTTTGTTGGCTTACGGCGACAAGCTTTTGCGCTGCCGCCATTTTGTCGCCATCTGGCTTAAAGGTTTCTCGTAAGTATCTGGTTAGAAAGCCCCCGAATCCCAGAAAACAAAAAACCCATCAACCTTGAACCAAAAATGGCGGGGTTGATGGGCTCCACAAAATGGGGACATCAAAGAAAAGCAGTGGCATTACTTATGACTGACGGGCAAACAAAAAGTTCGCTCTGTCTCGCATTTTTTTCTGCCATTTTTATTCTTCGGATTTATCCCAGTCCTGGCCAGATGACGATGATCAGCGTACCGGCCAGCGTTAACAAGACGTTAGCTATTGCGTAGGTGCCTGCGTAGCCCAGCGCCGGGATGTTACTGCGTGCTGTGTCGCTGATAATTTCCATCGCCGGGGCGCAGGTACGGGCCCCCATCATCGCTCCAAACAGCATCGCGCGGTTCATGCGCAGTACGTAGGCGCCGAACAGGAAACAGATAACCACGGGCACCAGGCTGACGATTAAACCGGCCACCAGCATCTGGCCGCCAACGGCACCCAGACCGTGTCCGATGCCGCTGCCTGCACTCAGGCCAACGCCTGCCATAAACACCATCAGCCCGAACTCTTTCACCATATTCAGCGCGCCTTGCGGAATGTAGCCGAAAGTAGGGTGGTTGGCTCGCAGGAAGCCGAGCATGATCCCGGCGAACAGCAGGCCGGCGGCGTTCCCAATCGCGAAACTGAAGTTGCTGAACTGGAAGGTTATCATCCCAATCATCAGGCCGACGATAAAGAACGCGCAGAAGGCCAGCAGGTCAGTGACCTGGCTGTGAATCGAGATAAAGCCGATGCGGTCGGCGATGGTTTTCACGCGGCGTGCATCGCCGCTGACCTGCAATACGTCGCCTTTGTTGAGCACGATGCTGTCGTCAATCGGCATCTCAATCTGGCTGCGGATCACGCGGTTGAGGAAACAGCCATGGTCGGTGAGTTTAATCTGCGCCAGACGGCGGCCCACCACATTGTGGTTTTTAACGACCACTTCTTCGGTGACGATGCGCATGTCGAGCAGGTCGCGGTCGAAGACTTCTTTGCCGTTGCGGAAGCTTGGGTCAAGGCGTGCATGAGCATCCGGATAGCCTACCAAAGCGATTTCATCGCCCATTTGTAATACCGCGTCGCCGTCTGGGTTTGCCAGAATGCCGTTGCGACGAATACGTTCGATATAGCAGCCGGTCTGGCGATAGATGCCGAGTTCACGCAGGTTTTTGCCATCGGTCCAGGCCACCAGCTCCGGGCCGACACGATACGCGCGAATCACCGGCAGATAGACCTTGCGGTTAGCATCCGTGTCCAGGCCGCGTTCGCGTGCGATTTGCTGTGCGCTGGTTTGCAGATCCTGATGTTGCAGTTTTGGCAGGTAACGCGCGCCGAGGATCAGACTGACAAGGCCAATCAGGTAAGTTAGCGCATAGCCCAGGCTCAGGTGGTCGAGGGCTGAAGCCAGCTCATTGCCCGCCATGCCGGAATGTCGCAAGGTGTCGCCTGCGCCAACCAGCACTGGCGTTGAGGTCATCGCGCCTGCCAGCATCCCGGCGGTGAGGCCGATATCCCAGCCAAACAGCTTGCCCAGCCCCAGCGCTATTACCAGCGCAGAGCCGACCATCACCAGCGCGAGCATCAGATAATTCTTGCCATCGCGGAAAAAAATGGAAAAAAAGTTCGGGCCCGCTTCGACCCCGACGCAGAAAATAAAGAGCATAAAGCCCAGATTTAATGCATCCGTGTTAATACTGAAATGCTGCTGGCCTAATAACAAAGAGACCACTAAAACGCCAATAGAATTACCAAGTTGGATAGATCCTAAGCGTATTTTGCCAAGACACAGGCCCAGCGCCAGTACTACAAATAATAACAGGATGTAATTCCCGTTTAACAAGTCTGCGACGTTTATATTCACGGAAGCTAACTTCTCGTTTACTAGTAAGTTGTTGAAGGCAATGGCTATTTAGGCTAGGATTTTTCCCAGGGTCGGCTGAAAAACGCATTTTGAAACGGGCCTGATGATAACCATCAAATTAAGGTCGCTAGTTTAATCGTTCCTGATTGCGGCGGCTAGTCACAATCGTTTTGTCCTTACGCAGGTGCATTACGGCAAGGAGTGCCGAAAAACTTTATCGACTGAGCATCATGGAGTTGGATAGAGAATATCAGGAGGAATTTTGAGATCTGAACGAGGTTGGGCGGGTGTTTTCTGCTGTTTTGTCCTCTTTATTGTGGTGTGCCTTTATTTGTTACTGAATATGAAAGGCGCATTTCGTGCGTCAGGGCATCCTGAACTGGGGCTGTTGTTCTTCGTTATTCCCGGCGCGGTGGCCAGTTTTGTGTCATCGGGTCAGCGCGTGCTGTTGCCGCTGGTTGGGGCGATATTGGCAACGCCGGTGTGTCTGGTGGTGATGCGTGTGTGGCTGTTTTCACAGCGGTCTTTCTGGCAGGAACTGGCGTGGTTGTTCAGTGCGGTGTTTTGGTGCGCATTGGGCGCGCTTTGCTTCTTGTTTGTCAGCGCGCTGATAAGCGCAAAACGTGGGCGCCATTAACGCCCACGCCCTGTCTTAAGCGTAGAGACCCAGGTTTTCTTTGGCCCAGGCTTCGAAATCGGTAAAACCACCGATGTGAGTCTGGTCAACGAAAATCTGCGGTACGGTTTCTACTGGCTTACCCACGGTTTGTTCGAGGTCAGCTTTGCTGATGCCTTCGGCGTGAATATCGATATAACGGAAGTTGAAGTCGTCACGCCCGGCAGTCAGTTTTTCTGCCAGTTCTTTTGCACGAACGCAGTAAGGGCAACCTGGGCGACCAAAAATTACGGTAAACATGTTTCTTCTCTCCTGATTCTGAGCCAGACGGCGAATGGGTGCTATGATGCCTGTACTCGCGTTTGCACGAAAGAAGGTTCTGCCTTTTGTTGCGATTTGTTCTGACGGCGAGATGCTATGTTTCGCCAATCACAGTTGTTATCCTCCCCGCTATACTCATCGACCGGAGACTGACGATGCGCTCACTCGGGGCCTTGCCCAAAAGCGTGCTGATACTGGAAGCCATGGGCATGGTGCTTCTGGTGCTGGCGTGGCTTTCTCTCAATCTTTACATCACCTTGCCTGTGCCTTTTGACAGCCCAACCGCCGGGCTGGTGATGATTTTCGCAGGGATTTTATTGATGGTCCCTGCGGCTGTGGCGCTGTTTCGGGGCATGGCGCAGACCCTTGCCCCCCAGTTGATGCAGCGCAACGACGATAAACCCGTTTCGAAAGACCAGGATAAACGTGATGACGCCGACCATTGAGAAGTTGTTAAACCACCGTTCGATTCGCCACTACACCGGCGAACCCATCACTCAGGCGCAGCGCGAAGCTATCATCGCCAGCGCTCAGGCCGCGTCCAGCTCAAGCTTTTTACAGTGCAGTTCGATTATCCGCATCACCGACCCTAACATGCGTGAGCAACTGGTGACGCTGACCGGCGGCCAACAGCATGTGGCGCAGGCTGCGGAATTTTGGGTGTTCTGCGCGGATTTCAACCGCCATCTGCAAATCTGCCCTGAAGCGCAGCTTGGCCTCGCCGAGCAATTGCTGCTTGGCGTGGTGGATACCGCGATGATGGCGCAAAATGCGATGGCTGCCGCAGAATCTCTGGGGCTTGGCGGGGTGTATATCGGTGGGATCCGTAACAGTATCGAAGCTGTAACTGAACTGCTGAATCTGCCTAAGCACGTGCTGCCGCTGTTCGGGCTGTGCCTGGGCTGGCCTGCGGATAATCCGGATGTGAAACCGCGCCTTCCGGCAAGCCTGCTGGTCCATGAAAATCACTATCAGCCTGTCGATGTAGCCGAACTTGCGCGCTATGACGAAGAGATAGCGAACTACTATCTTTCCCGCGGCAGCAACACACGACGTGACACCTGGAGCGACCATATTCGTCGCACCATCATCAAAGAGAACCGTCCGTTCATCCTCGACTACCTGCATAAACAGGGCTGGGCTATCCGTTAAATTTCACTGCGTGTATGATGTGAGACTGAAAAAGAAGGAAAAAGCGTGTTTTTTCCTTCTTTTTCGTTAGCAGCCGAAAATCAATGAATTGATTTTCCTTTTCTCTTAAAAGCAAAGACAGAGAGTGGCCGCTGAATTGGGTTAGCGGGGTACAGCAGTGCCTGCCTTTTTCAGGGGAAACAGTGAGGTGCAGGGTGAAAATAGCCATTTTGTCCCGGGACGGAACGCTCTGGTCCTGTAAACGTCTTCGTGAGGCCGCCACTCAGCGCGGCCATCTGGTCGATATTCTTGACCCGCTTTCCTGCTATATGAACATCAGCCCGGCGGCCTCGTCCATTCACTATAAAGGCCGCCAGTTGCCGCAGTATGATGCGGTTATCCCGCGTATCGGTTCCGCGATTACCTTCTATGGCACAGCAGCGTTACGCCAGTTTGAGCTGCTTGGCAGCTATCCTCTGAATGAATCCGTTGCCATTACCCGCGCCCGCGACAAACTGCGTTCGTTACAGCTGTTGGCGAGGCAGGGCATTGACCTGCCAGTGACCGGCATTGCGCATTCTCCTGACGACACCAGTGATCTGATTGACATGGTCGGCGGTGCGCCGCTGGTGGTGAAGCTGGTGGAAGGCACGCAGGGCATTGGCGTGGTGCTAGCGGAAACTCGCCAGGCGGCAGAAAGCGTGATTGATGCGTTTCGTGGCCTTAATGCCCACATTCTGGTGCAGGAATACATTCAGGAAGCGAAAGGGCGTGATATCCGCTGTCTGGTGGTGGGCGACGAAGTTGTAGCCGCAATTGAGCGTCGCGCGAAAGAAGGGGATTTCCGTTCCAACCTGCACCGTGGTGGCGTGGCGACAATCGCAAATATCACCCCGCTTGAGCGTGAGATGGCGCTTAAAGCTGCGCAAACGCTGGGGCTGGATGTGGCGGGCGTTGATATTCTGCGCGCCGAGCGTGGGCCGCTGGTGATGGAAGTAAATGCTTCGCCGGGGCTTGAAGGGATCGAAAAAACAACCGGCATCGATATTGCCGGGAAAATGATCCAGTGGATCGAACGCCACGCGCAGCCAGGCTTTTGTCTGAAAACGGGTGGATAGCCCAGATTTCACCTGTGTCGTAGCATCTGAGCCGTTTTTTGCGTACCCTGTTATCCGCTTTATTCAGGTTTCGCTTTTCTTTCACAGCAAGAGGTTTCACGGTTTATGGATTCACTGATCGTTCCGGGTCTGGATACACTGCGTCAATGGCTCGACGAAATGGGCATCAGCTTCTATGAGTGTGATACCTGTCAGGCACTGCACTTGCCGCACATGCAGAATTTTGACGGCATTTTTGATGCCAAACTCGATCTTCTGGATAACGTGGTGCTGTTTTCCGCGCTGGCTGAAGTGAAGCCTTCCGCGCTGCTGCCGCTGGCCTCCGACCTGTCGTCCATCAACGCCAGTTCACTCACGGTGAAAGCGTTCCTCGATATTCAGGACGATAACCTGCCGAAGATGGTGGTGTGCCAGTCGCTGTCGGTCAATGTGGGCGTGACGCGCGAGCAGTTTGAATGGTTCTTCCGTCAGAGCGAAGAGCAGGTGTCGATGGTTATCCTTGAAGCGGCTTCTCATCAGCTGCTGTTTAAAGGTGATGAAGAAGAGCAACCGATGGAAGAGTCGCAATTCCATTTTCTTCACTGATGCCTTTCCCGATTAACGCAGCCGCTACCAGCGCGGCTGTGTAAAACCCCGCAATATTCTGCTGTTAACCTCTTCTTAAAGCATTATTCACCACTTCCCGGCGCATGCAGGCTTATGCCATAAAGTGATCTTGCATAAAAAATTGATAAAAGACGTTTTTTTACCCGAGCTATAGCCTCGAATCCTGGCTAAAGTTATTCTTGCGAAACCCCGTCAGAGCGGGTTAAACACTGCGTTCAAAGCAATGTGGCGTGCAAAATTCTGACGAGTAAGCGAGCAATGCCTGCCGGGAGAGCGCCTCTCTCCTTTTCTTAGCAGACTGACAAAGTATGCATGATTTTTGCATGCATCGATGTGCGACGATTTTGGTCCGAATGTTAACGGACGTTGATAAGGAAACGAGCTATGACCGCCTTGAGTAAGAAATGGTTAACGGGTCTGGTAACGGGTGCGCTGATGGCAGTCTCTGCAGGTGCGCTCGCCGCTGAACAAAAAACGCTGCATATTTATAACTGGTCTGATTATATCGCCCCGGACACGCTGGCGAATTTCACCAAAGAAACCGGCATTAAAGTGGTGTACGACGTGTTTGATTCCAACGAAGTGCTGGAAGGCAAACTGATGGCGGGCAGCACCGGTTATGACCTCGTAGTGCCATCGTCCCAGTTCCTGGAACGTCAGGCACAGGCGGGGATTTTCCAGCCGATTGATAAGAGCAAGCTGCCGAATTACAAGAATCTCGACCCTGAAATGCTCAAGCTGGTGGCGCAAAACGACCACGATAATAAGTACGGCATTCCGTACATGATGGTCACCACCGGCATTGGCTACAACGTCGATAAGGTGAAAGCGGCACTGGGTAAAGATGCGCCAGTGGACAGCTGGGATCTTATCCTCAAGCCTGAAAACCTCGAAAAACTGAAAAGCTGCGGAGTCTCCTTCCTGGATGCGCCGAGCGAAATTTATGCCGCCGTGCTGCACTACCTCGGTAAAGATCCTAACAGCTCCGATCCGAAAGATTACAGCGGAGCCGCCAACGATCTGCTGCTGAAGCTGCGTCCGTTCATCCGTTATTTCCACTCTTCTCAGTACATCAACGATCTGGCGAACGGTGACATCTGCGTGTCGATTGGCTGGTCTGGTGACATTCTGCAGGCGGCAAATCGCGCCAAAGAAGCCAAAAATGGCGTGAACATTGCCTACACCATTCCGAAGGAAGGGGCGATGGTTTACTTCGATATGTTCGCCATTCCTAAGGATGCGAAAAATACCGATGGAGCCTATCAGTTCCTGAACTACCTGCTGCGCCCGGATGTGGTGGCGAACATCAGTAATCACGTTTATTACGCCAACGCCAACAAAGCGGCCACGCCGTTACTGAATGCTGAAGTGCGTGATAACCCAGGGATTTATCCGCCAGCCGACGTTCGTGCGAAGTTGTTCACGCAGACTGTGTTGTCGCCAAAAATTGACCGCGTCATCACCCGTTCGTGGACGACGGTTAAGACCGGTAAATAAAGCAGACATGCCCGGTCAGCGAAGCGCTACCGGGCACTATCCGCACCAGGTCAGTGCATCTGCACTGTGAAGTTCTTTGTAGGGTACCGGACCTTACAAAGGGTTGTTTTTACCGGAGAGCACCATCGTGACCGACGCAATCCCACGCCCACAGGCGAAAACCCGCAAGGCGCTGACCCCGCTGCTGGAAATCCGCAACCTGACCAAATCCTTTGACGGCCAGCACGCCGTCGATGACGTCAGCCTCACCATTTACAAAGGCGAAATCTTTGCTCTGCTCGGCGCATCGGGCTGTGGTAAATCCACGTTGCTGCGCATGCTGGCCGGGTTTGAACAACCGACTGCCGGGCAAATTGTGCTCGATGGCGTAGACCTGTCGCAGGTGCCGCCCTATCAGCGTCCCATCAACATGATGTTTCAATCTTACGCGTTGTTCCCGCACATGACCGTTGAGCAGAATATCGCCTTTGGCCTCAAGCAGGACAAACTGCCGAAGGCGGAAATCACAGCGCGCGTGCAGGAAATGCTCAGCCTGGTGCACATGCAGGAGTTTGCAAAACGTAAGCCACATCAGCTTTCAGGTGGGCAACGTCAGCGTGTGGCGCTGGCCCGCAGCCTGGCCAAACGGCCTAAATTATTGCTGCTTGATGAACCGATGGGGGCGCTGGACAAAAAACTGCGCGACAGAATGCAGCTTGAAGTGGTCGATATTCTTGAGCGCGTGGGCGTGACCTGCGTGATGGTGACCCACGATCAGGAAGAAGCGATGACCATGGCCGGGCGCATCGCCATTATGAACCGCGGTAAGTTTGTGCAGATTGGCGAACCGGAAGAGATTTACGAGCATCCTACGACGCGCTACAGCGCCGAATTTATCGGTTCAGTGAATGTGTTCGAAGGACTGCTGAAGGAGAGACAAGAAGACGGCCTGGTGATTGATTCCCCGGGGCTGGTGCATCCGCTTAAAGTCGATCCGGATGCTTCGGTTGTCGACAACGTGCCGGTTTACGTGGCGCTGCGCCCGGAAAAAATCATGCTCTGCGAAGACCCGCCTGCGGATGGCTATAACTTTGCCGTCGGGGAAGTGGTGCACATCGCTTATCTTGGCGACCTGTCGATTTATCACGTGCGGCTGAAAAGTGGCCAGATGATCAGCGCCCAGTTGCAGAACGAACACCGCTATCGCAAAGGTCTGCCGACCTGGGGCGATGAGGTGCGTTTGTGCTGGGATGCCGACAGCTGTGTTGTTCTGACGGTGTAGGGGGAAGGGCGATGAGCACTTTAGAACCCGCAACACGCGCGAAACCGCCCGCCGGTTTTCCCGCATGGCTGGCAAAAATGCAGATGAAACACGGTCGCAAACTGGTGATAGCCCTGCCGTATATCTGGCTGATCCTGCTGTTTTTGCTGCCGTTTCTTATTGTCTTTAAAATCAGCCTTGCCGATATGGCGAGGGCTATCCCGCCGTATACCGACTTGTGGGAATGGGCCGACGACCAGATAACGCTGACCCTTAACCTCGGCAACTTCCTGTCGCTGACCGACGATCCGCTCTATGTTGAGGCTTATCTGCAGTCTTTGCAGGTGGCGGCTATCTCGACATTTTGCTGCTTACTGTTGGGCTATCCGCTCGCCTGGGCCGTGGCGCACAGCAAGCCGTCAACGCGTAATATCTTGTTGTTGCTGGTTATCCTGCCGTCATGGACGTCGTTTTTGATTCGCGTGTATGCCTGGATTGGCATCCTGAAAAGTAATGGCATTCTGAACAACTTCCTGATGTGGACAGGGATAATCCACCAGCCGCTGGAAATTCTGCACACCAACTTAGCGGTCTATATCGGCATTGTGTACGCCTATCTGCCGTTTATGGTATTGCCGATTTATACCGCGCTGACGCGTATCGATTACTCGCTGGTGGAAGCTTCGCTGGATTTGGGTGCCAAACCGCTGAAGACCTTCTTCAGCGTGATTGTGCCGCTGACCAAAGGTGGGATTATCGCGGGCTCAATGCTGGTGTTTATTCCGGCCGTGGGCGAGTTTGTTATTCCTGAACTGTTGGGCGGCCCGGACACTATCATGATTGGTCGCGTGCTGTGGCAGGAGTTCTTCAATAACCGCGACTGGCCTGTCGCCTCGGCGGTGGCGGTCGTCATGCTGCTGCTGTTGATTGTGCCCATTATGTGGTTCCACAAGCATCAGCAGAAACAGATGGGGGATCACGGATGAACAATTTACCGGTCGTTCGCTCTCCGTGGCGCATTTTGATTCTGGTGCTCGGGTTTACATTCCTCTACGCGCCGATGCTGATGCTGGTTATCTACTCGTTCAACAGCTCAAAACTGGTGACGGTGTGGGCTGGCTGGTCAACGCGCTGGTACGGCGAGCTGTTCCGCGACGATGCAATGATGAGTGCCGTGGGGTTGAGTCTGACCATCGCGGCCTGTGCGGCAACGATGGCGGTGATCCTCGGCACCATTGCGGCTGTGGTGATGGTTCGCTTCGGGCGTTTCCGTGGCTCGAACGGTTTCGCGTTTATGATAACCGCGCCGCTGGTTATGCCAGACGTCATCACCGGCTTGTCACTGTTGCTGCTGTTTGTCGCACTCGGGCACGCTATCGGCTGGCCTGCAGAGCGAGGGATGCTGACCATCTGGCTGGCGCACGTCACCTTCTGTACTGCGTATGTCGCCGTGGTGATCAACTCTCGTCTGCGTGAGCTTGACCGCTCGATAGAAGAGGCGGCAATGGATCTCGGTGCCACGCCGCTGAAGATCTTTTTCATCATCACGCTGCCGATGATCATGCCTGCGGTGATTTCCGGCTGGCTGCTGGCGTTTACGCTTTCGCTTGATGACCTGGTGATCGCCAGCTTCGTGTCCGGGCCGGGGGCAACCACGCTGCCGATGCTGGTGTTCTCCAGTGTTCGCATGGGCGTTAACCCAGAAATCAATGCCCTGGCGACACTGATCCTGGGTGTGGTCGGCATTATTGGGTTGATCGCCTGGTTACTCATGGCAAGATCCGAAAAGCAGCGGGCGCGCGATATCCAGCGTGCAAGACGAGGCTGAACCGCATAAAATCCTCTCAGTTGTGTCATCGTCTCCTCCGGATAGCGGGGGAGACGTTTTCATGGAAGGCCACAATTGCGACTTTTTTCTAAATCACGACATTCACATGCCAGTCTGAATGTGCCTGCGTTGGTGCAGGTGGCGGCGCTCGCCATCATTTTGATTCGTGCTCTCGACCTGTTAATGATTTTTGATTTGCTTGGCCTGCGCGGGCTGGAAGATTTTGTCCTGCGCAGCGTCCAGACCTGGACGCTGACCCTGGTGTTTCTTGCCAGCCTGCTGTTGGTGTTCGTCGAAATTGGCTGTGCGTTTTCACTGGTGAAAGGGCGCAACTGGGCGCGATGGGTGTATCTGCTGACCCAGGTCATCACCACCAGCTATTTATGGGCATCCTCTTTGGGCTATGGTTATCCTGAGCTGTTCAGCATTGCCGGAGAGACGAAAAGAGAGATTTTCCGCTCGCTGGTGATGCAAAAATTGCCGGATCTGCTGGTGCTGTTGCTGCTTTTTGTCCCTGCGGCCAGCCGTCGGTTTTTCCGCCTGCAATAACGGTGATACAATTCCGCCCCTTCAAATTTCCAGGGTTACTCTATGCAGTGCGCACTTTATGACGCCGGGCGTTGTCGCTCATGCCAGTGGCTTGAACAGCCGGTGTCCAGCCAACTTGCTGCCAAAATGGCCGATCTTCAGCAGTTGCTTTCAACCACGACGGTTGAAGCGTGGTGTGCGCCTGTCAGTGGCCCGGAAAGCGGGTTTCGCAATAAAGCCAAAATGGTGGTCAGCGGCAGCGTAGAAAAGCCGTTGCTCGGTATGCTGCATCGCGACGGTACGCCGGAAGATCTCTGCGAGTGCCCACTTTACCCAGACACCTTCGCACCCGTTTTTGCCGCTCTGAAACCGTTTATCGCACGGGCAGGGCTCACGCCGTATAACGTGGCGCGCAAACGCGGTGAACTGAAATATCTGCTGCTGACCGAAAGCCAGCTGGATGGCGGCATGATGCTGCGTTTTGTGCTGCGCTCAGAGACCAAACTCGAACAGCTTCGCGCCGCGCTGCCTGCGTTACAGGCTGAGTTGCCGCAGCTGAAAGTCGTCTCGGTCAATATTCAGCCGGTACACATGGCCATCATGGAAGGGGAAAAAGAAATTTTCCTGACTCCGCAGCAGGCACTTCCTGAACGGTTCAACGGCGTGCCGCTGTGGATCCGCCCGCAAAGCTTTTTCCAGACCAACCCAACGGTAGCAAGCCAACTGTACGCGACAGCCAGAGACTGGGTACGCCAGTTGCCGGTGAATCATATGTGGGATTTATTCTGCGGCGTGGGCGGCTTTGGTCTGCACTGTGCGACACCAGAGATGACCCTCACTGGCATCGAAATCTCTGCGGAAGCCATCGCCTGTGCGAAGCAATCGGCGGAAGCGTTGGGGTTACAAAATCTGCATTTTCAGGCGCTGGATTCCACGAAGTTTGCCACGGCGCAAGGACAGGCGCCTGAACTGGTACTGGTCAATCCACCGCGTCGCGGCATCGGCAAAGCGCTGTGCGACTATCTCAGTGAAATGGCCCCGCAGTTTATTATTTATTCGAGCTGTAACGCGCAGACCATGGCGAAAGACATCCAGCATTTGCCAGATTATCGGGTGGTTCGCGTGCAGCTGTTTGATATGTTCCCGCACACTTCGCATTACGAAGTGATGGGGCTGTTGATACGGAAATAAAGCCCCTCACCCTAACCCTCTCCCCAAAGGGGAGAGGGGATCTGACCGAGCGTTGTTTTCCCCCTCGCCCCTTTGGGGAGAGGGCCGGGGTGAGGGGATAAACACCGGCACTTACTGGCTCATCGCATCCTTTTTCATGCCGTCTTTCGACATGTTATCCATTTTCCCCATACTGTCCTTTTTCATAGCGTCTTTCTTCATGCCATCTTTGGCCATACCGTCCTTACACATACCGTCTTTGCACATTTTGTCGTGCGGTTTCGCCATGTCGTCTTTCTTCATGGCGTCTTTACTCATGTTGTCAGCCGCCTGCGCGTTAACCATAAACAGGGCGGAAAGAGCAGCAGCAACAATCATCATCTTTTTCATGGTATTTCCTCGTCATCGTTGTGTTGGGTATTAACGTCCACCAAACCAGTTGTAACCCTGGTTTTCCCAGTAACCGCCCGGGAAGCGATTGGTGATTTCTATGGATAAAACATGCTTCGGGTTTTGTAGCCCAACCTGGTCGGGATACGAATTTTCATCGGGAAAGGGCAGGTGATATCGGATTCGTGATATTCAGGGGCCAGATTACGGTGACTGAACAGACCCCCCTGAACCCGGTCATTAAAGCGAGACATGCGGGACAGCGCCGTCTCTCCGTGAATGACATGCCCACATCATGCAAGGTTTCTTATCACCACATCCTCACGGAAGTTTAAATAAAATGTGATAACTCGCCGCGCTCGCGTACGGTAAGATTTAGGGAAAGACGGTTGGTGAATACTCATGAATAGCGCAAAGAAAATACTGCTGGTGGAAGACGATCAGGACATCGCCACATTACTGCGATTAAACCTGCAGGACGAAGGCTACCAGATAGTCCACGAAGTGAACGGGACTCAGGCGCTGGTGCAGCTTGAGAATCAGGTGTGGGATGCGGTTATCCTCGACCTGATGTTGCCGGGTGTCGACGGACTGGAGATTTGTCGGCGCATTCGCCAGATGACGCGCTATCTGCCGGTTATCATCATCAGCGCGCGCACCAGTGAAACCCATCGAGTACTGGGGTTGGAAATGGGCGCAGACGATTACCTGCCGAAGCCGTTTTCTGTGCTGGAACTGATTGCCCGCGTCAAAGCGCTGTTCCGCCGCCAGGAAGCCATGGGGCAAAATATTCGCATGGAAGGCGGGTCGATCAGCTCTCATGGCCTGGATATTGACCCGTTGTCGCGTGAGGTTCGCCTGCGCGGCGAGACGGTGGAGTTGACCCCTCGCGAATTTGATTTGCTGTACTGGTTTGCCCGCCATCCGGGCGAAGTGTTTTCCCGTTTATCGCTGCTCGACCGGGTTTGGGGCTATCAACATGAAGGCTATGAGCACACCGTCAACACGCATATTAACCGCCTGCGAATCAAGATTGAGCACGACCCGGCCGAACCGGAAATCATTCTGACGGTCTGGGGGAAGGGCTACAAATTTGCCAGTGATAAAGCGGAGTCATCATCATGATCCGTCGTTTGAGTCTCAGCCAGCGCCTGACGCTGGTCTTCACCGCTATCCTGCTACTGTGTGCCATGGCGGCATGCAGCGTTCAGCTCTACAGCACCAGCCAGTACGGTAGCGCGATGGTTCAGCGCCTTTCCGCCGGGCTGGCGCAGCAAATCGTCAATAGCGAGCCGTTGCTGGATAAACAGGGCGATGTGAACCGCCAGACGCTGAAAACGCTGTTTGACCGTCTGATGACCCTTAATCCCAGTGTTGAGCTTTATCTTGTTGCGCCTGACGGACAGCTTCTGGCAGATGCCGCACCTGCGGGCCATCTGAAGCGACAGAAAATCGATATTGCGCCGCTGCAAGCCTTCCTGGGAGGGGCGGCCTGGCCGGTATTTGGTGACGATCCCCGCAGTCTGAACAAAGAGAAAGTCTTCAGCGTCGCACCGGTGAGGCTGAATGGCGAGCTGCACTGCTATCTGTACATTATTTTGCAGGGCGAGGATTTGAATGCGCTGTCAGACAGCGCCTGGCAAAAAGCGCTGTGGAGTACGGTGTTGTGGTCACTGTTGTTGGTCGCGTTATTTGGCACAGTGGCGGGAATGATGGTCTGGTACTGGGTGACTCGCCCGGTAAAACAGCTGACGGCAGATGTGCGCGGTGTCGACCAGGACAGCATGAATGCCATCAAACAGCTCGCCCAACAAACGCCTGAGCGCCAGCCGACTAATGAAGTGGAAATCCTGCGAAATACCTTCATCGAACTGGCACGCAAAATTGCCAGCCAGTGGGATCAGCTTTCGGACAGCGACAGGCAGCGCCGGGAGTTTATCGCCAATATTTCCCATGACTTGCGCACGCCGTTAACGTCCCTGCTGGGGTATCTGGAAACGCTGTCAATGAAGGCCGATACGCTTTCACCCGCTGATAACCGACAGTATCTGGCGATTGCGCTGCGCCAGGGTCACAAAGTCCGGCATTTATCGCAGCAGTTGTTCGAACTGGCGAAACTGGAGCATGGCGGTATCAAGCCGCAGCTCGAACGCTTTGCAATCGGCGAGCTGATTCAGGACGTGGCGCAGAAATTCGACCTGGCGATTGAAACGCGCCGCCTGAAGCTCAAAGTCGATATGCCGCATTCGCTGCCACTGGTTAATGCCGATGTCTCGATGATTGAAAGGGTGGTGACAAATCTGCTTGATAACGCCGTGCGCCACACACCGGAAGGCGGCACCATCACGTTACGAGTCTGGCAGGAAAACGCGCAGCTACAGGTGGAAGTGGCGGACAACGGCCCGGGTGTAGAAAATGAGTTGCGCGAACAGTTGTTCCAGCGTCCATCGGTACTTAACCCGCAAAGCGCACGAGAAAATCGCGGTGGCCTCGGGTTACTGATAGTAAGAAGAATGCTGGAGTTGCACGGCGGCGGTATTCGCCTGGTCGACGCGACTGCCGGGGCTTGCTTCCGTTTCTTTGTGCCTTTGTAAAAAAGCCGTTGCCCGGTGGCGCTTTGCTTACCGTGCCTACGAGCTGCTTTGCTCTTGTAGGCCCGGCAAGCTTGCGCCGCCGGGCATGAAACCGATTACTGCGGGAACCATTGCTCGCTGATTTTCTGATAGGTGCCGTCGGCTTTAATCGCATTCAGCGCGCCGTTCAGTTTTTCCAGCAGCGCTTTATTATCCGGGCGCACGGCAATGCCAAGGCCGGTGCCGAAGTACTGCGGGTCGGTGACTTTCGGCGTGGCAACACCCAACTGTGGGTTGGTTTTCAGCCATTCGTTCACGACTGCGGTATCACCAAACACGCCATCAATACGGCCATTTTTCAGGTCGATAATCGCATTCTGGTAGCTATCGTACGCCACGGTTTTCACTTCAGGGTGTTTATCCTGCAGGTATTTCTGGTGGGTGGTGCCGTTTTCCATGCCGATGCGTTTGCCCTTCAGGTCTTCAAAGCTTTTAAACTCGCCTTTTTTGGCAATCACCATCGCGGAGTTGGCGTAATACGCATCGGTGAATGAAACCTGTTTGCTACGCTCTGGCGTGATGTCCATGCCGGAAATCACTGCGTCGTATTTCCTGAATTTAAGCGCCGGGATCAGGCTGTCGAAGGCATGGTTCGTGAACGTGCAGTCGGCCTGCATTTGCTTACACAGCGCTTTGGCTAAATCGATATCGAAGCCGACAATCTGGTTGCTGGCATCAAGGGATTCAAAAGGAGGGTAGGTGGCTGAAACACCAAAGCTGATTTTATCGGCGGCGGAGGCGCCCACGGCAAAAGTCGCAAGGACTGCGGCCAGAATCATTTTTTTCATCGTAAAGCTCCCGTCGGTCAATCTTATGATAAACGCCCTGTCTGAGGCATAGGAATTACCTTGCCATTAAGTGAATTTATATTCAATAAAAACGATTAAATATTTTAAAATGAACATAAAAAAAGCGGGAAGTTAGCCACTTACCCGCTTTCCTGATGATTTTGTATGCAGCGTTAATTGCGGCGTTCGAACGCCAGCGCTTTGCGTTCAACCAGGCGCATCAACAGCGTCAACAGGCCGTTTACCACCAGATAAACCACGCCTGCTGCGCCAAAGACCATCACATCGTAGGTGCGTCCGTACAGCAGTTGCCCGTGGCCCATCACCTCCATCAGCGTGATGGTGTAAGCCAGAGAGGTACTCTTGAACACCAGCACCACTTCGTTGGAGTAAGAGGAGAGTGCGCGCTTAAAGGCATACGGCAGCAGGATAGCCAGCGTGTCTTTCTTGCTCATCCCTAACGCCCCGCAGGACTGCCACTGACCGTCCGGAATCGCGCGGATCGCGCCATAGAACAGTTGCGTGGTATAAGCCGCGCTGTTCAGTGACAAGGCAATCATCGCGCACAGCCACGGTTCGGACAGCAGATGCCAGATAGCCGGGTAGTTCTGCAACTGCGGGAACTGGCCTGGGCCGTAGTAAATCAGGAAGATTTGTACCAGCAGCGGCGTACCGGTAAAGAGCGTGATATAGCCGCGCACAATCCACACCAGTACTGGCGTTTTTAACGTCAGAATGATGGTAAAAATCAGCGACAAAATCAGGGCGACGATGATCGACGCCACGGTCAGCGTCAGGCTGGTGTGCAGCCCTTTCAGCAGTTCGGGTAAATACTCAAGCATCAGCCTGGTCTCCGTTCAAAGCGAGTCGCGCGCAGGTCAATGCGTTTGAGGATGTACTGACTGAGCAGGGTGATAACCAGGTAAATCGCCGCCGCCACGATGTACCAGGTAAACGGCTCCTGAGTGCGGGTGGCAATGCTTTTGGTCTGCAGCATCAGGTCGTTGACGCTGATAAGCGACACCAGCGCGGTATCCTTCAGCAGCACCAGCCACTGGTTGCCGAGGCCCGGCAGCGCATGACGCCACATCTGCGGCATCACCAGACGGAAGAAAATCGCCGTTTTCGACAATCCCAGCGCCTGGCCGGATTCCCACTGACCTTGCGGTACCGCTTTCAGTGCGCCGCGCAGTGTTTGCGAGGCGTAAGCAGAATAGAGCAGTGAAAGGGCAATCACGCCGCACAGGAACGGGCTGACGTCGAAGTTTTCAATCTGCACCTGCACCGGGATTTGCACAAACCCCAGCGGGAGAGTGAAGCCATCGGAAAGCAGCAGCAGAAGCTGTGAGGAGCCAAAATAGATAAACAGCACCACCAGAATTTCCGGCAGGCCGCGAAGCGCGGTGACCAGCGCTGTGCCAAGCCACGCAACAGGGCGCCATTTGGCCGATTCCCATACCGCGAACAGCATTGCCAGCACCAGGCCAATGGCCAGCGCACAAACGGCAAGGCCGACGGTCATCCCGGCGGCGCTTGCTAAAGGAAACATTTCATTCATTTAGAATTACTTCTGATTGATGACAAAGAAGGAAAAAACGTGTTTTTTCCTTCTTTGTGGTTAGCAGCCGAAAATCAATGAATTGATTTTCCTTGTTTTTTCATCAATCCCTTGGCCATGTGCCAACAGACTTACTTCTGGAACCATTTGGTGTAGATGGTCTGGTAAGTGCCCTCTTTCTTCACTTTATCCAGCGCGGTGTTCAGCTTCTGCTGCAGGTCGGTGTTGCCCTGACGAATGGCAATGCCCAGACCGGTACCGAAGTAGTCTTTATCCGTGACTTTATCGCCAATCGCCGCCAGTTTCGGGTCGGCTTTCAGCCACTCGGTGACGACCGCCGTATCACCAAACACCGCGTCGATACGGCCATTCTGCATATCCAGTTTGGCGTTCATGTAGCTGTCGTAAGGCACAACGGTAATTTCCGGGTGCTTATCGGTGATGTATTTCTGGTGAGTAGACCCGTTCTGCATCCCAACTTTTTTGCCTTTCAGCGCCGCGATATCCGCGACTTTACCTTTCTGGCCGACGAACAGCGCAGAGTTTTCATAGTAAGGCTGGGTGAACAGCACCTGTTTTTCACGGTCTGGCGTGATGTCCATCCCGGAAATCACCGCGTCGATGCGACGGAATTTCAGGCTTGGGATCAGGCTGTCAAACGCCTGGTTGGTGAAAGTACAGGTGGCATCGATTTCTTTACACAGGGCATTCGCCAGGTCGACGTCGAAACCGACAATCTTGTTGCTGGCATCCATCGATTCAAACGGAGGGTAAGACGCTTCCATGGCAAAACGGATAGTCTGAGCAGCGCTGGCAGACAGGCTAACACTGGCGAGCAGCGCGGCAATCACGATTTTTTTCATTGTCATTGTTCCCGAAAACATCAGTGTGAAAGATAGTTTTTAAAGGCGTCGGTCTGCGGCTCGGCAAAGCAGCTCGCATCCCCTTGTTCAACGATATGACCGTTTTCCATGTACACCACCCGGCTCGCGGTTTTACGCGCGACTTCCACTTCATGGGTGACGATCACCTGAGTAATTTGGGTTTGTGCCAGTTCGCGGATGATGCTGACAATCTGCGCAGTGATTTCAGGGTCCAGCGCGGCAGTCGGTTCGTCAAACAACAGCACTTGCGGTTCCATCATCAGCGCACGGGCAATGGCCACACGCTGCTGCTGACCACCAGAAAGGTGCAGTGGATAGCGATCGCTGTAAGGTTTTAAGCGCAGACGTTCCAGCAGTTTTTCGGCGCGAACCATCGCCTGAACTTTTGACAGACCCAGCACACGGCAAGGGGCTTCAATCAGATTTTGCACCACGGTGAGGTGCGGCCACAGGTTGTACTGCTGGAAAACCATCCCGACGTTTTGGCGCAATTCACGGATCGCGGCGTCAGAAGGGGCTTTGCTGAAATTGAACTGATTTCCCGCAATCGAGAGTTGCCCGGAACGTGGCATCTCCAGCAGGTTAAGGACGCGTAACAGCGAACTTTTTCCCGCGCCGCTAGGGCCAAGCAGCACCAGCGTTTCACCCTGCGGGCAGGCCAGGGTTATGTCGAACAGCGCCTGATGTGCGCCGTAAAAGCAGTTAATGCCTTCTAGTTTTATACTCATCCGGGAAATCTGATACCGATAGTAATTGAGGCCGCAAATAGTAACGTTGGCAGAATAGTTATGCAATATTTATGCGTTAAAACTTAAATATAAACCATGTTCACTCTTAAAGTTAGCACAAAATAGCGAGAGTGCAGGGGCATCAGAATAAATGTCAGCATTCATCACAGAATGCCAGACATTTACCCTGAGTTATTCGGTGGGAATGGGGGCGGAATTACTTCTCAAGCACCTGACGCAGCGTGCCAGCCGGGGCGTGAACGGTGCCGCCAAGGTAGCGAACATCATCAACAGCCCAGCACTGACCTTCACGGATCATCAGCACTTCATCCTGCCAGCTCTGTGTTCCCTGTTTCAAAGCGACGCGCAAAGGCATGTTGCGGGCATCGGTATTGGGGATCGTGGAAGCATCGGCCACGTCTGCGCTGTCAGGCGGCGTGGTGCGGCTGGAGAACAAATCTTGCTGCAAAAGGGCGCGTTTATTCGGATCGCTGTTCGCATCGTTAAGCACTTTTGCCAGTGAATCGCTTAAGTAAGGACGCAGTGCGGTTAAATCGGTCGCGCGGTGCTGAATGCGGTAGTCGTAAAACTTCTGCGCCACGGTGTCCGGGCCGCCTTCGACGCAAGGGCCGGAGCGAGTGCCAATATCCTGAAAGGCTGGCGTAACGGTGGTGCAGGCGCTGAGCAGTAGGGCGCACGGCGCAAGAAGAGCGGCAACAGAGTAGCGCATGAGTGATTTCCTTATAGACTGACTACGGTATTAAGATGTTTTCAAGCATAGCGTATCGGTACAATAATGTGTTTGATTAACTGAGCTAAGACATTGACGCAGGAGGACGAATGCAATTCTCAACGACCCCAACTCTGGAAGGGCAAACTATTGTGAAATACTGCGGTGTGGTGACCGGCGAAGCGATTCTCGGGGCCAACATCTTCCGCGATTTTTTCGCGGGCATTCGCGATATCGTCGGCGGCCGTTCCGGAGCGTATGAAAAAGAGCTGCGTAAGGCACGCGAAATCGCTTTTCAGGAATTAGGCGAACAGGCAAAAGCGTTGGGCGCGGATGCGGTGGTCGGGATTGATATCGACTATGAAACCGTCGGCAAAGACAGCAGCATGCTGATGGTCAGCGTCAGCGGAACCGCGGTCAAACTTCGCTAATGAAACGTTCGCTGATTTTGCTTGCTCTGCTGCTGGCCGGGTGCGCCAGTGAGCAGGGCATCATCGATAAAGACGGTTATCAGCTTGATACCCGCTATCCGGCGCAGAATGCGTATCCGCGCATTAAAGTGCTGGTGATTCATTACACCGCAGATGATTTTGACGTTTCACTCGCCACACTGACCGATAAACAAGTCAGCGTGCATTATCTGATCCCGGAAAATCCCCCTCAGCATGCAGGCAAACCGCGCATCTGGCAGCTGGTGCCGGAAAACGAACTGGCCTGGCACGCGGGGGTCAGCTATTGGCGTGGTGCAACGCGAATTAACGATACCTCGATAGGTATTGAACTGGAAAACCGTGGCTGGCAAAAAACGGCTGGCGTGAAGAGCTTTACACCGTTTGCGCCGTCGCAGATAGAGGCACTGATCCCGCTGGTGAAAGACATCATTGCTCGCTATCACATCGAGCCGCAAAACGTGGTGGCACATGCGGATGTTGCTCCGCAGCGTAAGGATGATCCGGGGCCGCTTTTCCCGTGGCAACGGTTAGCGCAGCAGGGAATTGGTGCCTGGCCGGATGCCAGCCGGGTTGCGTTCTATCTCAATGGTCGGCAGCCGTGGGAGCCCGTCGATACGGCATCGTTGCTCGATTTACTGGCGCGCTACGGCTACGAAGTGAAGTCTGACATGACACCCGCACAGCAAAAACGGGTGATCATGGTATTCCAGATGCACTTCCGGCCTGAGCGCTGGGATGGCGTGGCAGACGCGCAAACGCAGGCGACTGCCGAGGCATTGTTGGAGAAATACGGGCAGGGGTGATCCTCCGGGGTCACTTTGCCGGATTTGCTTAAGTCTTTTTTTGGACTTGTTTTTATGTATTCATTCAGCATGTGAATGCTTTATAGTTTCCGCAGTCGAAATTACTCACCAACGCGCTAGACAAGGTCGCGCACATTGCAATTCTGAAATAAATATTGATGTTTATGCTCAATTTTTATTTTCGTTTAAAAGGACGTTCCTCACTGGGTGATTTCGAAAAGTGCTCACACGATTAAATTTGAAATCTTAAATGGGAATGACAATGTTAAAAATTTACGGTAATACCACGCGTCCGGTAGAAGAACTCAATACCATTATTTCCGCCACCTCAGGGTGCGAAGAAAAAACGTTAAAGAAATGGCAGCGGATCAGCACAGAGGATTCCGGTTATATTTATGTCATCGTCAGCGGTGAAGTTGAATTTCGCCGGGAATCGGATGAACTCTGTGTCTTTACCCTGACCGAAAAATGCTTGTTCGGTTTTTCTTCGGCCTATTGTAATTCACAGCATATGTATGGCCTGGTCCGTGCCGACACGGTGGTTCGTCGCATCAAGAAAGACGAGTTTTCAACGCTTATGCATGAGCACGGGTTGTGGGAAGAGTTGATGAAAGTCCTCTCCTGGTATATTAGCTTGCTGAGCAAACGTGATGACGTCTTAATTGCACGTAGCGCCTACTCCATCGTTCGAGAATTTTTGCTAGAAATAGATCAACTCATTGTTCAGTATCAACGTAATGTTAATATTTATGATTATATTCAGGAATACACTAACCTGGCTCGTAGCACCATTATTAAAATTTTGGCCGATCTCAAAAAAGGCGGTTATATTGTGGTGGAAAAAGGCCGTTTGCTGAATATTACCTCATTGCCAGAAAAATACTAACTATTCCAAAAGGTGCCCTTTCGGTGTAAAGGGTGATTTCTTTATCTCCGGCTGTACATCGTGTTTTTCCGTGCTGACCTGCGCTGTGCCCGAGGTTTCATCCGTCGGCGGCGCAGGTACTTTTCCTTGTGAATAATCCTTCTGCTGATCTTTTATCGCTTGCAGCAATAATTCCTTTATTGCGCCGTCATCATTTGCCGGGGCAGTATTATCCGCGCCATGAATGTTTGAATCGGGCAGAGTATCGCGTGAAATGTCTTGCGGTACATCGGCATCGGGTGCCTGTTGCCAGTCTGCATCATCAGCATTGATGGGCATTTCCTGCAAAGGCGGCATGTCGCTTTGTTTTGGCAGAGGCTTCGGTGCAGGTTGTGGGAACGGCTTGCTGACATACACATAGTGCATATCGGAAAGCTGTGCCTCGGGTTTGCTGTGATTGACCTTTGCCGTTTCAGGCGCGGGGTGCTGCAAATTCCAGTAAAGGTGCGCATACACACCCACGGTCACGAATGCCAATAATCCCAGTAGCCACAGAAGTGTGGTACAGAACAATTTTTTCACGGACGGTAAACGGTACGAAAACCAGACCGGCTCGTTTGTCGTGTAGCTGCGTTGGGCAGCAAGTTGAATAGTCGACATTATAACGTCTTCTCGTGAGTATTCGGGCTGGTTGTCTTAAGCAGGACCGCTGGTGTGGTATTAGTGTCACGCATTAATTGCATTAACGTTTCTTCGCCTGCGATCCCATCCACCTTCAGCTGCATTTTTTTCTGGAACGTACGGGTACGCGCCATCATTTCTGCCGTCCAGCTATGGGCGTGGGTCACCGGCAGGCTCAGCGCCTGGCTTAATTCCTGATCCATCCACACCAAATCTTTGCTGCTGCTTTCTGGTGTGATGGCATCTTTTCCTTCCGGCGTCAGGCGGTGAATCTGGGTGAAATTCCCCGTCGCATGCTGATTAAACCAGCGACGGCTGACCTGCCAGGTTCGGTTATTCATCAGTAAATCCAGCGAGTTATCGCTCACTCTGGCCACTACGGCATAGTTAAGATGATCGCCGGTTTTGATTTCGCTAATCCACGGATAACCTTCACTGGCAAGGTTGTCCGGTGTGGCCGTGCCTTCTTTACACATCAGATTGACGCGCCCGGCGTTTTGGCACAACGCCTGATCTGCCGTGGTGTCATATCCCCACATTGCATAAAGCTGGTGCATGGCATCTGGCTTGTTCACCACTTCGTTCTCAATCACTGGCACAACAGACGCTGGTGACTGAATCGCTTGCGGTTTCCAGCTCGCCATCACGGGCAGCTCAACCGGTAACATCGCGGTGAGTGTCGGCATTAACGTCCAGCCTCCGGCGGCAAACAGTACGGAAGCGGCAAGACCCATTGCGGCAAGCCGTTTCCCTTTGCGTCTCACTGGCAGCGTTTCTGCTGCGGCCAGTCGTAAATGGCGCGCTGTGACTTGCGGGGCGCGTTCTGTCCAGGCCGCTAACAGCGCAAGATCTGCCAGTGCGTTGAACTTCCCAATTTGGCCTTGGGTGAGAGAGTGCATTTTGCGTACCCGCGTTGCGTTGAACGGGGAGGCATCACTGCCGTGATGTTCGCACTGTGCCTGAACATAATGCTGACATTCCCGTTGCGTGAGCGGGCGCAGTGTGTGCTGGGTATGAAGATATTCACCCAGCCCGGATTGCAGCAGCGTTTTTTGTTGGTCAGCGCTTCCCATCAGCACGACGGACAACGGAAAATCCAGTTCCTGTGCGCGGGTTAACAGTTGCGACAGCACTGACAGGCAGCTGGCTTTCATCGCCTGGCTGTGCGAAATCACCAGCACTTTGCTTTTACGCTTACGAGCCGATGTTTCCTGTTGCCACTGGTGCAGCACGGCATCAATCGCCTGTAACCTGGTTTTGCTCTCTTTGGTGGTGGTGTTGAGCTTGTAGAGCAAAGCGCTGGCGCTGAGTTTGGGAAACGCATTAACGGCCAGCACACCAGCGTTCTGCGCTTTCAGCGCATCGGCAAACTGTGCTGACAGGTAGGCGTCATCGCTAAGTAAAGCGGTAACGCCAGGTATCTGGCTCTTTTCGTTTATCAGGCCGAACACGTCCTGGTGATACGGAACCAAAAACGCATTATCAGACCGGGTAATGGTCTGGAATGGCTGAGTCGTGAAATTATAGTGGCGCAGGTACATAACGTTTGTTGTCTCTTTCATTCATAGCAATGGGAACAAAAAAGTAAAACAGGTGTAAGACGAGAGCAATTTTTAGAAAGAGTAAAAATATCCTCCCGGTGCATCTAACAGCTTATTTTTCCACGGTCAATATTTTTCTATAGCAAAGTTGCTGGCATCACCGTTGGTCATTTTGTCCCGTTCTAATTAGTATTTGCACCACTGAATTATGCAGCCAGATGCTGCTTGTGTTTGCTTTTCTAAAGGCCAATGAAATAATGAGGATGTCATTTGTTACCCAATTGATTACGCCTTGCATTATGTTTGTGTTGCTCATTTTTTGCAGCCAGCAAGGGTATGTCATTTATAAAGATTATAAAAAAGTTGCGAATAAGTTGACTGATGCTAAACAGGATCTGAAAAGCAAACGTAATCCAGAGAAAGCGTTCACACTTTTCACGCCTGCGATACAAGTCCAAACTCAGACCGCAGCCGTGAAAAAGCCGCTGAGTGCGGAGATTGAAGGCATTGTCAGCAGCGATGAGTCCTGGATGTCCTTTGCGGTCATCAAAACCTCAGGCGGACAAAAGAGCTATCGCGAGGGTGAAAGCCTGGCCGGTTTTGACAATGCCCGGATAGAGGAAATTCAGCAGAATAAGGTGGTGATCAACTATGAGGGTACCACTCAGGTATTAGCATTAAATAAACCGAGCTATTTTAAAGGCGGTGCTGAAAGCACCCCTATAACCAAATCGACAGCCGATGCAGGCGCCGATAATTTGCACCTTGATGATTATTTTGTATTAAAGCCGTTAATCGAGAAAGGGCAACTGGAAGGCTACAACATTAATCCACGCAATGCGTCTTCTTTCTTTAGCCAAAGCGGGCTTGAAAAAGGGGATGTGGTGGTGAAAGTTGATGCCGTCGATATGACAAAAGAAACTCAGGCAAAAAACATTATTACCAACTGGTCGAAAATGAAAGAAGCGGAAGTTGTCGTCAGACGCCACGCTCAGCTTAAAAATATTCGAGTCAATATTCTAAACAATGAATAAGTGTAAAGACATGAAGAAATTTCCATGGGCGTGCGTGGCGCTAACCGCATTGTCGTTCTACTCCGGTTCGCTGTTTGCGGCGAACTTCAGCGCCAGCTTTAAAAATACTGATATCCGCGAGTTTATCGACACGGTAAGCCGCAACCTCAATAAAACCATTCTGGTCGACCCGTCCGTACAGGGTTCGGTGTCCGTCAGAACGTATAACGTGCTTTCGGAAGAGGAGTATTACCAGTTCTTCCTGAGCGTGCTCGACCTTTACGGTTTGTCCGTTATCCCAATGGATAATGGCATGGTGAAAGTGGTGCGTTCTTCGGTAGCTCGCACGGCAGGAGCGCCAATTGCGGACGGCAAAAATCCGGGCAAAGGTGATGAAATCATCACTCGCGTGGTCCGCATGGAAAACGTGCCGGTTCGCGAATTAGCGCCGCTGCTGCGTCAGCTCAATGATGCCAGTGGTATTGGCAACGTGGTGCACTTCGAGCCGTCCAACGTGCTGTTGCTTACGGGCAAAGCGTCGGTGGTCAATCGGCTGGTGGATCTGGTTCAGCGTGTCGATCAGAACGGCGTCCAGCGCCGTGAGATTGTCGGGTTGCGCTATGCCTCTGCAAAAACGCTGTCCGACATGCTGAACAACCTCAATAACGAGGAGCAGAAAGGGCAGAACGCGCCGCAATTGGCGACCAAAGTGGTGGCCGACGAGGAAACCAACAGCCTGGTGATCAGTGGCAGTCAGGATGCGCGTCAGCGTACCCGAACGCTGATTTCTCATCTCGATCGTGAGCAAAACAACGAAGGCAATACCCGCGTCTTCTACCTGAAGTTTGCCAACGCCAGCAAAGTGGTGCCGGTGTTAACCGGGATTGGCGATCAGCTGAAAGACAAGCCGGGCAACGGCAAAAGTAAATCGACGCAGACCTCAGGTGACCTGAACATCACTGCCGATGAATCCACCAACTCACTGGTGATCACCGCGCAGCCAAACGTCATGAATTCGCTGGAAAAAGTGATCGCTAAGCTGGATATCCGTCGGCCTCAGGTGATGGTGGAAGCCATCATTGCCGAAGTTCAGGATGGCAGCGGGCTTGATCTTGGCGTGCAGTGGACCAGCGAACACGGTGGCGTACAGTTTGGTTCTACCGGTATGCCCATCAGCCAGGTGAAGAAAAACAAGGTGTTGGGCAGCTTCACTGGCCTGGCGACCGGTTTCTTTAACGGTGATTTTGGCGCGCTGATGACCGCGCTATCGACCAACGGCAAAAACGACATTCTCTCCACCCCAAGCGTGGTTACGCTGGATAACAAAGAAGCGTCGTTCAACGTGGGTCAGGATGTGCCAGTCCTCTCCGGATCGCAGACCACCAGTGGCGATAACGTCTTTAACTCGGTTGAGCGTAAAACGGTCGGGACCAAACTCAAGATTGTGCCGCAGATTAACGACGGCGACATGATCCACCTGAAAATCGAGCAGGAAGTGTCGAGCGTGGATAACAGCGCGACGGAAGATGCCAGCCTGGGCCCAACCTTCAACACTCGCACCATCAATAACGAAGTGATGGTGCACAGCGGGCAAACCGTGGTGTTGGGCGGCTTGATCGAAAATGTCACCAAGCAGTCGGTTTCTAAAGTGCCGCTGCTCGGGGATATTCCGCTGGTTGGCCAGTTGTTCCGCTACACCTCGCAAGACAGCTCCAAACGTAATCTGATGGTCTTCATCCACACCACGGTGCTGCGTGATGACGACAACTACAGCGCGGCCTCGAAAGAGAAATATGACCAGATTCAGGCGCGTCAGCAGCAACGTATGGAAGAGCGCAAGCTGGGCATTATCGAAAACAGCAACAATCCGGTCTTGCCGGATTACCCGAACCAGAGCCGTTCTGAGCCGGTGAGCGCGACTGCGCCTGACACGTCTCGTGACCCGTTCAGTCAGTGAAGCCGGGGGATGCGATGAACGAGCTTAGTAAAATGCTGTGTACCAGTAACTACGCAAAAGATAACGGGATTTTGTTCTTTGAGGACAACGTGTATTTGCGCGAAGACGCCCAGGCTCATGCGTTACTGGAGATGCGCCGGGTGCTGGGGCGCACATATGCGCCCATCGTGTTAAGCGCGGAAGCGTTCGACGAGATGCTGACCAAAATCTGGCAGCAAAACAGTGGGGTTTCACAGCAGATGGTTGACGATATGGATGCCGATATCGATCTGCTCGCGTTGACCGAAGAGATCCCCGACAACGAAGATTTGCTGGATAACGACGAGAACTCGCCGGTTATCCGCCTGATTAACGCCATTATGAGCGAAGCGGTAAAAGACGGCGCGTCGGATATTCACATCGAAACGTTTGAGCGCACGTTGAGCATCCGTTTTCGCGTTGATGGCGTGCTGCGCCCGGTGTTGCAACCTGCGCGTAAACTCGCGCCGCTGCTGGTCTCACGTATCAAGGTCATGTCCAAACTGGATATCGCTGAGAAACGTCTGCCACAGGATGGACGCATCTCGCTGCGCATTGGCCTTAAAGCCATTGACGTGCGTGTGTCGACCATTCCGTCGCAGTACGGTGAACGAGTGGTCATGCGTTTGCTCGACAAGAGCAATCTCAAACCGGATATCAACAAACTTGGGCTGATTGATGAAGAACTGGTGAAGCTGAAGGGGCTGATTGAGCGTCCTCACGGCATCATTCTGGTCACTGGCCCAACCGGTTCGGGGAAAAGTACCACCCTGTACGCGATCCTTTCGGCGCTGAACGGCCATGAACGCAACATTCTGACCGTCGAAGATCCTATCGAATATGAACTCGAAGGGGTCGGGCAAACGCAGGTTAACCCGCGTGTGGACATGACCTTTGCTCGCGGTCTGCGAGCCATTCTGCGTCAGGACCCGGACGTGGTGATGATCGGTGAAATTCGTGACGGCGAGACGGCGCAAATTGCCGTGCAGGCGTCACTTACCGGTCACCTGGTGATGTCCACATTGCACACCAACAGCGCCGCCGGGGCCATTACTCGCCTGCGGGACATGGGGCTGGAGTCATTTTTAATCGGTTCGTCGCTCCTTGGCGTTATTGCCCAGCGTCTGGTTCGTCGGTTGTGTTCGCACTGCCGCACCGTCAGTCCGCTGGAAGACAATGAGAAGCCACTGTTCAGTTTCATGGAGAAACCCCCGAAGGCGATTTATCGCGCGGTGGGCTGTGAACAGTGTCGCCAAAGCGGCTACCAGGGACGTGCCGGTATCCATGAATTTCTGGTGGTGGACAGCGGCATGCGTCGCGCCATTCACGAAGATAAAGATGAAATGGCGGTTGAAACACAGCTGTTTAAAGAGGCCTACAGCCTGCGTGAAAACGGCTTGCTGAAGGTGATTTCTGGCGTGACGTCGCTTGAAGAAGTGATGCGCGTCACCGCCGAGCGCGGAGGTGACGAGTAATGGCCTGGTATGCCTGGTCCGCAACGGACGCCACGGGAAAAAGTCAGCGTGGCACATTGCAGGCTGAAGGGCCAAAACAGGTGCGTCAGACGCTGCGCGATCAGAAACTGATGCCGGTGTCGATTACCGAAACACGCGGGCCTGAGGCGGGTAAAAGCTCTCGCAAAGGCGCCAAACTGTCGGTTCCGGTGCTGTCGATGTTTACCCGCCAGCTGGCGACGCTGGTGAATGCTGCGCTGCCTCTGGAAAGTGCATTGAAAGCCATCGCCAAACAAACGGAAGATAAAACGCTGGCGAAGATGGTGACGGAAATTCGCGACAAAGTGGTGGAAGGACACACGCTGTTTGATGCCTTTAGCCAGTTTCCGCGTAGCTTCGATAAGCTTTATTGCACGCTGGTCATGGCCGGGGAAAAAACCGGGCATCTGGGTGGCGTGCTGGAAAAACTGGCGGAGTTCAACGAACAGCGCCAGAAGATGAAAAGCAAACTGTCGCAGGCGATGGTCTATCCCATCACCCTGACGGTGGTGGCGGTGGCGGTTATCTCGATTCTGCTGGTGGCGGTTGTGCCGCAGGTGATTGACCAGTTTACCCACATGAAACAGCAGTTGCCGATCACCACCCGGACGTTGATTGCGGTGAGTGATTTTTTACAGGCGTGGGGCATTTTTATTGCCGGTGGTCTGTTCGGGGCGTCGGTGTGCTTTAAAGCCTGGTTGAAAAAAGAGAAGAACCGTTTCGCTTATCACCAGTGGCTATTAAGCCGTTCGCCGCTGAAGAAACTGGTGTGCGCCATCAACAGCGCACGCTATATCCGCACGCTCAGTATTTTGCAGGCCAGTAGCGTCCCGCTGCTGGAAGGCATGTATATCGCGATGGACGGTATCGAAAACCTGTATGCCCGCAAGGTACTTGAACAGGCTGCCGATAGCGTGCGCCAGGGCTCGTCGCTGTATAACGCGCTGGAGCAGGCAAAAATCTTTCCGCCAACCATGTTGTACATGGTGGCCTCCGGTGAGGAGAGCGGCGAGTTAGGACCATTAATGGACCGTGCGGCGGAAAACCAGGAGTCTGGATTACAGCATCGCATTACGTTAACGCTGTCGGTCTTTGAACCGGCGCTGGTCGTCACAATGGCGACGGTTGTTTTATTTATCGTTCTTGCAATATTACAACCGCTTCTTCAACTTAATAATATGGTGGGTTAAACATGTCTATGAAAATAAAGCGTCTGAAACATCAGGCGGGGTTTACGTTGCTCGAATTAATGGTGGTTATCGTTATTCTCGGCGTACTGGCCAGTATGGTGGTGCCGAATTTAATGGGTAACAAAGAGAAGGCGGATGTGCAAAAAGCCACCAGCGATATTGTGGCGCTGGAAGGTTCTCTCGATATGTACAAACTGGATAACCATCGCTACCCAACCACTGAACAAGGCTTGCAGGCGCTGGTAACCAAACCTGAAATTGCGCCAATTCCAAAAGGCTATCGCGATGACGGCTATATTCGCCGCCTGCCACAAGATCCGTGGGGCAATGACTATATTCTGGTCAGCCCAGGCGAACACAGCGCGGTCGATATTTTTTCTTCCGGCCCGGATGCTGAAGCCAATACTGCCGATGATATAAGCAACTGGTCTGCTGATACAAAAGAGAAGTAATGAATAAGCAACGTGGGTTTACCTTGCTGGAGATTATTGTGGCGCTGGTGATATTTTCTTGCTGCGCCATGATGGTGGTCTCAACCATTCCTTCTCGCAGCGGCGCAGATATATTGGGGCAGCAAATGAAATCCCTCGTTGAATATGGTTCTGACCGCGCGGTGATGGATGGGAATATTGTCGGGCTGGTGGTGACCTCAACGGAATATCAACTGGTGACGCAGACCGGAAACGGCAGCGAGCGCCACTGGGTTCCGCTAGCCACGGGCCGAATACTCACTCAAGGCCAGTTTCCTGAAGAAATGTACGTGTCGCTCAGCCCGCAAAGGCTGGCGACCACGCTGGATGACGCACCGCAGATAGTCTTTTTACCCGATGGCGAGCTAAGCCGTTTCAAGCTCAGCCTGCAAAGCGCGGATAAAAAAGTGCGCTTTCACGTGGCATCGCTGGGCGCGACGCCCGTCGAGGTGGAGAACGATGACTGATCGCAAAAAGAAAGAACAAGGCATGACGCTGTTGGAAGTGATGGTCGCATTAGTGATTTTCTCCACCGCCGCGCTGGCGTTAATGAATTCTGTCTCACTGAACGTGCGCTTTACCCACAGCTTGTCTGAAACCCTTCAGGCGAGTTGGGTGGCGGAAAACCTGCTGGCGCAAGCTCAACTGGCGCAAAAGGATTTTCCCGACGATGAACTGGAAGGCAGCGAAACGATGGGCGGGCGCACATGGAACTGGCATATCCAGCGGGTGAAAACCTCAGCCAATGCCTTTGCCGATGAGGTGCGGGTGTATGGCGAAGGCGAAGAAACACAGCCGGTGATAGCTCTCCAGTTGAGTGAGCCGGAGGCGGTGGAATGAGCCAACGAACACGTCATCAGCAAGGCTTTACGCTGCTGGAAATTATGATTGCGCTGACCATTTTTGCGGTGATCAGCACCCTGGCCTGGCAAATTCTGGATGGCGCAATGCGTACGTCTTCTGCCAGCGATGCTGCGGCGGTGAAGATCACGCAATTACAACGTACCTACAACCTTCTTTCGCGCGATTTCTATCAGTTACAGGCGCGAGCGCCGCGTAACGAAGGTGATGCGTTTATTGAACGTGACGATGGTCTCGAACTGACCACATTGAGTGGTATCAGCGGGCAACTGCAACTGGAACGTGTGCGCTGGCGGCTGAAAGACAAACGTTTATGGCGTGATGTCTGGAGCACCATCGACAGCCCGGCAAGCGTCGGGCCGGAAGAGGTGCCTATTCTGAGCGAAGTGAGTTCGATGAAATGGCGCTTCTGGCATGATGGCTGGCAGGACAAATGGCCTGAAACCGACCATCAACCCGCAGGCGTTGAGCTGACGCTGACGATGGAAAACGGCGACACCTGGCGCTGGATCTTTACGACGCCAGGGGATATGCCGGAGAGCCAGAGTCTCAAAACTGACGAGAAAGCTGAGCCAGCGCAGCCTGTCGATGCACAGACGGCACAGTCTGTGCCAGCTGAACCGCAGGCAGCGCCTGCTGCTGAAACGGGAGCGAACTAATGCGTGGCACGTTAGGGCGAAAACAGCGCGGAGTCGCACTGTTGATGGTGCTGATCCTGCTGGTGATGATGTCGGCGCTGGCCGCCAAAATCAGCCAGCAGTTTTGTCGGCATTTGCAGAAAACTCATTATCAGGTGAGTCAGCAGGCATTGCGCTGGGCGATTCAACGCCAGCAAACCGTTATCGAAAATGGGCTGCAAAAAGAGGCCAGCAGCGAAAGCAAAGGCCTGTCACCGAACGGTGATTGGGCGCAGCCTCTGGAAACACAGGGTGAAAACTACACCGTGACGAGCCAGGTCGAAGACGCGAGGACTTGCTTTAACGTCAACAGCCTGATTGCAGAAGACAGCGCAGCGGCTAAACCTGCCGACGCGCCAGGGGCGTTACCGGAGAAACCAGTTAAAGAGCAGATTACTGAGCAGTTGCTTATCGACAGCGGTGTCAGTTCGACGACCGCCGAGGAGGTGTATCAGCAATTGGTGGATGACCTCGACGGTGACAGTCTCACGGCGAAACAAGGTCAGGAACAGGATGCCTGGGCGAGTGCGGTACCGGCTCGTGGGCCAGCCAACCAGATGATGCGCACCATTGATGAAATAAAACAGTTGCCTGCCTTCCCGCCAATGGCATGGGCAAAAGCCAGCAAGCTGCTGTGTGCACTGCCCGACACGGACGGCAAGGTGAACGTCAATACCTTAACGCCCGAACAGGCCCCGCTGCTGGCGGCAATTTTTACCGGCACGCTGAATACCGATGCCGCGAAACGGCTGATTGAGTCCCGTCCTGAAGAGGGTTGGGAATCGCTGGAGGCATTCAGCAAAGTGCTGGAAACCGAGTATCCACAGACCAAAGAGATCCTGGCGCAGGTTCAGGAGCGGATCGCGGTGAGTAGCCGCGATTTCCGGGTCAACAGTACCGGCAATACTGACGATTTAACACTGCGCGTTGTCAGTCAGCTCCATGTTGATAGTGAAGCTGGCAAGGTGATTACCTGGCAACGTCGTTACCGAATGGCTGAATAACACAAGTAAAACACGATGAAACAGGTGCTTTTTATTCGTCCCGGCACGCATGAGGACGACAAGATTTTGTGGTGCGAATCCGGTAGCCAGCATGTTGCAACGCTGGCGGGGTGGGGTGAGCTGAACACGCTGGCAGACCATCCGTGGGCGAGCAATGTCTGCTTGCTGCTTCCGGCCAGCGAAATGATTTTTCGCCATTTTTCGCTGCCTAAAAAAGGAGCCTCCGCACAGGCGACGGTCTTTTCATGGATGGCTGAAGAGACGCTGATTGGTGATGTCGACGATCTCCACTGGACGGTAGTGAACAAAAAAGGGCGGGAAGTGGATGCCACGGCAGTCAACGCAGAGGTGCTGCGCCGCTGGCTGACGCTTTTTTCCGAAGCCGGATTGGGCGTTATCCAGGTGCTGCCGGATGCGATGTTGCTGCCCGTCAATGATGGCGGCACGACGCTGGTGGCGCTGGAGGACAGTTACTGGCTGCGCTTCTCGCCATTCAATGCGTGTGAAGCGGATGCTGGCCTGTTGCCGTTGCTGATGAGCAAATGCGACGGCGGGGAAGTGCGTTGTTATGGCGAGGCGCCAGAAGGTGTCCGGGTAGATGAGGCACTGGTGTGGCAACATCCGTTGGTGCTTATCCAGCCGCAGTGGGAAAGCTGTCGCATTAACCTGCTGCACGGCGAGTTTTCCTTGCGTAGTGCGCAGGGCCCACGTTTTCGGCATACCAAAGCGCTGATGACCGCCGTGGTGTTGCTGGGGATTGGCCTGCTGTTGGGGCCACGCGTCGGTGCGGCCTGGATGTTGAGCCAACAGCAGGAACAGGTTTCCAGTGAGATGCTTGAAGTGGCACAGCACTATTTCCCGACCCTGCGGCAAACCACCAACCTGAAGTATCACGTTGGGCAAAACCTGAGCAAAGTGCAGAAAGGGTTCTTCATTCAGCTTGATGCCCTGGAGCAAATCAGGACATCGCAGCCGGACGTGGAAGTCAGCGAAGTGGAGTATGACGAAGCGCAGGGCCAGCTCACGCTGAATGTGAAATCGATGGACGCCCAGGCGATTCAGAATTTCGTGAATCAGGCCAATGAGCACTTTGCGTTAACAATGCAGCCTGTTTCCAGCGAAGCCCCTTATACCGCCATCGTCACCGGGAAATACAAATGAAAGAACGTGTCACCCAATTAAAAGCCCGCTGGCAGAATTACAGCCCGCGTGAACGCTTGTTATTTAAATTCAGCGCCGGAGTGCTGTGCTGTGCCGTTATTTATTACGGCGCCATGACGCCGCTGGATGCAATGATTAAAGATAACCAGACGGCTTTATTCAAACAGAAACAAACCCTGAACTGGATGCGTGAAGAAATTAGTAAAAATCATCTTCAGGCCAAAGTGCTGAAAGTCAGTAATCCTCGCAGCGTAGTGGAAGACAGCGCAAAAGAGATCCACCTTTCACTGACGGAACTGCGTCAGGATGGGCAGTCATTATCTTTTAGCGTCGACAGGGTCAACGTTTACACCCTCAAAAACTGGCTGCGGGAGATGAATATGACCTCTGGCGTCAGGATGGAAAAAGTCGATTTGACGCCGGTGGATCACCTGAGTGATGTGAGCGCGCACATTACGCTGAGCTGGGGCAAAACCGCGTGAATCCGTTGATGCTGATACAGACACAGAATCTCCCCGGGCTTTGCGCGTTGAGCGCCGGGCTAGGGGCCATTATCGGCAGTTTTCTGGGCGTGGTGGCAGAGCGTATTCCGCCGCTGGTGATGGGTGAGGACGGTGCGGGGAATCTGCTGTTTCCGGCGTCCCATTGCCCTGAATGCTCTCATCCACTAAGCGGCTGGGAAAATATTCCTGTGCTGAGCTGGTGCTTCCTGCGTGGGCGTTGCCGCCACTGTCAGGCGGCTATCCCGCTTCGCTTGCTGCTGGTCGAAGTGTTCAGCGCACTTTTCTTCGCATTCAGCGCGGCTTTTGCTCCATCGCTGCCTGTTTTACTTTCGCTGTGGTTGTTATGGAGTTTGCTGTTGCCGCTGGTGATCATTGATACCCGGCACTTGCTGCTGCCGGATTGCCTGACGCAGCCTCTGCTCTGGGCCGGATTATTAACCAGTGCTGCATTTCATACATTGCCGTTGACTGACGCGTTATATGGCGCGGTTGCCGGGTATCTTTCGCTGTGGCTACTGTACTGGGCGTTTCGCTTGCTCACCGGGCGAGAAGGGCTGGGTTACGGGGATTTTAAACTGCTGGCGGCGCTCGGAGCCTGGTGCGGCTGGCAATCGTTGCCGACATTGGTGCTGGTTGCTGCCCTGAGCGGGATTGCCGTCACTATGCTGTTCATGAAATCCGGGCGTAAAAATACGCTTATTCCCTTTGGTCCCTCTCTTGCATTTTCCGGAATGGTGACCTTTATTCTGCAGATAATGCATTTTTCGTTTTAAAACAGCCAGTCAAGTTTTATTTGAAATTTTTTCACCAGGGAAAGGAATAGGGGAAATAAAAAACGCCCTGTATTCTTGGTGTCACGGAAAGGATATTGCATCAGATTTTATTTTATGGAGGGTGTTGGCGTAATACAGTAATTATTTCGCAAGTTGTTTTTATACGTTGTATTTAAGAAGGGTTATTCATAATAGCTTGTCCATGTTGAATGGAATGACATGGGTATTTAATTTCACAAATCGTATTGTCAGGATCTAATAATGAAATTTCTGAAGCCTAAATATCTGGCGCTCTTTGTTGCCGCGGTGGCAAGCCCGGTATTTGCAGCTGTACCAGGTAAAGCCACAATCTCCAGCGGTAATGATAAATTTGCCATTGTTGAAGTGGATCAGGCCGCCACGGCCTATAACAATCTTGTTAAAGTCCACGACGGCGCTGACGTAAAAGTGCAGTGGGACGTCTGGAGCGGGGCGGCCCCCACGTCTGCAAAAGTGCTGCTGGATGGTAAAACCGTCTGGACCGGCGCGGGCAGCATGAACGGCACCGCAAGTTTTAAAGTCATGAAAGGCGGCCGTTATCAGGAAACGGTTGAGCTTTGTAACACTAGCGGGTGCAGCACCAGCGCCAGCAAACTGATTATCGTTGCGGATACCGACGGTAGTCATCTGCTGCCATTGACCACCACCATGCAAGAAAACAACAAAACGCTTGCTCAGCACACCGACAAAGTCGTTGGCGCTTATTTCCCTGAGTGGGGTGTTTACGATCGTAATTTCCCGGTGGATAAAATCCCTGCGGCGAACCTCAACCATATCCTGTATGGCTTCATTCCTATCTGTGGCGGCGACGGTATCAACGACAGCCTGAAAACCATTGAAGGCGGCAACAGCTTTGAAGCGCTGAAACGTTCTTGTAACGGTCGTCAGGATTTCCAGGTGGCCATTCACGATCCATGGGCGGCATTGCAGAAGCCGCAAGCTGGCGTTTCCGGTTGGGACGACCCGTACAAAGGCAACTTCGGTCAGCTGATGGCGATGAAAAAAGCGCATCCAGACCTGAAAGTGCTGCCATCCATCGGTGGCTGGACCCTGTCTGATCCGTTCTACAGAATGCATGACAAAGTGATCCGCGATCGCTTCGTGGCTTCTGTGAAAGACTTCCTGAAAACCTGGAAATTCTTCGACGGTGTGGATATCGACTGGGAATTCCCGGGTGGCGGCGGCGAGAATGCTGCGCTGGGTAACCCTCAGCAGGATAAAGAAACCTACACCCTGCTGATGCAGGATCTGCGCGCTATGCTCAACGATCTGTCGACAGAAACCGGCCGTAAGTTTGAGCTGACCTCGGCGATCGGTTCCGGTCAGGATAAAATTGAAGACGTGGATTACACCACCGCTCAGCAATATCTCGATCATATCTTCCTGATGAGCTACGACTTCCACGGCGGCTGGAGCATGGACGAACTGGGCCACCAGAATGCGCTGTACGGTGCGTCCTGGAAACCAGATACCCAATACACCACTGACAACGGCGTCAACGCGCTGCTCGGTCAGGGCGTGCAGCCAGGCAAGATTGTGGTGGGTACCGCCATGTACGGCCGCGGCTGGACTGGTGTACACGGTTATACCGGCAACAATCCATTCACGGGCACCGCGACCGACAAAGTGAGAGGCACCTGGGAACCGGGCGTGGTTGACTACCGTCAGATTGCCAACGAATACAAAGGCAAACCAGGCTGGGAATACAGCTATGACACTGCGGCAGAAGCCCCGTCTCTGTTCAATAAATCAACCGGTGAGTTGATCACCTATGAAGATGCGCGCTCTGCAACCGCCAAAGGTAAATATGTGCTGGCGAAAAACCTGGGCGGCCTGTTTGCCTGGTCTATCGACTCCGATACCGGCGACATCCTGAACGCGATGAATGAAAGCCTGGTCGGCGGCGGTTCAACGCCGGTTGATCCTGTGGTCACCAACCATGCACCGATTGCGACTGCAGCCGATCAGATGGTGACTGGCCCGGCAACCGTGACGCTGGATGGTTCTGCCTCCACCGATCCTGATGGCGATGCGATCACCTACAAATGGACTCAGGTTTCTGGAACGTCTGTCAACATCACCAACAGCACGAATGCGAGAGCAACCTTCAATGTGGCGGCTGTCACCAGCAATCAGACTCTGGTGTTCCGCTTGACGGTAACGGATGCGAAAGGGCTGACCAGCACGGCAGATGTTCAGGTCGTGAACAAAGCGCCAAAAGCGAACCAGGCTCCGGTTGTAAACCCACTGGAAGCGGTAACGCTGGAATCGGGTCAGACTTACTCCCTGCACGCTCAAGCTACCGATCCAGATGGTGACGCGCTGACGTACACCTGGAGCGTTCCGGCAGCAATGCAGGCAACGGGTAACGGCACCGCCAACCTGAACATTACCGCACCAGACGTGGAAACGCAGTCTACTTACACCCTGACCGTTGTGGTTAACGATGGCAAGACCAGCGTCCAGTCAAGCGTAGAAGTCACCGTCACGCCGAAAGCAGCAGAAGTTCCGGCTGATGAAGGCAACGTGCCTGCGGACGAAGGCAATACCCCGTCTGATGAAGGCAATACCCCGTCTGATGAAGGTAATACCCCATCTGACGAAGGGAATACACCAGCAGACGAAGGCAATACGCCAGCGGATGAAGGTCAGGCAACCGGTAGCTGCGATGCGCCTGTTGATGCCAACGCCAGCAAACATGCAGCGTGGAGCGCCAGCAAGGTCTATAACGCGGACGACACCGTCAGCGCTGATAACCTGGTCTGGAAGGCAAAATACTGGACTCAGGGTAACAAACCTGGCTTCGGCGTGGATGCCTGGGAACTGGTCAGCCAGGTGAAATTCAACTGGCGTTCCGATGTGGTTTACAACGGCGGCGACACCACCACCTATAACGGCTCGGCTTACCGTGCCAAATGGTGGACTAAGGGTGATATGCCAGGCAACAGCGATGTGTGGGTGAAAACCGGCGCGGCAACTGACTGTCAATAATTTCCAGCCTTAACCCTGCGGGCAGCATTCTGCCCGCAGGATAAACAGGCCCGGAAGTGAATAAGTGGAAAGGATTAACGGGCAATGAAAAATAACGGGATTGAACATGAAGACGCTATTTTTATTGTTGATGATAATGAGCCAGAGTGCGTTGGCCAACTGCTGGAATAACGCCGCGCATTATTATCACGTTGATCCTTATCTCCTCTACGCCATTGCTAACGTTGAATCAGGCATGAATCCTTCGGCCATCGGCCAGAATCATGATGGCACTTACGATGTCGGGTTAATGCAGATTAACAGTTCGCATTTTGCCGAACTTCAACGCAGCGGCATTGATGAATACCGCCTGATAACTGAGCCCTGTACCTCCATTATGGTCGGCGCTTCAATACTCTCAGGCATGATTAAAGTTTATGGCTATAACTGGGAAGCGGTCGGCGCTTATAACGCCGGGCTGAAAAAAGAAAACTTCCCGAAGCGAATGGTGTATGCCCGTAAAGTTTGGGCCAAATATCAAATGCTGAAAAAACATGCCAGGAATGATTATTTCAACTAATGTGAAATATCCACTGAGCCTGTTGACCCACGGACGAATAAGCAAACTGAAATCAGTTTTCATCCACATCCATCATATTATTGTATTTAACAGGAATTACCGAAATGAACAAAAGGACATTATTAAGCCTGCTGGTTGCCGGGGCTTGTGTTGCACCGTTTATGGCACAAGCTGCACAGCTTCAGGCCAGCAGCGAGCCGTACACCGTCAAAGCCAGTGACCTGCAACAAAAAGAGCAGGAGCTGACCGACTTTCCGCTGATGGCCGCGGTGAAATCGACCATCCGTACGCTGGACAACAGCCTGGTTGAACAGATTGAACCTGGCAGAGCGTCGAACCCGGAAAACGTCAAACGCGTTGAAGGGATTGTGAAAGCCAGCGACTGGGATTATCTGTTCCCACTGCGTGCACCTGAATACACCTACAGCAACTTCCTCAAAGCGGTAGGTAAATTCCCTGCACTGTGCCAGACCTATACCGATGGTCGTGACAGCGATGCTATTTGTCGTAAATCACTGGCAACCATGTTTGCGCACTTCGCGCAGGAAACCGGCGGCCATGAAAGCTGGCGTCCAGAAGCCGAATGGCGTCAGGCACTGGTGTATGTGCGTGAAATGGGCTGGAGCGAAGGGCAGAAGGGCGGTTATAACGGCGAATGTGCGCCAGATATCTGGCAGGGTCAAACCTGGCCGTGCGGCAAAGATAAAGACGGCGATTTCGTCAGCTACTTCGGTCGCGGTGCTAAGCAGTTGTCTTACAACTACAACTACGGCCCGTTCTCTGAAGCGATGTATGGCGACGTTAGCGTGCTGCTGAAAAAACCTGAGCTGGTGGCGGATACCTGGCTGAACCTGGCTTCGGCTATCTTCTTCTTCGCTTACCCGCAGCCGCCGAAACCAAGCATGCTGCAGGTGATTGATGGCAGTTGGCAGCCAAACGATCATGACAAAGCGAATGGCCTGGTGCCGGGCTTTGGTGTGACCACGCAGATCATCAACGGTGGCGTTGAGTGCGGTGGCCCGACCGAGATTGCTCAGTCTGAGAACCGTATCAAATACTACAAAGAGTTCGCTAACTACCTGAAAGTTCAGGTTCCGGCTAACGAAGTCCTCGGCTGCGCCAACATGAAGCAGTTCGATGAAGGCGGTTCCGGTTCCCTGAAAATTTACTGGGAACAGGATTGGGGATGGAGTGCAGATACACCATCAGGCCAGACTTACTCTTGCCAGCTGGTGGGCTATCAGACGCCATTCAGCGCCTTCAAAGAGGGTGACTACACCAAGTGTGTGAAACACTTCTTCAACGTCAATGTGACGGGCGAAGACGATACCGTGCAGCCTCCAGTGGTTCCTGACGAGCCCGTGACTCCGGTTGAACCTGTCACGCCGGTAGAGCCAGTCACTCCTGTTGAGCCTACGGTTCCTGACGAGTCAGTGACCCCAGCAGAGCCAACGACCGTGAATCATGCGCCAGTCGCGCAGATTGCCGGGCCAATTGGTGCGGTTGATGCAGGGGCTACCGTTTCGCTGAGCGCTGCAGGGTCGACTGACGAAGACGGCAACACCCTGACCTACACCTGGACCACTCAGAATGGCCAGTCTGTCAGCGGTGAAGATAAAGCGGTGATCACCTTCAACGCACCAGAAGCAGCGGCGGCGGCTCAGTACGAAGTCAGCCTGACCGTTAGCGATGGTGAGTTGAGCAGCACCACCACTTATCTGCTGAACGTGAACGCGAAAGCCTCCGGTGGCGACCAGACCGGGACTTACCCGGCGTGGAGCGCGAACACCAAATGGAAAGCGGGCGATATCGTGAATAACCACGGCCAGCTGTTCCAGTGCAAACCTTACCCGTACAGCGGCTGGTGTAACAATGCACCAACTTACTACGAGCCAGGTAAAGGCCTTGCATGGGCTGATGCGTGGAGTGCTCTTTAAGAGTGAGTAAAACAGAAACGGCAACCTTCGGGTTGCCGTTTTTTTTGTGCACAGAAAACCCCCAACTAGGCTGGGGGTTCAGTAAAGCTTTCAGCTTTGAGTCGGTTCTAAAAACCCCTTTTGATTTGTTAAAACAGGTTGCGGTCTGGCAACTGCAAACATTCAACAAGAAATCAAAAGGGGGTCCCAATG